>NZ_NWTB01000053.1:0-2833 GCF_002531875.1 Sinorhizobium sp. FG01
CCGATATTGCAGCGATCACGGTCACGGCGCTGGGCGGTCTTTCCACCGATAATGTCGCAGCTCTCTCCACCGATCAGGCCGCAGCGCTGAAGACCACCCAGGTCGCCGCGCTGAAGACCGCCCAGATCGCCGCCCTCACCTCCGATCAGGTCGTGGCGCTCACCTCGTCGCAGGTCGGCGTCCTGAGTTCGACGCAGATTTCTGCACTCTCCACCGACAATGTCGCAGCGCTCTCCACCGATCAGGTCGCAGCGCTCAACTCCAAGACCGTCGCAGCTCTGAGCTCGGCCCAGATCGGCGCGCTGACCTCCGATCAGGTCGACGCTCTGTCCGCCGTTCAGATTGCCGCCTTCGATTCGGCCGATATTGCCGCGCTGGCTTCCGAGGATATCGGAACTTTCTCGACCTCGGAGATTGCGGCAATCACCGCGACCGCCCTGTCGGGTCTCTCTACGGATAATGTCGCCGCTCTGTCCACCGATCAGACCGCAGCGCTGAAAACCAGCCAGCTCGCAGCACTGAAAACCACCCAGATCGCCGCCCTTACCTCCGACCAGGTCGTGGCGCTGACCTCGTCCCAGGTCGGAGCGCTGAGCTCCACACAGGTGGCGGCGCTCTCCACAGATAATGTTGCCGCACTCTCCACCGACCAGGTCGCAGCGCTCAACTCGAAGGCGGTCGCGGCTCTGACATCCGCACAGATCGGCGCGCTCACTTCCGACCAGGCCGAGGCTCTGACCACGGCCCAGGTGGCCGCGCTCACCTCGACGCAGATCGCGGCCTTCGCCTCGGAGGATATCGCCGCCTTCTCGACCGCCGACATTGCGGCGATCACCGTCACGGCGCTGGCAGGTCTTTCCACCGATAACGTCGCGGCACTCTCCACCGACCAGGCGGCTGCGCTGAAGACCACCCAGGTCGCGGCGCTGAAGTCGACGCAGATTGCCGCCCTCACCTCGGATCAGGTCGTGGCGCTCACCTCGTCGCAGGTCGGAGCCCTGACCTCGACGCAGGTCAAGGCGCTCTCCACCGACAATGTCGCCGCGCTCTCCACCGACCAGGTCGCCGCCTTGAACTCGAAGGCGGTCGCAGCGCTGAGCTCCACACAGGTAGAGGCCCTGACTTCCGACCAGGCCGAAGCTCTCACCACGGCTCAAGTGGCATCGCTCAGCTCGACCCAGATTGCGGCCTTCGCCTCGGAGGACATCGCCGGGTTCTCGACCGCCGACGTTGCGGCAATCTCGGTCACTGCCCTGACCGGTCTTTCCACCGACAATGTCGCGGCGCTCTCCACCGATCAGGCCGCAGCGCTGAAGACCACCCAGGTCGCGGCGCTGAAGACCGCCCAAATCGCCGCCCTGACTTCGGACCAGATCGTGGCCCTGAGTTCCTCCCAGGTCGCAGCGCTGACCTCGTCGCAGGTGTCCGCCATCAGCACCGAAAATATCGCGGCACTCTCCACCGATCAGGTGGCAGCGCTGAACTCGAAGACTGTCGCGGCCTTGAGCACGGCACAGATCGGCGCGCTCAGCTCCACTCAGGTGGAGGCGCTGACCTCGGTTCTTGTCGGCGCGCTCAGCTCGACACAACTTTCTGCGCTCGCTTCGGAAGATATCGCAGCCTTCTCGACCGCCGACATCGCGGCGATCTCGGTCGCAGCGCTCGCCGGCCTCTCCACCGACAATGTCGCGGCCCTGTCGACCGATCAGGCCGCAGCACTGAAGACCACCCAGGTCGCAGCGCTGAAGAGCACCCAGATCGCCGCCCTCACCTCGGGCCAGATCGCCGCCCTGAGCACCACTCAGATCGGTGCCCTGACCTCGACGCAGGCCTCCGCGATCACCACCGACAGCCTCTCGGCACTGACCACCGATCAGGTCGCGGCGCTCAACACCAAGACGCTGGCGTCGCTTTCGACGGTGCAGATCGATGCGATGAGCTCCGATCAGCTCGAAGCGCTGAACTCGGCGCAGGTCGCCGCCTTGACCATGGCCCAGCTTGGCGCCCTGGCCTCGGAAGATATCGCGACCTTCTCGACGGCAGACATTGCGGCCATCACCGTCGCCGCCCTTGCAGGCCTCTCGACCGACAATGTCGCGGCACTGTCCACCGACCAGGCCGCTGCGTTGAAGACCACCCAGATCGCGGCGCTGAAAACCGCCCAGATCGCGGCGCTCACCTCGGACCAGATCGTCGCGCTCACCACGTCCCAGGTCGGAGCCCTGAGCTCGACGCAGGTTTCGGTGCTCTCCACCGACAATGTCGCCGCGCTCTCCACCGATCAGGTCGCGGCGCTGAACTCGAAGACGGTCGCGGCGCTCACCTCGACCCAGATCGACGCCCTGAGCTCCGATCAGGCTGAGGCTCTGACGACGGCGCAGGTGGCCGCGCTCGGCTCGACGCAGCTCGCCGCCTTCGCTTCCGAAGATCTGGCGACCTTCTCCACCACCGATATCGCGGCAATCTCGGTCACCGCGCTGACGGGTCTTTCCACCGACAATCTCGCGGCCCTTTCGACCGATCAGGCTGCGGCACTGAAGACCGGCCAGGTCGCAGCGCTCTCGACCGCCCAGGTCGGCGCGCTTACCTCGGATCAGATCGTGGCGCTCACCTCGTCGCAGGTCGGAGCCCTGACCTCGACGCAGGTGAAGGCACTGACGACCGACAACATCGCCGCCCTCTCCACCGATCAGGTCGCAGCGCTCAACTCGAAGAGTGTCGCAGCGCTCACTTCGGCGCAGATCGAAGCACTGACCTCCGATCAGGCCGAGGCACTGACCACGGCGCAGGTGGCGGCGCTCACCTCGACGCAGCTTGCGGCTTTCGCCTCCGA
>NZ_NWTB01000054.1:0-2696 GCF_002531875.1 Sinorhizobium sp. FG01
TGCGCTTCATTCTCTGGTCCTCTCAATGGGCCAGAGCTTACTTCAAAATGGATTATTTCAACGGGGCAAGGTCACGCTCCTACCCGAAACGGACGAGCAGCACATTTCGCGCAAACGATCACGCCGCTAGGCTGTATTCCCTAGCAAACGCGGCTGGTCTCGATCTTGCGGATCTTCTCTCGGTTCCTTGCATTCGCCTCGTTGGAGGCAGCTAGCCGAATGACGTGGCACAGGTCAAAGCCCGCTTTTGCGAGCATCTTTGTAAACATGCAGTTTGCCGTCAGTCCTGGGACTAGGTTGATTTCGAAGAAGTGAACACGTTGCTGCTCATCAACGATGAAATCAAGGCGCCCGAATGTGTGGAGCCTGAACTCCCGAGCAATCTTCGTGGAAATTGAGGCGATGCGAGTTTGAAGCTTCTCCTCTACGTCATGGAACTCAACAGAGTAGCTACTCGATCGCGTCTTCTTCTGAACATACCCGAGGAAGCCCGAAGGATTGTTGATCCGCGCAATCGGAAGCGGCATAATCTCGTGGTGGTCGATTAAGATGCCGCACGTGTACTCCGTTCCAAAAATTCGCTGCTGGACCAAAAACGAAGCGTCAAACGGAGCGATTCGTTCGGAATAAGAACGGAGGCCATCCTCTGAGAGTTTGTCTGTGCACTCGGTGAGGAAGGATCCTCCAAGCGTGTTCGGTTTGAGGACACACGGGCCAGCAAGATGCCGCAGGGCTTCTTTGATGCCGGCTTCGAAATTGCCTTGGGAGACTTGGACCGTCGGAATGGGAGTCAACTCTAGGCAAAGTCGATTGGCAACTACGCCCTGCAGATACTTATCCGCTGAGAGCATGGCCGCAGTCTTGTCGCCGAAGCTCCCCGGAATGTCGTGGAATTGGGCAAGAGCCTGGATTTGGCCATCCTCCCCGTCCTGGCCCTGAAGAAGTGAAAAGACGAAAAGGCCTTCGCGCTTGAGTAGGTGAGCGAGAGAAGCGAGCGGATGCGTTTCAGCGCGGGTTGCGAACTCGTCGTGCTTGGGAAGGCGATCCCCGTCAAGTGCGAGCCTGAGCAGGTCCCCGGATCGTGAGATGTAGTAGATGGATACCGGTGAAATATCCGCATTGGAAGCATTGTTGAGGACGTCTGCGATGTGGTTGTACATCGCGATCGACCCATCGTGCTCCACCGAGCGGCCGCCATACATGAGCGCCAATTGCATTGTAGATTGCCTTTCAGAAAGAAGTGCGGTCAGCTATAATTGGGGCTCGGAACACACGAAGACCATCTGAGTAAGCGGGATCATTCTCCGTTTGGTGTCCTTCACCGCCCATTCCGGCCCCGTAAGCTATCAGGGAACGGCCAGTTCCTTGTCGTTATGATTTACCGCGAGGAGAGAGCCCTCGCGAACCTCAAACGTCACCGTTCCATCATCCCTTATCCTAGCATCGTAGAACATTCGGTCGCGGACAGAATTGTTCCGGTCGAACGTCAGCACTCGCGGCTTGATAACTGCGATCTGATGTTCCTCAATGTATGTGGACGAGCAAACGATCATCTCATCTCCGACCTGACATGTGCGAGCAGCGGCTCCGTTCAGCACGCAGCAACGAGAACCCCTTTCACCGTAGATGACGTATGTGCTGATTCGCGCGCCTGAGGACCTATTCCAAACCTCAACGAATTCCATCGGAAAAATACCCGCCTCGTCGCAGTGGTCAGGGTCGAGAGTTATTGATCCGTGGTAGTTCAGATCCGCGCCAGTGACAGTGATGCCATGAAGCTTGGCTGCAACGATCTTTCTCATATACAGTTTCCTCTTCTAATCGTGGCGATCGCCATGCCGCCAACGACGTCAGTGGTCTTAATCGCAGGGATCGGGGGATTGATCGGCGTCCCGAGATAGGCCGAGAAGCCGACTTTCAAAAAAGAGTGGCAATCATGACGGACATCGACGTCAGCGTACGCTGGCAGAGGGAGACGGTGAGACGCAGGTGGGTCCATTATGAGGTGGAGGCATTGTCGCTCTGCCGATGCCCTACCCGTAAAATGAGATTTTGACGCAAACCTAGCATGTTCATTTCCTCGATCCATCGCAATTCACCCAAGGACGTGATACCGTTTTAGCAGCTTCCGCCGCCTCGCAATTAAGTCGCAAAACTCGTGCCAACCTAGCTGATAGAACCGAAGGCGGTACTCTGGTGTTGTTTTCAACTATTTGCCTGAGGCCAAACAGGAGATTGGTTCGACATGCGTGTGTTGCGGATCCGACAAACCCGCGGGGAGGTGTCTGGGCGCTGTCACGTTGTCTGAGGTTCGACGTGAAGGGACCGCTGACAGGATATCAGGCGAGGGCTCTGGTCGCAGCTTCCATTCCGCCATAGCATTGAGGCGATGGATATGGATCTGGAAGGCGGAGCGTCTTGAGTGGACTGACGAAGAGATTACGGAAGGCTGAGAAGACCGAGACGAAACGCTGTAAGACCGTATGTCCGTCTTCGTGCCTGAGGTGGCTCGCCCTACACTGGTCTTCCGAGGGTTGCTCGGACAGGCCGAGCCGATCCTCATCACAGGAGGACGAGCCGTGGCAGATTATAGAGAAGCTTTTATAGGAATCGATGTCGCCAAACTGAAGAACGCGATCGCTGTCGCTGAATCCGGCCGGGAGGGAGAGACCCGCTTTTGGGGTGAGGTTGACGCA
>NZ_NWTB01000055.1:0-2352 GCF_002531875.1 Sinorhizobium sp. FG01
GTCCGGGGCGATCGTCATCGCCATCATGGATCCCTACGGCAACGACGCGGCGATCGCCGCGATGGCTGAGGCCGGGCTGACCGCCTTCGCGATGGAACTGATGCCGCGCATCACCCGGGCGCAATCGATGGACGTGCTTTCCTCGCAGGCGAACCTTGCCGGCTACCAGGCGGTGGTCGACGCGGCGCATGAATACGACCGGGCGCTGCCGATGATGATGACGGCGGCCGGCACGGTGCCGGCGGCCAAGGTGTTCGTCATGGGCGCCGGCGTTGCCGGCCTGCAGGCGATCGCCACCGCACGGCGGCTCGGCGCCATGGTGTCGGCGACCGACGTCCGCCCGGCGGCCAAGGAGCAGGTCGCCTCGCTCGGCGCCAAGTTCATCGCCGTCGAGGACGACGAGTTCAAGGCGGCCGAGACCGCCGGCGGCTACGCCAAGGAAATGTCGAAGGACTACCAGGCAAAGCAGGCAGCGCTGGTCGCCGAGCACATCGCCAAGCAGGACATCGTCGTCACCACGGCGCTGATCCCCGGCCGGCCGGCGCCGCGGCTGGTGACCCGCCAGATGCTCGATTCGATGAAGCCCGGCTCGGTCGTCGTCGACCTTGCCGTCGAGCGCGGCGGCAATGTCGAAGGCGCCGAGGCCGGCAGGGTCGTCGAGATCGGCGGCGTCAAGGTCGTCGGCCATCTCAACGTGCCGGGCCGCATCGCCGCCTCTGCCTCGCTCCTCTATGCCAAGAACCTCGTCACCTTCCTGGAGACGATGGTCTCGAAGGAAACGAAAGCGCTGGCGGTGAACATGGAGGACGAGCTCGTCAAGGCGACGGCGCTGACCCACGGCGGCGCCATGGTGCATCCGGCTTTCGGCGGCGCGAATGGGGGGGACAAGTAAATGGCGAACGAACTTCTCGACAAGGCGCTCACCGACCTCAAACGGGCGGTGGAGGCGGTGCGGACCGCGGCCGAATACGTGCCGGACGCGGCCGGCGCGGTGGCGCATGGCGCCACCGGCGGGGCGATCGACCCTTTCGTCTTCCGGCTGGCGATCTTCGTGCTGGCGATCTTCGTCGGCTACTACGTCGTCTGGTCGGTGACGCCGGCGCTGCATACGCCCTTGATGGCGGTCACCAATGCGATCTCCTCGGTGATCGTCGTCGGCGCGCTGCTGGCGGTCGGCATCTCGGCCTCCGGGCTTGCCACCGGCTTCGGCTTCGTCGCCCTGGTGCTCGCCTCGGTCAACATCTTCGGCGGCTTCCTGGTCACCCAGCGGATGCTCGCCATGTACAAGAAAAAAGACAAGTGAGGCGGGCCGATGAACGCTAACTTCGCAGCCTTCCTCTATCTCGTCTCCGGCGTGCTGTTCATCATGGCGCTGAGGGGCCTGTCGCATCCGGTGACCAGCCGCAGGGGCAATGCCTATGGCATGACCGGTATGGGTATCGCCATCGTCACGACGCTCATGCTCGCCGGACCGTCGATCGGCGGCCTGCTGATGATCGTCGCCGGCTTGGCGATCGGCGGCGGCGCCGGCGCCTATATCGCCAAGCGCATCGCCATGACGGCGATGCCGCAGCTGGTCGCCGCCTTCCACTCGCTCGTCGGCCTCGCCGCGGTGATGGTGGCGGCCGCGGCGATGTACGCGCCGGAAAGCTTCGGCATCGGCGCCATCGGCGACATCCATTCGCAGGCGCTGGTCGAAATGTCGCTCGGCGTCGCCATCGGCGCGATCACCTTCACCGGCTCGGTGATCGCCTTCCTGAAGCTCGACGGCCGCATGTCGGGCAAGCCGATCCTCCTGCCGGCACGCCACCTCGTCAATGCGGGCCTTGCGGCGGCACTCGTGGCGCTGGTGATCATGCTGGTCTTCACCGAGAGCACCACGGTGTTCTGGCTGATCGTCGCCCTGTCGCTCGTCCTCGGGGTGTTGATCATCATCCCGATCGGCGGCGCCGACATGCCGGTGGTGGTGTCGATGCTCAACTCCTATTCCGGCTGGGCGGCGGCCGGCATCGGCTTCACGCTTGGCAACCTGGCGCTGATCATCACCGGGGCGCTGGTCGGCTCTTCGGGTGCGATCCTCTCCTACATCATGTGCAAGGGCATGAACCGCTCGTTCGTCTCGGTGATCCTCGGCGGCTTCGGCGGCGAGACGGCGGCGGCCGGCGGCGACGACGGCATCCAGCGGACCGTCAAGCAGGGCTCGGCCGACGACGCCGCCTTCCTGATGCAAAACGCCTCGAAGGTGATCATCGTGCCCGGCTACGGCATGGCGGTGGCCCAGGCCCAGCATGCGCTGCGCGAGATGGGCGACCAGCTGAAGGCGGCCGGCGTCGAGGTCAAATACGCCATCCA
>NZ_NWTB01000056.1:0-2197 GCF_002531875.1 Sinorhizobium sp. FG01
ACCGATGTTTCAACCTCCGTGAAGGTATCACCAGTCCTCTTAAGCAGCATAAAGTCGTTGGATACAGGTGCGTCAAACGGGCTTGAGATTGCAACGGTTCTTATCTCCGGCTGGTTCTTCAGGATGCCCAAAACACTGTCATTGAAGCGAATACAATCCTCGCCGAAGGCACGGGGATATGGAGACGCTGCCCGGCTCGAGAAGGCAGCAACGCCGACGGCGGGGAGGCACCCGCTCATGGTGAGTTGAGCCAGTCCGGCTTCACCGACTGTTTTGGCCAGGCCGGGAACAAGTGCCATAGCAAATGAATCGCCCCAGACCAGCAATTCGGGCCTGTCCGCCGTCTGGCACGCCTCCGGGATAGCCTGAGGAGGTGATCCCGGGGTAAGATCACATGCTCTTCCCAAGCCATAATTGATCCTCCGGATTTGGCCGAAGTCAACCTTGCTTTGGGTCGCGGCAATGGCGACTGCGGGCGAGAAGCCTAGAAAAACCGATGCGGCGAGAAGTCCTGAGGCCATCCGTCCACGAGATGTGACGATCCCGTTGCGGAACGGCTCCTCCACGAAACGGTGAAGAGCTAAGCTCACGACAATTGAGAAGGAAACCGCCGCGTAGATCGCAAACGCAGGAGGGTCTCCCAGCCAAACAGCCCGCACATAGACAAGCACCGGCCAATGGATCAGATAGAGCGAGTACGAGATATCCCCGATCCTTGCCATGCCTCTCACCGCCAAATTACTCCTGCTCGGCACAAGCAGGAGGATCAGGGTTGCCAAACAGACCAGTGCAGCATCTGCGCCCGGGTGCTGGGAACCGACAGGGGCGATAGGAATAACGAGGAGAAGCAGGAGCGCCGGGAGGCGCAGCAGCGAAAGCTTGGCAGCCACGCGAGGACTGGCCGGAAGCAAAGCCCCCAGCGAACCAATGGCCATTTCCCAAAAGCGCGTCGGCAAAAGATAAAATGCAGCGGATGGGTCACGAGAGGCCACGTATAGACATAGCGTCAAACTCGCAACGAGTAGCAAGCTAACTCCTAAGAGCCACCATCTCCTGGGAGTTAAAGTCAAGAAAGCAGGAAGTAGCAGATAATACTGCTCTTCGACGGCGAGTGACCAGAAATGCAGGAGGGGCTTCGTTTCTGCGGCTCCCCCGAAATAGTCCGACTGAAACCAGAAAACGATGTTGCCGGTAAATGTGAGCGCCCCGATTACCTGAGTATGGAACTCCCGCAGGCCCACATCTGACAGGAAGAAAGGCGCAGCAATCGTCGTGAGCGCAATGACGACATAGGCCGCCGGCAACAGACGCTTCGCACGACGATAATAGAATTCCCCAAAGCTGAACCGTGATTGCTCAAGCTGCGTCCTGATCAGACTGGTGATCAGAAAGCCCGAAACCACGAAAAAGATGTCCACACCAAGATAGCCGGCGGCGAACGGCTCAACACCGGCATGATAAAGGACAACCAGCAAAACAGCCAAGCCCCGCAAGGCTTGGATATCAGTTCGAAACGCGCTCGGCATAGAAGACCTGATGAAATTCTCGATCCAACTGGATGAATTGCGGACCCAAGGCATGATGCTTATCGATTAGCTAACCGCAGCAAGGATCTGAAAGTGGTTTCCTTCTAGAACATTTTTGCTGATTCGAATTTCGGTAGATCTTCCACTTACTCGCTCATAACTTAGAACGTCGCCGACAGAAGGCGTCGGTGGACTTGATTTCTGTCAATTGATCTTCTTCCAATGAAGCATGCGCACTAATTCGTAAAATCGATTGTTTGGATGGCATACATCTACGCCATAGATCGATCGGGCACCCATGATCTCGTGGTGTCCCGCGCACTTCGGTGACGGCCATCAGCAGCAAAGAAACTCAGTCTTGAAAAGTCGACGCGGAACCATGCCGAAGTGCTCTATCGAGCAGCCCTGATCAGCCTCTCAGCAAGTCTCGTCTTTCGAGCGATGAGCTCTGACCCTTCATAGGAAAGGTGGCCGCTGTCTCTGTAAAGGTATTTGCCGTCGATCTCGGTCTTGCACGTTGTGTGGTCGCAGAGAAAGTCGTGGTAAGAGATAACCTCCACGTCAGCCTTCATGGCCACTTGGTTCAAGAGCTCTAGAGTGCGGGACCGCATCCGGCGGTAATCGCTGACATATATTTTACAATCACTGTAGCGGCCGAGCATAAGGCTGCC
>NZ_NWTB01000057.1:0-1862 GCF_002531875.1 Sinorhizobium sp. FG01
TCAGACCGTGGATCCGCGAACAAAGGAGGCTTTGTGATGCCATCAAAATGAACCATTGACAAAAAACCTGATGTGAGTGGAATCGAACTGTAGATCCTGTGATTGCCCGGTTCTGAGGCGGCGCCGGAGCATTGGGGGCCGGATAGGTTGTTCAAAATTCCATCCCGCAGCGCCCAACTACCCGAGCGATCATTCGCCGGTGACGATCAAAAAGTCGCTTGCAATTTTCAACTTCTAAGAATGATGAAAGGCAGGCGTTGCGGCCTGCCTTTCGTGTTCGGTTTAGCCTATTTCAGGCGCTTATGCGGTTTCCAGCGTAGGAATCGCACTCAGGTCGACGTTGTGTTCGGCCTGCCATGCATCATAGGCAGCTTGCATGCGCAGCCATACAGCAGCGCCATCACCGAAAAGCTTGCCTAGGCGGGCCGCAACGTTAGGCGAAACGGGCTTCCTCTCGCTGATGATATCGTGCAACTGCTGCCGGGAAATACCGAGCAGGTTTGCAATCTCAACCTTGCTCTTTCCGGTCTCCGGTATGATGTCATTGAGTAACGCGCCCGGATGAGACGGGCACCGCTGAAGGGGCCTTACTACATCATAAGCCATTCTCGTCTCCATTTGGTCCTTTCTAGGGAACTGCCTGTGTTCTCTTGGGCAGTTCCCAGCGCCAGCCGATACTGGCGCCGGGGGTTGGTTAGTGGTACTGCTCCAAATCAACAGCCGAGGCGTCACCGTTTTCAAATTCGAAGGTGATGCACCATGGTCCATTGACATGAATTGTATATCGTGTCGGCTCGAAGCCTTTCAGGGAGTGGAAATTGAAGCCCGGCAACTTCAATTCACTCAAGTCCTTCGCTTGCTCCAGGCGGTCGAGCCTGATCTTAATGCGCTTCTGCAAATCCTGCGGGACTTTGCTGGACTTCCCGATTTCAAAAAATTCTTTGAGAGCCTTGCTCTTAAATGACTTAATCATAGCCGCTTATCTATTCTCCATGCAGTGCCTCATTGGCTGTTTCGAATGATGGCAATGTAAACAATGTGCTTACTGCTGTCAATACGGAGTAAGCAATTTGCTTACAGCTATTCCGGATTTCCGCGTATGTGAAATGCTTTCCGGTTTCCGAGCCAAGGTCGTCAGGATCGAAAGAAACAAGTCGGCCGGTTTTTATCGCGATGCACGTACCCATTCGGGCGATCGGCGCGCAACGAGCGATTCGCGATGAAAACACCGGCACCGCGGCCAGATAGCAGCACCTTCGGCCGCGACATTCGGGATTGCCGTTCCAGTGGATACATGGCCTTTATCAACGAAAGACAGCAAAAGTCTTGCTGTCTAGGGATTGCCGTGCGATTCTTCGGGCATTATTCGAAGGAGATGAAAATGTCGGAAACGATGCTTGCAGCGCTGACCAGCATTCGGACCGCGGAAGATATGATCGTGGCGTTTCGCGATGAGGAGCAGTGTCGGCGATTGCTGCAAAGCATGGTGTGGCCGGCCGGAAGAGTTTGCCCTGCCTGTGGTTACAAGCGCTCGATCGCGATTGCCGGGCGCGATATGGGCAAGCGACGTGCGCGTCCGGGTCTCTATCAGTGCTCCAGCGGCGATTGCCGGTTCCAGTTCACGGTGACGACCCACACGCCGCTGCATTCAACAAAGCTACCGTTGAGTGTCTGGTTGAAGGGCATGTGGCTTATTCTGCAGTCGGATAAAGGGTTGTCCTCGGTGCGTCTGGCCGAGGCTCTGGGGGTAAGCCAACCCACGGCCTGGCGGATGGGACACGCGCTGTGACCTTGCCCCGTTGAAATAATCCATTTTGAAGTAAGCTCTGGCCCATTGAGAGGACCAGAGAATGAAGCGCAGC
>NZ_NWTB01000058.1:0-1453 GCF_002531875.1 Sinorhizobium sp. FG01
GCCCGGCCTCAGCCATCGCGGCGATCGCCGCGTCGTTGCCGTAGGGATCCATGATGGCGATGACGATCGCCCCGGACCTGTAGCCGGCAATTTCCTCGGCCGTCGGCCGGCGCACCTTGAGGATGACGTCGGCGCTCGCCGCATCCGCCGCCCCGCCGATCCGGGCCCCGGCCTTCTCGTATTCCTGATCCGGGACGCGCGACAGCAAACCGGCACCGGCCTCGACGACCACGTCGAAGCCGAGCGACGTCAGCTTCTTGACGCTGTCGACCGAACCGGCGACGCGGCCCTCCGCGGGGTCACGCTCTTTCGCAACAAATAGTGACGGCACGATAATTTCCTTTGACCGGCTGCTACAGATGGCGGGCTACAGAGCCCCTTCCAGTTCCGGCAGGACGTCGAAGAGATCGGCGACGAGGCCGTAGTCGGCGACCTGGAAGATCGGTGCCTCCTCGTCCTTGTTGATGGCGACGATCACCTTCGAATCCTTCATGCCGGCGAGGTGCTGGATGGCACCGGAGATGCCGCAGGCGATGTAGAGGTCGGGCGCGACCACCTTGCCGGTCTGGCCGACCTGCCAGTCGTTCGGGGCATAGCCGGCATCGACGGCGGCGCGCGATGCACCGACGGCGGCGCCAAGCTTGTCGGCAACCGGCAGGATCACCTCCTGGAACTTTTCCGAGGAACCGAGCGCGCGGCCGCCGGAGATGATGATCTTCGCCGAGGTCAGCTCCGGCCGGTCGGAAGAGGAGAGTGCGTCCGATACAAACCTCGACAGATGAGAGAAAGAGGCTGCCGTCAGGACCTGTTCGACGGCAGCCGAGGTGCTGCCTTGTGAGGCAGACGGGAAGGCGGTGGTTCTGACGGTGATGACCCGCTTGGGCTCGCTCATCTGTACCGTCTGGATGGCATTGCCGGCATAGATCGGCCGCTTGAAGGTATAGGCGGAGACGACCTCGATGATTTCCGAGACCTGCGAGACATCGAGGAGGGCGGCGACGCGCGGCAGGACGTTCTTGCCGACCGAGGTGGCTGCGGCGATGATGGTGTCGTAAGAACCGGCGAGCGAGACGATCAAGGCGGCGAGCGGCTCGGCAAGATTGTTGGCAAGGCTTGCGTCGTCGGCTACGAGCACCTTGGCGACGCCGGCAAGCTTGGTGGCCTGTTCGGCAACGCCCTTGACGCCCGCGCCGGCCACGAGAACGTGGACGTCGCCGCCGATCTTGGAGGCCGCCGTCAGCGCCTTGGCCGTCTGGTCGGAAAGGTGGGTGGTGTCGTGGTCAGCCAGAAGCAGAATGGCCATGATGAAAGTCTCCCTTTCCTTAAACTTAAAGCACGCCGGCTTCGGACTTGAGCTTGTCGACGAGCTCGGCGATCGACTTCACCTTGATGCCGGCCTTGCGGCCGGACGGCTCTTCGGTCTTCAAGACCTTCAGCCGCGGTGCGGTGTCGA
>NZ_NWTB01000059.1:0-1340 GCF_002531875.1 Sinorhizobium sp. FG01
CAATGCTTTGGGCACGAGGAACCGACCGTCCAAACGAACGGCTGTTCATGATGATGATCGCGTATGGGTGGAGGCGGAACTGAAGGACGTCGGTGATCAAGCTCTGATGCGCGGGTTGGCTACTGCATTCCCGATTGTGCGTCCGGGGCTGTTCCGATCTTACTACGGGCGTCGGTCAATTGCCGGCCACAAAGCGTCTGACGGGTGTTCCCCTGCCGTTGTCCCGCCTCCGCCCATGCGCGAGGTGCAAGTTCGCTTCGGCGACTTATGATTTGATCGCCTGCGCCTCCCTTGCAACAGCCCACATGAAGCCGGTCAGCTCGCGGGCAATGGCGTGCAAACCACTGTCGTTCGCTTTCCCCGAGTGGCGAGCATTCGATATCGAGATGTCAGCCGGCTCTGAGCCTTCCATGCAATCTCTCGAACTTTCGATGGGGCTTGCTCCATGAGGTAGAGCTTTCTCGTGCCGACCTTCGGCGGATGCCGATAAGTCCAGGCGCTCTCGACCAGCATGTGCCGAACCCGACCGTTGCCGGCCTTGGTGATCGAGCCCCGTCTGACCGTCTCACCCGTTGATCGCTCACCAGGGACCAGGCCGAGATAGCCCATCAGTTGGCGAGGGCTCTCAAATCGGCTCACGTCGCCGACCTCCGTGGCGAATGTAACGGCGACGATCAGGTCGACCCCTCGCAGGGTCTGCAGCGCTCGAATGACCGGCGCCAGCGACCAGGTTGGGACGAACTCCTCGATCACCTTCTCCAGTCGTTCGACGCGCTCTTTCGAGACGCGCACCGCCTCGACCATTTCCTGCAACGCAATCTGATGCGCCGGATGATCGAACTGTTGCTCCTGCAGCCAGCGCAGGTATCGCATCGTCCAGCCCTTCTTGCGTGGATAGATGCGACTGTGTTTGAGCATAAAGGCACTGATCTGTTGTCGGTGAACCCGCAACGTCTCGACAGCAGCAGCTCGAGCGCGAACGAGGTCGCGCATCGCCTCATGGCCCTCATCAGGAACCCACACTGCCGTGAGCTCGCCGGCCCTCAATAGCCGGGCGAGCGCGAGGGCATCTCGACGATTGGTCTTTACTCTGTCGCCTGGCTTCCTGGGGATCAATGATGGAGCGACCACCACACATTCATGGCCAAGCGATCGGATCAATCGATGCAGGCCGTAGCCGGTCGGGCCGGCCTCATAGCAGAAATGCACGCGGTCAAACTTTGCGGCTATCCGCTGGATGATGCGGCGCATGCTGGCATCCGATGCGTCAACCTCACCCCAAAAGCGGGTCTCTCCCTCCCGGCCGGATTCAGCGACAGCGATCGCGTTCTTCAGTTTGG
>NZ_NWTB01000060.1:0-1258 GCF_002531875.1 Sinorhizobium sp. FG01
AATGGCGATGCCGAGAGGACCACAGGCGTTCCCCAGGAGTGAATACTTGCAGCGCCTGTCCGTCGTTAAGGCGGAGATGGAGCGGCGAGAGGTTGATGTTCTGGTAGTCAAATCGACCGCGAACATCACATATCTGTCCGGCTACACGTCCAAGACCGGCTCGATGCCGCAGGCCCTTATTGTTTATCTAAGAGATGAAGAGCCGAGCTTCATCGCCTGCCGCAAAGATGCCCCCGCGGCGATCCATCAGACGTTTATCGACCGCGAACGCATTTTTGGCTATCCGGAAGCTCTCCTTGCCGATCCAGAGAAGGATGGCTGGGACGCGGTAATAGATCTCCTCTTGGACAGCGGCTTGGGACGGAATCGCATCGGCATCGAGGCAAGGCTGTTTCCCGCCCAAACTCTCGAAAAATTTAGGGTAAGGGCGCCCGAGGCAAAGATCGTAGATGTTGGCAACAGTGTCGACTGGATCAGAGGCGTCAAGTCCGATCTGGAAATTACCTACATGCGTGAATCTGCGGCGATAACAGATGCAGGGATGCTGCGTGCGCAGGAAGTAATTCGTCCGGGCGTAACCGAGGCTGCAGCGGCAGCAGAAATCATCGCGACGCTAATACGTGGGGCGAATGGCAAGCTGGGCACGGATTTGACCCACTTCGTGCTGTGCAACGGCCCAAGAACGTCCACCTGGCACATCCGGTGGGCCGAGGACATCTTCCGGGAAGGCTCCCAAGTCAACCTTTGTTTCGGAGGGGTGCGCCACGGTTACGTATCGCCCTTGATGCGCACGTTCTCGATTGGCAAACCCTCCGACCAACTTCGCCGACTTCATGACGCGGAGGTTGCTGGCCTGGAGGCGGCTCTTGCCGCCATCAAACCGGGTGCGACATGTAGCGACGTTGCTGCCGCTTTCAACACCACCCTTCGCAAATCCGGTTTCGAGAAGGAGTCACGATGTGGCTACGCAGTGGGGATTGAATGGGTAGAGCCGACGGCCAGTCTCAAAGAGGGCGATTTGACCATCTTGAAGCCGAACATGACTTTCGATCTGATGCTCGGCAACTGGATCGGCGAAGATCTCAGCTACGTGATCAGTGAGACTTTCCGGGTCACCGAATACGGGGTTGAGACGTTCAGCACTCTCCCACGGGAGATTTTCGAGATCTAGTCACGGTCTCAACTGCTTTTGCTATGACGTCCTCGATCTCGGCCACCGGTAAGGCCCCGCCTCTTGCAAGTATTGGCTCTGTCGACA
>NZ_NWTB01000061.1:0-1179 GCF_002531875.1 Sinorhizobium sp. FG01
ATGGCAAAGAGCAAATTCGAGCGCAACAAGCCGCACGTCAACATCGGCACGATTGGCCACGTTGACCATGGCAAGACGTCGCTGACTGCAGCGATCACCAAGTACTTCGGCGAATTCAAGGCGTATGACCAGATCGACGCTGCGCCGGAAGAGAAGGCGCGTGGCATCACCATTTCGACGGCGCACGTCGAATACGAGACGCCGGCCCGCCACTATGCGCACGTCGACTGCCCCGGCCACGCCGACTACGTCAAGAACATGATCACCGGTGCGGCGCAGATGGACGGCGCGATCCTGGTCGTGTCCGCCGCCGACGGCCCGATGCCGCAGACCCGCGAGCACATCCTGCTCGCCCGCCAGGTCGGCGTTCCGGCGATCGTCGTGTTCCTGAACAAGGTCGACCAGGTCGACGACGCCGAGCTTCTCGAGCTCGTCGAGCTGGAAGTGCGCGAACTCTTGTCGTCCTACGAATTCCCGGGCGACGACATTCCGATCATCAAGGGTTCGGCGCTTGCCGCTCTCGAAGACTCCGACAAGAAGATCGGCGAAGACGCGAT
This sequence comes from Sinorhizobium sp. FG01, assembly GCF_002531875.1. Taxonomy (NCBI): domain Bacteria; kingdom Pseudomonadati; phylum Pseudomonadota; class Alphaproteobacteria; order Hyphomicrobiales; family Rhizobiaceae; genus Sinorhizobium; species Sinorhizobium sp. FG01. Next base: position 558 of record NZ_NWTB01000061.1, read on the forward strand.
CCGCGAGCTGATGGCTGCGGTCGACGCCTACATCCCGACGCCGGAGCGTCCGATCGACCAGCCGTTCCTGATGCCGATCGAAGACGTGTTCTCGATCTCCGGCCGCGGCACGGTCGTGACCGGCCGCGTCGAGCGCGGCATCGTCAAGGTCGGTGAGGAAATCGAGATCGTCGGCATCCGTCCGACGACGAAGACGACCTGCACGGGCGTTGAAATGTTCCGCAAGCTGCTCGACCAGGGCCAGGCCGGCGACAACATCGGCGCGCTGCTGCGCGGTGTCGACCGCAACGGCGTCGAGCGCGGTCAGGTTCTGTGCAAGCCGGGTTCGGTCAAGCCGCACCGCAAGTTCAAGGCCGAAGCCTACATCCTGACGAAGGAAGAAGGCGGCCGTCATACGCCGTTCTTCACTAACTACCGCCCGCAGTTCTACTTCCGCACGACGGACGTGACGGGCATCGTGACGCTGCCGGAAGGCACGGAAATGGTGATGCCGGGCGACAACGTGACGGTCGACGTCGAGCTGATCGTGCCGATCGCCATGGAAGAGAAGCTGCGCTTCGCTATCCGTGAAGGCGGCCGCACCGTCGGCGCCGGCATCGTCGCCTCCATCGTCGAGTAACGA
>NZ_NWTB01000062.1:0-1048 GCF_002531875.1 Sinorhizobium sp. FG01
CTTGAGATCCCATCAGGGGTGAGTAGCGGTCTGCACCGTGGCAGAGTGAGGTCGCTAGAAAACTCTCTGGAGGCCAATCATGCCGATGACAGCAGATCATTCTCAAGTGCAGACCACTACCCCCGTCGATCTTGGCGCAATTTTCGTCTCGTTGGAATTGAGCAAATCGACATGGCTCGTGACAGCTCTATCGCCGGGAAGTGAAAAGCTGTCTCGCCATACAGTTACCGGAGGCGATATCGCCGGCTTGTTCTCGTGTTTTGCCGCCCTTCGCCAGAAAGCCCAGCGGCGTAAGGACAAGCTTTATCCGCTGGTCGTGATCCAGGAGGCCGGACTTGATGGCTTCTGGCTGGGGCGCATCCTCAGCAAGGAAACCTGGATCGAGAGCCATATTGTGGAAGCTGCATCTATTGCCATGCCACGCCGCCATCGTCGGGCAAAGACGGATCGCATCGACGGCGAAACACTTATACGCGCTTTGATGGCTTGGAAACGGGGCGAGCCGCGGGCCTGCTCTATGGTCAAACTTCTCACACCCGAGGAGGACGACAACCGTCGGATCGGGCGGGAACGGAAAACTCTGATTGCGGAGCGTGTCTTCCACGTCAATCGCATCAAGGGGCTGCTCTTCACGCAAGGAATACGAGGGTACGAGCCGGTAAATCGAGACCGTCGCCAGCGTCTGGACGAGCTTCGAACTGGAGATGGCCGTCCGCTGTCAAAACACCTGAAGGCAGAGATCTGCAGAGAGCTTGATCGCCTCGAATTGATACTCACACAAATCAAGGCCGTAGAAGCAGAGCGAGATGCCTTGATCGTCCACGAGACGCCGGAAACGCCGCGGGGCGCGACAGCGCTTTTGGGCATCAGAGGAATTGGCCCGGAGTTCGCTACGATACTTTACACGGAAGGCCTGTTCAGGCACTTCGACAATCGGCGGCAAATCGCCTCCTACGCGGGGCTTGCCCCCTCTCCTTGGCAAAGCGGCAACGTTAACCGCGAACAAGGTGTCTCAAAGGCGGGAAATCCGCGTTTGCGAGCGACCATG
>NZ_NWTB01000006.1:0-452614 GCF_002531875.1 Sinorhizobium sp. FG01
AGATTGGTTCCGGATTGCTCGTTCACAATCAGAGCACGGCCGTGAGCAGGTGCGGTTTTCAGGTGGGGTTGAGCGCCTTCACGCGCCGTCGATCGTCAGCCTGGTAGTAGGCACGGGGGTGGTTTGGCAGTTGGGTAAAGGCGGGCGTCACGTCTCCCAGCGACCCGTAAGGATCAGCTCGCGAGCTGCTTCCCGGGTCTGGGAGCTTGAAGGGTCGCATAAATCAGATTGCAGGCAAAAATTAGTGACGCCGGCCCCTGGGGTGTGACCGCTACTGACGTCGCCAAAATAGAGCAGCATCTCTCCGAGGGGGCAGAGGATACCGCTCTCTTTTCCAAGTACTCTGCGGCACGGCTTAATAGTGGTAATAACCGTAGATCGGCCGCGCGCGGCCTTTGCACTTGATTTCTTCCTTGTACCCGTCGTCGTCCCACTTGCGCTCGATCTTGCAGCGGCCGCGACGATACTCTTCCTTGTAGGCTCTCCGCTCGTATCGGGGTTCGTCATAATAGCCGCGCCAACGCCAGCGGCCATGACCGCTCTCATCTTTCCAAGGATCGGCCAGTGCGGTCCCCGCACAGGCGGTCAATGCTATGCCGGCGGCGGCTAACATGGTCGCGATTTTCATGTTCAGTCTCCTTGCGCCAGGTGCCGGGTCAACGCTCATGTGGTGAGTTGGTTTCTAAATCAGTCTGCCAACTCACATCCATAGGACCTTAGTCCGACTCCCAGGGGCAAAGGTCCTGCGCCCATTGCGAGTGTTGCTGCTTGTTCCAGATACTGTCAGGAGCAAGGCCGCGAACGACGGCTGTCGATCAACTCGGGTCTATCGGGTCTTCCGCTATGGCATCAAACACCGGATGGAAAGAACGCGTTTTAGAAACCGCTTGGCGCGCAATTTCAAGCCCCTTCACGATCGGCGTGTATATGGCGGTTGCGATCTGGATTGCTTTTCTTGCGAGCGCCAAAACGGGTATTCCGACGTACATATTCATGGCCGCGGCGTTTTTGCTGGTGATATTCGTCGACCCGCCCGAGCGGCTAGCGAGATTTAGAGAACGTCGACGTCGATCAAGCCCGCTGTCTTCAGCAGCCCAGCGGCGGTCTGACGCTGTAACGGTTCGCGGGGGCGAGCACCGGTAGCCGTCGCTACCGCGATGACCCCTTTGAGAGTCCGAGAGCAGCGCCTTTAAGTCCCTTCTGGGCAACTCTGGGACCTCAAGTTCTTGTCCGACTCGCCTTGTAAAAGGATGTCGTGATGTCCGGCAGAGACGATTATCATTATCGGCGTCCAGAGCGAAGTCCCTCCACTGGCTTCCGATATGCACTACCCTCCTCTCTGTGGCGTTCATTGCCGTTACTCGTCGCAGGCGCGTCCTTGGGCGACAAAGGCCGTGATCTCGCGGTTCACGATCCCGGCCCGCCGAAGCAATTCCAACTGGCGACTGACGAAAAACAGGCCGCCAATGCCAAAAGCCGAAGCTGCGCTATTCGGCGGGCAAGCAGTCGAGCCAGGTGCGCTCGCTGCGGCGTTTTATGTCGGAGAGGCTGCTCGACAGAATTCTGCGCACGTTCAATGGCCTGCCTGCATAAGCGTGGTCGAACTCTGGAAGTCCGGATAGTCGCGACAAACTCTTTTGCAAAGTCCGCTTCGCTCCCCAATTGCGGTCATTCTATACACCTGCACATTTTGCCGACTTGGCCGGTTTCCGGACAGGCGGCTTCGGCAGCGCCACGAGGATAGCTCTCGGCGGTAGTGATCTTGTCGACTGCCGACGTCGCAGGCCGGCTTTCATCTTGAAACTGAGGTTGCCCGCAAGCGTCCGTTCGTGATCCTCCTTTTCGTGCCAAACCGCAAGATCGGTCGAGCGCAGCACAGCGCGGTCGTCTAATTGTGGCCATGGAGGACAGGACGATGAAGATAGCGCTAGGCAACTACCATGCCCGGATGCAGCGGGTGCTAGACCATATAGACCAGCATCTGAACGACGAACTCGACCTGGAAACCATGAGTTATGTCGCGGCCTTCTCGAAATATCATTTCCACCGGCAGTTCATGGCGACCTTCGGACTGTCTGTGCATCGCTATGTCCAACTCGCTCGGATGAAGCGCGCTTCATATCAACTGGCATACAGGGACGCCCAAAGCGTCACAGACATAGCGATGGATGCCGGTTACGACGCACCGGACGCCTTCGCCCGCGTTTTCGGCAACGGTTCGGGCAATCGCCTTCGTCGTTTCGGAAATCTCCCGAGTGGGAGCCGTGGCTTGCGGCCCTCGGGCCTCTCGACAACGCAAGGAGCAAGCTCATGCAGAAGACTTTTACGACTGAGGACGTGACGATCCGCGATGTGGCCCCGACGCCGGTGGCGATCATGGAGCATCGGGGCGACCCAGCGACGCTCGCCGCCACTATCCAGCGGTTCATCGCCTGGCGCAAGACCGCTGGCCTTCAGCCCAAGACAAGCCCGACCTTCAACGTCTGGCGTTCCGAGCGGCGTCCTGCGTCGCCCGCCGATTATAGCGTGGATTTATGTGCCGGGACCGACCAGCCGATCGATCCAAACGACGAGCAGATCAAGGTCGGCGTGATCCCAGGGGGACGTTGCGCAGTCTTGCGTGTCGTCGGCAATACCGACAATCTGGAGCCGGCGGTGCTCTACCTCTATCGCGACTGGCTGCCGGCAAGCGGGGAAGAGGCGCGAGATTTCCCGATCTACTGCCAAAGGCTCAGCTTCTTCCCGGAAGTGCCGGAGAATGAAACGGTAGCGGAACTGTTCCTGCCATTGAAATAGTGATCCTAGACGGCGGCTCGTCCCTTCCGATAGCCGGAAGTCGACATGCCGCTTTGCGTCACGAGCCGCACCTTACCTATCCAGCGGTCCGGCTTGTATTGCGTGGGCTGTTGGGAGCCGTGGCCCCATATCCGCAGTGGGTCGATCTTTCCGGTTGCCATCGAAACTTGCAGGGTGGAATGTGGTCACCCAGCCAGCTAGGCGGCGACAACGGCCACGCGCCGAAAGCGGTCACCGCGCGCCCGGCTTACGTTGTGCCTCTGGGATAGGCGCGACAGGGATGTCGCCGCCGCGCTCGTCTATTCCTTCGTACGCGCAATTACCTCGATCAGCGCCGTCATCTTCCTCGTCAGCGCCGAGTACAACATGGCGACGTCCTACATCGTCGGCCTCGTCGAGAACGGCGAATACGGCGTGGCGATCGCCTATTCCTCCATGCTGATCGTCGTGATGATCATCGTCATCACCGGCTTCCAGTTTCTCGTCGGCGAGCGGCGGCTGCGCCGCGAAAACCGGGTCGCCGGCCTCTCTCAAGCTTCACCCATTTCCGTCGGTCAGGAGAAAACCGCATGACCATCGTCAAACCCGGCTCCGTCGTTTTCGAGAACGTCCGCAAGAGCTTCGGCACCTTCACCGCCATTCCCGATCTGTCGCTCATCATCGAGCCCGGCACGCTGGTCACCCTGCTAGGCCCCTCGGGCTGCGGCAAGACCACGACGCTGCGCATGCTCGCCGGCCTCGAACACCCGACCTCGGGCCGCATCCTGATCGGCGGCAAGGACGTGACGATGCTGCCGGCCAATGCCCGCGACGTCTCGATGGTCTTCCAGTCCTACGCGCTCTTCCCGCACATGAGCGCGCTCGACAACGTCGCCTATGGTCTTGAGTCCTCCGGCCTGAGGAAGAGGCAGGCGCGATTGAAAGCGGATGACGGCCTGAAGCTCGTCGGCCTTGCCGGCATGGGCGAGCGCCTGCCAGCCGAGCTTTCCGGCGGTCAGCAGCAACGCGTGGCGGTTGCCCGCGCGCTGGTTCTTGAACCGCAGGTGCTACTCCTCGACGAACCGCTCTCCAATCTCGATGCGCGGCTGCGTCGCAAGGTCAGGACCGACATCCGCGAATTGCAGCAGCGGCTCGGCTTCACCGCCGTCTATGTCACGCATGACCAGGATGAGGCACTCGCCGTGTCCGACCGGATCATCGTGATGAAGGATGGAGAGATCAGTCAATCCGGTACGCCGCGTCAGCTTTACGAAGCCCCGGCCTCGCCGTTCATCGCCGATTTCATGGGCGAGGCGAATGTCGTTGCCTGCGAGATTGTCGGTACCGACGGCGAACAGACGATCGTGCGAGTCGGCGGTCTCGAACACCGCCTGCAGGGACGCAACGCAAAGCCAGGCGCAGCCAAGCTCGCCAAACGGCCGGGCGCAATCACGCTGGACACCCAGAACGGGACGGGCATCAAGGGGCGCGTGTTGCATTCGGCCTATCTCGGCGATCATATCGAATACGAGGTGGAAACCGATGTCGGGTCCTTGTTCATCGTCGACCATGCCGTCGATCGTGGCTTTTCGCCCTACGCCGATGTCACGCTCGGCTTCAAAAACCGTGGCGTTGCGCTGATCACTGCGTAAACTTCTCCCATTCGGAAGGAAAAATAGCATGAGCATGGATGAAGCGGGGCTTGATCGGCGCTTTGCACTGGCGCAATCAATCGCCGAGGAAGCGGGAGCGCTCGCGCTCGACTACTTCAACAAGCGTGAGACGCTGGTGATCGAGACCAAGCGCGATCCGCAGGATGTCGTTTCGATAGCTGACCGCGATGTCGAGACGATGATCCGGAATCGCGTTGCCGCGGAGCTTCCTGAAGATGGCTTCCTCGGAGAGGAATCCGGTCATGCAGAGGGCGAATCCGGCTATACCTGGATTGTCGACCCGATTGACGGCACTGCACCCTTCGTCAACGGCATGTCGATCTGGTGCGTGTCGATCGCGGTGTTGCATGACGGCATACCGGTCATCGGGGTGATCCATGTGCCCTGCGATGGCGAAGTCTATGCTTCGGCTGCCGGTAGAGGCGCGAGCCTCAACGGGAGCAAATTGAGCCTTGATCCGTCTCGTACGATCCAGAACGCCATCATCGGAGTTAGTTGCAACAGCTATGTCGCACCAGAGCGAGTCGGCCAGGTTATTGCCGCGCTCCTCGGCATGGGCGGCAATTTCATCCGCAATGGCTCAGGAGCACTGATGCTCGCCTATGTCGCGGCGGGGCGACTCGTCGGCTGCTACGAGCCCCACACCCGCGCCTGGGACTGCATGGCCGGTTTGTGCCTCGTCAAAGAAGCCGGCGGCGCCTACCTGTCCTTTCCAACCGAGCGCGAATCGTTGCTGGAAGGTCATCCGGTGCTCGCCAGCAATCTGAGTGTCTATGCCGATCTGCTGGCGCTTCATGGCTGAAGTACGCCTGTCGCTCGAACGGTTACCAGCCACCTCACGGATCAGGTGACAAAATCAAACCCCGATCACCCTGCGGAGCGGTCGTCCACCCCGGAAAAAGGCCTGGATGACTCCAGTTGGTAGAGGTTAGCCGTTCCTCATCGCGGGATGCTCCCTTCTGCGCAAGAGATCGCGTGGTGCACCGATCGGGGCGCTCGGCGCATGCGAGAAGCGCGCCTCTTGCGGTGGGCGCCTTACAGCGGCTCTAATAGGCAGCGGGAACCGTCGGGTCCCTGGATGGAACGCGACGGTTCCAACAACTGAAGCGCGGAACATTCGCCGGAGCATTGCGTGAAACACATAGTCCTGTTTTCCGGTGGCAGCGCCTGTCGTGCCATCAACATTGCGCTCTGCGGTAAGGCTCACGTGACCCGCATTGTACCCGCCTGGGATAGCGGCGGAAGCTCCAAGGTGATTCGTGAGAGGATTGGACTCCTAGCCGTGGGGGATCTGCGCCAGGCGCTAATGACGATGGCGCACGGCGAAGGCCGCGCGGGAGACGTCGTAAAGATCTGCAACGCTCGCCTCTCAAGCAATCTTGGCCAGGAAGGTGCGTTATCGGAATTCCTCTACTATTCGGAGGGCAGGCATCCGCTTCTCGAGCGTGTGGAACCCGGGTTGAGAGGCGCTATTCTCAATTATCTAAAGACATTCGCCTCCACGGTCGGAAGGGATTTTGACTTTAGAAATGGAAGTATCGGCAACTTCATTCTCGCGGGCGCATGCTTAGCGCACAACGGCGACGTAAACACGGCCGTTTTTGTGTTTCGCAAACTCTGCAGCATCGTGGGCGACGTCTGGACCTCGTCTTTGGACAGCGACCTGGTGCTCAGCGCTACGCTCAAAGACGGCAAGATAATTGAGCGTCAGGATGCGATCACCAGGCTCGCTGACGAAGATGCGAAGATAGGCATTGCCGATGTGCAACTCTCGACAAAATCTGGGGCGCAACCGCGGGCAAATCCAGTGGTGCTCGAAGCCCTCGCCAACGCAGACCTCGTTGCCTTTGGACCGGGTAGCTTTTACACGAGTTTACTACCGCACCTGCAAATCGCAGGAATCGCCAAGGCCCTTTCGCATGTGGACTGCCCCCGTGTCTGGATCGGGAATATCCTGCAATGCAAAGAGACAACGGATAGGACACTGGGCGATCTCCTGAATGCCGTTTCCGACCAATGGCACAAAGAGCAAACGTCCTGCCGCCCCCTCTTGACGCATGTCATGGCCAACCGCGTTTTCTTTCCATTTGAGAAGACCGTCGGGTTGTTCCCCTATCTCTCGCATGCGATGAACTCATCCGATCAATACAAGGTGATCACGGGCGAGTATGAGGACGCCTGGACCCGGGGCCAGCATGACGGCGAGGCCGTTGCAAGCGTGTTGCTCGACCTCGTCGGCGGATAAAACAGGCATCGTTACATGGTCGACAAGATGAGGACCCGAGGAACATGACCAGCAGGACGCCGAAGCGGGCGCTCAGCGAGCCGGTGAACCTGCATAGCGACGCGGATACGCGTCGCTATGCCAAGGAGGCGGTGCGGGTATTTCTGAAAGCCTATGGTAGCGGACCTTCAAGCCGATGAATGTCGGCGACTGTGCCTTTTCAGGCAAAAGCAGACGATCCCTTCTCCACCCATCTCAGGCAAAGGGAAAGCACTCGGCGGTGGCTGTCCCCGGAAGCTTGCCATTAGCATGCTCAGGCCGGAGAAGTGTTCAACGATGCCCAGTTTCTTCCTCAGAGCAACGCGACCGGAACGGCAGGACGTATGGTTCAAATTTACATCGTTATCCCACAGTATTAAACAGAACCTGTCGTAAAGACGAAGTGCTTTGAAAAGGAATGAAATGGGCCGCCAAAACACATTCGATGGTTTGTCCGAGTTTTTGGCTATTGCAAAGCGGCAGAGCGTCCGAAAAGCTGCGCTTGACCTTGAAGTGACGCCGGGCGCGATCAGCCAAGCGCTGCAGAAGCTTGAGCGGCGTCTTGGAGCCCCGCTCTTCCACCGCACGACACGGCGGATATCATTGACGGAGGCAGGGGAGACCCTGCTTGCGAAAATTGCCCCTGCAGCGCAACTCATCGAGACGAGCCTGGGGGAGACGCTCCAGCATTCAAACGAACCGTCCGGCACCTTAAAACTTATTGTCGAGCGCCTTGCGTTGCCCCATGTCATAGAGCCGATACTACCGGCTTTTCGCGAAGCCTGGCCGAACGTGAAGGTCGATATAACTGTAAGCAACACGCATGGTGACTTTATCGCCGACGGTTACGATGCGGGCATCCTCATCGGATCATATATCGCCAAGGAGATGATAGCGGTGCGGCTTTCGCCGCCCTTCAAATGGGCGGTCTTCGGATCACCTGACTACTTCAGGGAAAATGGGCGCCCTCGGGTGCCGGGCGATCTTACGAAACATCAATGCGTCCGGTTTCGCCGGCCGGAGAAGGGCGACATCTATCGGTGGGAATTCCTCGAGGACGGACAAAATGTCCGCATAGAGCCGAACGGCCCTCTGACGGTGAATGACGGGGAGCTTATGCGGAAAATTGCATCGCAAGGCTTGGGCCTGATCTATTCGTCGACATTTCACGCATCAAGAGAGCTTGCAAACGGCCAGCTTGAACCGGTCCTGCTCGACTATTCACCAGGCAGCGATGGTCTCTTTCTGTACTTCACCAGGACAACGCAAAACCAGCCAAAGCTGCGTGCGTTCATAGAGACCTGTTCCCAACTGAGGCGCTCATTGGCCTTAGCCAGCGGCAGCTCAACTGCCCACAAGCCCAAATGATGTAAGTTCTGCGCGGCGAGGCGGTCTTATGGGTAAGCAAGCGTTTTGAGATACGTGATAATGTCCGCCCGATCGTCAGGTCTCACAACGGTTAAGGTCATGCGCGTGCCCTGCAACATCCTGGCTGGATCAGACAAGTATGCATCGAGCGTGTCGTCGGTCCAGATTATGTTCGAATTCAGGATGGCCGTGGAATAACGGTAGCTCTCTATCGCTCCGGCTTTCCGCCCGAACACGCCATTCAAAGTCGGTCCGGACCTGTTTTGGCCCTCGATCGAGTGGCATGCTGCACATCGATTGAAGAGCTGTTTGCCGCGAATGGCGTCTCCCTCTGCAAACACGGAGGCGGAAGAGATGACAAGCACGAGCGGCGTTATGGTAAGGATAGGCAGGATCTGCATCGTGCTCTAGGCCTTCCTCAGGTAATCGGTATTGACCGGTAGCGTTCGCACACGTTTCCCAGTTGCCGAAAAGATCGCGTTGGTGACGGCTGGAAACACAGCTGCGGTCGCCGCTTCACCTATTCCTCCTGGCGGCTCGGCACTCGGGACAATATGGGTTTCAACGTGGGGTGCCTCATCGATGCGAAGCGGCAGGTAATTGTCAAAATTGCTTTGCTCGACGCGGCCGTCCTTGAGGGTAATCGCGCCATAAAGAGCAGCCGTGAGGCCGTACAAGGCGCCGCCTTCCATTTGGGCCGCAATCGTATCGGGATTTACTGTCAATCCGCAGTCTACAGCCGTGACGATACGTGTAACCCTGACCGCGCCGTCGCCGCCGACAGTGGCGTCGGCAATCATTGCGAGATAAGTGCCGAATGCGAACTGCACGGCGACACCCCTGCCCTGCCTGGCGGGGAGCGGCTTGCCCCACTCCGCCTTCTCTGCTGCCAGTTCCAGCACCTTCAACGCACGAGGATTATCCGTCAAAAGTCGCGTGCGGTATCCGACCGGATCGACTTTCGCTGCAGCGGCCAGTTCATCGATGAAGCTCTCGACCATAAAGACGTTGTGGGCGGGCCCGACACCGCGCCACCAACTGGTGAGCACACCTTGTGGCTCGACCTGGTTGAACTCGACCTGTATTGCCGGAAGCCTGTATGGTGGATGGACCGCCCCCTCGACGCCATCGGGATCCACACCGTTCTTCATTGCGGCTGGTGCGATGCGGGCAAAAATCGAAGATCCGGAGATACGGTGCCTCCACGCGACGGGGTTTCCCTGCTCATCAATCCCCCCTGACATTCGATCGTAATAGTAGGGGCGGTAGTATCCGTGCTGAATATCTTCCTCGCGGCTCCAGATCACCTTGACCGGGCCGTCGACCTGCATCGCGACCTTGACGGCGTGGATGATCCCGTCGACTTCGAGGCGGCGGCCAAAACCGCCGCCGACGATGTGATTGTTGATGGTGATCTTCTCCGGCGGCAGTCCGGTAACTGCCGCGGTCGCGAGCTTGGCTGCGGAGAGGTTCTGGGTTCCGACCCAAAGTTCGCAAGCATCTTTGCGCACGTGCACCGTGCAGTTCATCGGCTCCATCGCGGCGTGGGAAAGGAAAGGCAATTGATAAACGGCATCGATCCGCTGCGCTGCGCTCGCCAGCGCCTTCTCCACGTCGCCTTCGCTGCGTGCTATGGCGCCTGGCTTTACTGATTCCTGGTCCAGATGTCGTACGATTTCGGCGCTTGACACGTGTGCATTAGGACCGTCGTCCCACTCAATAGCCGCCGCCTCGAGCCCCTTCTTGGCCGCCCCGGTATGATCCGCGACGACCGCCACGGCGCTGTCCGTCAGCACGACCTGGCGAACGCCCTTGATCGCGAGTGCGGCCTGCTCATTGGCCGACTTCGGCTTCCCGCCAAGAACCGGCGCGATTGCGATCGCTGCGATCTTGGTGCCAACAGGAAATGCGTCGATGCCATACTTGAGCGACCCGTTGACCTTGCCTGGCGTATCCAACCGCTTTGCGGACCTACCCAGGAGCTTGAAATGCTCCGGAGACTTGAGCACAACATCTTCCGGATCAGGAGCAGGAAGCGACGCAGCAATGTCGACCAACACGCCATAGGCTAGCTTCTTCGTGCCGTTCTCGTTGAGAACAAAGCCATCCTCGGCGCGCGTGGTTGCGGGATCGACATCCCACTCCTTTGCTGCGGCCCGAATGAGCAGGGTACGGGCCATCGCACCGGCCCTACGCAAGGGCGTCCAGAAAGCGCGTATTGACGTGGAACCACCCGTCATCTGACGCCCGAGCATTGGATGGGCGTACAGGGCCTCGTTAAGGGGCGCATGCTCGAGCTTTACATCATCAAGTGCAATTTCCAGCTCTTCAGCGAGCAGCATTGCTTGGGCGGTGTAGATGCCCTGGCCCATTTCCACTTGCGGCATGACCAACGTAACAAGGCCGTTCCGGTCAATGCGAATGAAAGCATTGGGAGCAAAATCCGCGGCGGCATTGGCAGAGATACCGGGGCCGAGAGCGAGATTGACGATGAGACCACCTCCAGCCGCAGCGGTCGCTTTCAGGAAAAGGCGGCGGTTCAACTCTGGACCGGGAGCACTGTTTGACATGATCTTGTCTCCCGTTAGGCGCTTGCACTTGCACGCTTGATGGCGGCGCGGACGCGCTGATACGTTCCGCAGCGACAGACGTTGCCTGACATTGCGTTGTCGATGTCGTCGTCGGTGGGCTTCGGGGTTTCGTTGAGTAATGCTGCGGCAGACATCAACTGCCCTGACTGACAGTAACCGCATTGGGGGACTTCAAGCTCGGTCCACGCATCCTGCAGTGCCTTCCCATGCGCGACAGTATGTAAGGCTTCGATCGTCGTGACCTGGCTTTCTCCGACGCTTTCTATGGAAGTGACGCAAGAACGAGCGGCCACGCCATCGACGTGGACGGTGCAGGCTCCACAAAGTGCTTGTCCACACCCGAACTTGGTACCTGTCATACCAAGCACGTCGCGAATCACCCAAAGGAGCGGGGTGTCGCCGTCTACATCAGCAGTGTAACTGCGGCCGTTGACTTGGAGCGAAAATGTCATTCGTCTACTCCGGGTTTTGACCTCGAGCGCTCTGCGAAGATTATAAACTTATTGGCCAAAATAAACGTGCAATCACTTTACTGAATGTATAGCTACACTGAACAATCCGTTGGGATGCCCGAACGTCGACGAGGCAGCGAAATTTGCATTCACCAATTTTGTGGGGACCTCTCCTGGAAGAGAAGCTGCAGTGGAGACAGGCTCGAACCCGTGCAGGTGCGTTTGTTATCAGAAACGACCGCCGCTATTTCTGGGTCCCTGCGCGGGAGAGTTGGCGTGCTTGCCAACCATTCGGTCCATCGAAGCTGGAACGCCGCGGGGGCGCGGAGCATGGGTGATCCGATTGGGCCACTTAGAAAAGGTCGCAGGAACCCTCGGTTTCCGGTGACAGCGGCGATTTTAGAGTTGGGATTCCAGAGGCGACGCTACCGATTTGACGTGGCAATTTTGACCGCTATCCCCACGAATACCACGCCAGCCGCGCGGTCGAGCCACAGTCGACTTTTTGAAGATCGCCGTAGCCAGCTGCTGAGGGACCCGGAGAGAACGGAAATGAGCGCAAAGGAAGCGAACGCGCAAACGATGAACACACCTCCGAGCGCCAGCATCTGGAGGACAACGCTACCTCGCTCTGGCGCGGTGAATTGCGGTAGGAAAGCAAGGAAGAAAATCGCCACCTTAGGATTGGTGACGTTCATCATAACGCCGCGGGCGAACATCTGCCAAGCGGGCTTAGCTCGCCCTTTGATGCCCTCCGGTTCATCGGGCTTCGAGGTGAAGGCCTTGTAGGAAAGGTAGAGCAAATAGATCGCGCCTACAATCTTGAGGGCATCGAAAGCTGTCTGAGAGGTTTGGAAAATCGCCGCTACTCCGAGCGAGACAGCTACGGTGTGAACGATTAGGCCAGCGCAGAGACCAAGCGTGACGTATATTCCTACGGCCCTGCCAGAGAGAGCGGATTGGGTCAGCACAAAGAGATTATCGGGACCCGGCACCCAAGCCAGGAGAGTGGCAGCACCTACGAAGGTGAGGAGTGTCTCGAGCGATAACATGTCTCCCCTTCACATGAGTTCAGCGGAATAGCAAGTTCTCAAACATTGAACAGTGTGTCTGCTTCACATTTCCTGATGAATGGTGGAGCGCCCAGGGCCGAGCTGTTTTGCCGCTTGGATGTGTTCTGGCCCCGATCAGCTTCATGGCAGCCTCGACTTTCTCTATCTCGGATGGCTGCTCCCGCGCCGTTAGCTTGGAAGGCAACGATGTGCCCTCGAAAAAAGGCCCTAGACAGGGCTTGAGGAGCCTCGACAATGTGGCTCAATGCTTATTCATCTCGCTCGGTAAAGTATGATTTAATCGCAGTCCCCTGTAGGCTTCTATGATTGCAGGCGGCGCTGTCCACTCGTCTCAAGAGCCTTGAGCTATCTTGATCCTCCGCTTGGACGAGCACCTACGGTACCCGGTCAGGTGCAACGATACCGCCTTCATTCTCAAGTATGTCGATACCTTTAGCGACAGATTTTGAGAATTTCAGCCGCACGCCGATGCCCCCGCCGTGTCAAGGATGAAGACGGCCCCGGCGCTTTCCAGGGCTGTTTGCAAGGCAAGCACTTCAACATCATCCGGTTTGTATCGGGCCGCCGATCTCGCGGCAAGACGCGCCGCCCGCCGAAAAATACGGCGAAGATCACCAGCGTGATCAAGGCAATGAGCAATCTGCTCGCGACAAGGGAAGAGCCGGTTGTTCACGCGTGCTCCCTTTCGCATAAAGCTAAAATCGTTCGGGTCGGGCTGCGGCGGCGCGGCTGCAGCCCCAGCCCCTTTTCGCTTCATCAGGCCTCGAGCCAGACATATTCCGCAAAGGCATAGCCCATCTGGCCGCCGAGCGGGTTGGGTTCGAGCCCCTTGAGCTTGGCGGTGCTCGCATCGACGTTGGAGATATAGGCCGGGATGATAGTGCCGGCTTCGTTGGCGACCATCACCTGCATCTCGTTATAGATCGACTTGCGCTTCTGCTCGTCGAGCGAGCCGCGTGCCTCGATCAGCATCTTGTCGAATTTCTCCGATTTGTAATGGCTTTCGTTCCAGGGTGCTTCCGACGTGTAGAGCAGCGAGAACAGGATGTCGGGCGTCGGGCGCGGATTGATGTTGCCGAAATGAACCGGCGCCTTGAGCCAGTAATTGTCCCAATAGCCGTCAGAGGGCACGCGCTCGACATCGAGCTTCAGGCCGATCTCGGCGGCGGAGGCCTGGATGATCATCGCCATGTCGATCGATGAGGTTGCTGCCTCCGAGGCGATCACCGGAATCGATTGCCCGAGGACGCCCGCCTTCTCGAAGTGGAACTTCGCCTTCTCGGGATCGAAGGTCCGCGGCTTCAGGTCGGCATTATGATAGAAGTTGGCCGGCGAGACCGGCTGGTCGTTGCCGAGTTCGCCGAGGCCGCGGAGCGCCGACTTGACGATTTGCTCGCGGTTGACGAGGTACTTCATGCCCTCGACGAAGTCACGCTTGCTGCCGGGCTCCATGTCCAGGCGCATGTTGAGGTTCGTGTAGTTGCCGGAGGTGGTCTTCGACAACACGAAGCCGTCGCCCTGGCTCTCGACAAGGCGCATGGAGCGCGGATTGATGTTGGCGGCCAGGTGGATGTCGCCGGAGAGCAGTGCATTGACGCGTGAGCTGTCGTCGCTGATCGCGAAATACTCGAAGGAATCGACATGCGGGCCGGACTTCCAGTAGTTCTTGTTCTTGACGGCGACCGAGCGCACGCCCGGCTCGAAGACTTCTCGCATGAAGGCGCCGGTGCCGTTCCCCTTGGAGAAGTCGGTGGTGCCGTCGGCGACGATCATGAAGTGGTGCAGCGACAAGATGGTCGGCAGGTCGGCATTCGCGTCGGCAAGGGTAATCTCGACGGTCTGCTTGTCGACCGCCTTGAAGCCGGTCATCTGGGCCGCGATCTTCGCGACCTTCGAGCCGACGGATGGATCGAGATGGCGCTTTAGCGAGAAGATCACGTCTTCGGCCGTCAGCGGCTTGCCGTCGTGGAAGGTGATGCCGCTCTTCAGCTTGATCGTCCAGGTCTGGGCATCCTTGGACTCGATCGCCTCGGCGAGTTCCATCTGCGGCGTGCCGCTTCTGTCGAGGAAGGTGAGGCGGTTGTAGAAGGAGCAGCAGCGGACGTAATCAGTTGAAAGCGAGGCCTTCGCCGGATCGAGCGTATCGGCGGTCGAGGATGACCAACCGGCCGCCTTGAGCGCGCCGCCGGAGACCGGTGTTGCCGCAACCGCGTTATCGGCTCGGCCGAGCACGAGGCTGCCTGCCGACATCGCTACCCCGCCCGCGAGCAGCAGCTGCAGCAGTTCGCGGCGGGTCGCGCCGCGACGAATGGCGTTTTCGACCATGGCGTCGTCGGAGCGGGTCCAATTGGTGATCTTGTCGTTCATGTCGTTCCCCTTTCTGTTGTTGGCGGGGTGCCCGTCTGCTAGCGGGCTTTCCCCGTCCGGTGTTGAAGTCAGTTGAGTGCGGCGCCGGTAGCACCGGAAGAGCCGGCAACGCGCAAAACATAGAAACACTCACTCATCGCCTCATCCTATTGCTCCATGCTCTGTGTGCGATCGCCGGCCCGAGCTTCGGCGCCGGCAAATCGTTCGATCCGGAAATCGTTCAGCGGTGTGTCGGTTTTTCCTGTGGCGATCATCTCCGCCATGACGTCTCCGACGCCCGGTCCGAGCTGAAACCCATGGCCGGAGAAGCCAAAAGCGTGAAAAAGCCCCGGCGTTGTGGCCGATGGGCTCATCACCGGTAGACCATCGCCGACATAGCCCTCGCAGCCCGACCAGGTGCGTATCACGGTAAGATTCGCGAGCGCCGGAAGGATCGGCAACAGGGACAGGAGCTGCCCCGGCAGGCGGGCCGGGTCAGCCTTGGCATGACCGGCCTCCAGCGAAACGTCCGTGCGCTCCGCGCCGCCGCCAAAGACGATGTTGCCGCGCTCCACCTGTCGCAGATAGCCGCCGCCATGGTCGTGCCCCCAGACGCCCACGACGGGAGAGATGCGATGGGGTAGCGGTTCGGTCACCCCCATCTGCGGACCCTTGGCGGCGATGGGGACGCTTTCGCCGAACTGTGCGGCGATCCTGGCGCCCCACGCGCCGGCCGCATTGAGCAGGACCTGCGCCGCGTGGCGACCTTTCGACGTCGTGACTTCGAAGCCGGAAGCTGTCTTCGTAATGGCGCCGACGCCGGCCTCCTCCACGATCGTGACACCGAGGCGGCGAGCCGCTTCGGCAAAGGCAGGAGCAACAAGGCGGGGATTTGCGCTGCCATCCTGGGGGGAGAAGGATGCCGCGACGGCCCTGCTCCCGAGGCCGGGGAAGCGCGACTTGAAGTCTTTCGGCTCCAGTTCTTCGAGATCCAGGCCCCAGGGCTTCGCGGCCTTTGCGAATGTCCGCATTTCGTTCACGGCTTTTTCCGTGAATGCGAAGCGCAGGTGACCCGTCGCGCGGAATTCGACATCGCGGCCGAGCAGACTCGCCGCCTGTCCCCACAGTTGCAGAGAACGATAGGCGAGGGGAAGCTGCGGAAGGTAGCGGCCGCTGCGGCGGATGTTCCCGAAGGAAGCGATCGTCGCACCCGTTCCGACTCGGTTGCGCTCGATCAGGGTCACCCGGATGCCGCGCCGGGCCAGAAAAAATGTCGACGCGGCTCCCATGAGCCCACCGCCCAGAACAATTGCATCCATTCGATCTGTCCAGTCCTGCGCTTGTCAGTAGCCGAGCCTTCACGATTTAAGGGCCGGGGTCAAAGTCGAGTTCGACGCATTCCCATAAGTCCGGCCTATGGGATCGCCGCCGTCCAGGGGTATAAGCAAACCTTATGGGGGGCGGTTTTTTCGCTCTTGGACCTCACAGCCGCATCCGTGCCAGCCTTGTGTCAATTTAATGAGAGGATACGACATGGGACGTGAGGCGGCGCTCAAAGAGCATGAGCGCAAACAGCAAGACTGGAAGATTGGCGTCGATATCGGTGGAACGTTTATCGACTTCTGTGCACTAGAAACGCAAAGCGGGCGCGTCGCGTCCCTCAAGGTTCTCACGACGCCGGACGATCCTGGCGCGGAATTGATGACCGGGCTCTCCCTCCTCGCCGATCGCGAGGAGCTCGACCCTGCTGCGATAAGTCGGTTCGTGCACGGCACGACCGTGGGCATCAATACGGTGATCCAACGGCGGGGCGTGTCGCTCGCCCTCCTTACGAATGCCGGTTTCGAAGATGTGCTGGAACTCGCACGGCTCCGCATGCCCGACGTGTATTCACTTTTCTGCTCACGTCCGGATCAATTGATCGCGCGTGACATGATCTTCGGAATTCCCGCCCGTCTGCGGGCGGATGGAACCGAGGCGCTGGCGCCGGATCTTTCGGCCGTCGCTCGCGCTGCCGCCCGTGCCAAGTCCAAGGGCGCGGCAGGTGTGATCGTTTCCCTTCTCCATTCCTGGCGCAACGACGCCCAGGAAGAGGCCGTCCGAGCGGAAATTGAGAGGGTTGCGCCCGAGCTCTTCGTCTTCACCTCCTCGGAGGTCTGGCCGGTCATCCGTGAGTATGAGCGAACCACGACGGCCATTCTCAACGGTTATGTCCATCCGCGCGTGGCGGGCTACCTGACTGCGCTTGAACACAAGCTCGCCTCGCGCGGCGTGACGGCGCCGGCACTGCTGACCAAGTCAAACGGCGGCGTGATGGATGCGGCCGAGGGCAAGCGCTCCTGCGTTCAGATGCTTCTGTCGGGAACGGCTTCCGGCGTGATCGGCGCCGCCTGGCTTGCCCGCCGCGCGGGAGAAAGACATATCCTGACACTGGACATCGGCGGGACGTCCGCCGACTTTGCGCTCATCATCGACGGCGAACCCCAATTCGGTACGGGCGAGTTGATCGGCGAATTCCCGCTGCACATCCCATCGGTTTCCGTCAGCTCCATCGGGATCGGCGGCGGCTCGATCGCCAGTGTCGATGCCCATGGCGTGCTGCGCGTCGGGCCGGAATCGGCCGGATCGACGCCCGGGCCCGCCTGTTACGGGCGGGGAGGCCAACATGCGACCGTCACAGACGCCATGGCGGTCTGCGGTTGGCTGGGGCATAGTCAGATGGCCTATGGACAGCTGCAGATCGACGTTTCGCTCGCTAGGGCTGCCGTTGCGTCGCTCGCCGAACAGATCGGCCGAACGCCCGAGCAGGCGGCCCAGGCAATCCTCGACGTGGCGATCTCCGAAATGTTTGTCGAGGTGGAAAAGCTCGCCTCGCGTGCGGGCGTCGATCTCAGAGAGTTCACCCTGATGCCCTTCGGCGGCGGAGGTCCGATGCTCGGCGCTTTCCTTGCCCGGGAGTTCCGAATGGCGAAAGTCATCGGCCCGCCGCGGCCGGGCGTCGTTTCCGCGCTTGGTGGTCTGGTGGCTGATCTGCGCGGCGATTTCATCCGGACCGTCTTTACAGAACTCACGCGCGACGCCCTGCCGCTCCTGCAAGGTTCGCTCGATTACCTGTCGGTCGAGGGACGGAGCTGGCTGGCCAAGCAGGGGCATGTCGGATCGGCGACGCTCAATCTGGCCGCCGACATGCGTTACGTCGGGCAGAGCTTCGAGATCGAAGTGCCCATCCTGGCTAGCTGGCTTGAAGAGGGGGATATCGACGCCATCGAACAGGCATTCCACGCAATGCATGCAAGGCTTTATGACTTCCACGATGCGGACGGCGAAATCGAAATCGTCAACCTGCGCCTTGCCGCGATCGGTGCCGGACCGATGCTGGAGCTTGCGGTCGAGGCTCAGGTCGAAGAAGCGGAGATGAAGCCGGAGAGGCACATTCCAGTCTTCATAGGCAAGGCCATCGCGGACATCGGGCTCTACCGGCGCGATCGTCTTCGTCCGGGCGGGCACTTTTCGGGTCCGGCCATCGTGGCGCAGGAAGACACGACGTTCGCTATACCCCCAGGCACTGAGGTCAAAGTCGACAGGCACCTCAACCTGCAACTGACCTTTCCGGAGTAACCGTCCATGTTCGACCCTATGAACCTTCAGGTGTTCGCCAACCACACCCGAGCGGCGGCCGAGAACATGGCCTACACCCTTCAAAGGACCGCCCATTCGGCCTTCGTCAAGGAGACCGAAGACTTTACTGTCATGCTGATCAACCATCGTGGCGATACGTTCGGCATCCCGATGGGGCTAGGCGCGACCTGGTATCCGGGCCTTACCTATACCCGCGCGATCGACATGGTCGATGGCTACAAGCCGGGCGATGTCGCCTTCACCAACGATCCCTATTCATGCTTCGTGGCGACCCATGCGCCCGATACCCATCTCTGGAAGCCCGTCTTCCACGACGGCGAGATCATCGCCTGGACAGGCGGACACATCCACAACACCGATATGGGGGGGGCCGTCCCGGCATCGCTGTCGCGGGCGCTTACCGAAATCCACCAGGAGGGCATTCGCTTCCCGCCGATGAAGCTGGTGAACGAGGGCGTCTTTGACGAGGACATCCTCAAGATCATCACGACCAATGTCCGGAAGCCCGACCTTAATATCGGTGACATCAAGGCGCTGGTCGGCGCTCTCAATACCGGCGAGCGCAAGATCCTCGCGATGGTCGACAAGTTCGGCAAGGAGGCCTTCCTCGCCGGGACCGAAAGGCTGCTCGACCATGCCGAGGCCCAGGCTCGCGCGTTGCTCCGCTCGATGCCCGATGGCACCTGGGAATTCGTGGATTATGCCGACGAGGACTCTGTCGAAGCCAATCCATGCCGACTGAAACTCACCCTGACGATAAAGGGTGACGAGGCGATCCTCGATTTCACCGGCTCGGATCCACAGCTTGGTTCGTCGCTCAACGTGCCGTCCGGCGGCGATCCCCGGCACACGATTTTGCTCGTCGGCGTCTATTACGTTCTCTACACGCTCAATCCGAAGATCCTGCTCAACACCGGGCTGACACGACCCTTTACCTGCATCGCGCCGAAGGGCAGCGTCCTCAATCCGGTCTCCCCCGCCGCCGTTGGCATGCGCTCGCTGACATGCGCGCGTCTACGCTCGGTCGTCTTCGGCGCCTTCTGCCAGGCAGTGCCGGACAAGCTGCCGGCAGCGCCGGCCGGCAACAATTGCATCGTGAACGTGATGACGACGGACGAACGGACCGGACGGACCGTGATCGCCGCCGTCAATCCGGTTGTGGGCGGCGGAGGCGGCATGCCGCATCGCGACGGCACGAATGGATCCGGTGCCGACGCGGCCTATCTGAAGAACACGCCGATCGAGATCACCGAGACCGAAGTCCCGATCGAATTCGTCAAGTATGGCCTTGCAAGGGATAGCGGCGGGGCGGGGCGCTGGCGCGGCGGACTCGCGACCGAAATGGCGTTCCGCGTCTTTTCACCCGGCAGCCGCATCACGGCGCGCAACCGTGATCGCAGCGTCTTTCGCCCCTGGGGCTTTCTCGGCGGTCGGGCCGCAGGGCTTTCCGACATGGTGGTCAACCCGGGGCGTGACGACTATCGCCGGCTCGGCAATATCGATACGGCGATCCTGCAGCCCGGCGACGTGCTCGAAATCCGCTCTGCCGGTGGTGGTGGTCGAGGTGATCCGCTCGAGCGGGAAGTCTGGCGCGTCGTCCAGGATGTGGCGCGCGGCTATGTCTCGCAGGAGGCGGCCGAACGGGACTATGGCGTCGTGATTCAGGATGGTGTGGCCGACGAAGCGGCGACGCAGGCGCTCAGGAAGAAGATGCGTCAGCCGATAAGTCAGTTCCATTATGGTCCCGAGCGCGACGACTATGAAGCGCAGTGGACGCGCGCCGCCTACGATCTGTTGACCGAGATACTGGCGGGCCTTCCCATCCATTGGCGTTTTTTCACGAAGACGGAAATTTTCCGCCGCATGGGCGGCCGCTCCGGACCCGACGGCGTGGCGGCAGCTTTCTCCGATGTGAGGGCGCGATTCAGGGAAATGCCTGAGCCCGTGGCCATCGTGAAAGAGGCGGCCGAATGATCTCGGCGCGACAGGGTGGCGGGCGGCTTGTCCGGCTCGCCGAGCAGGGAAGGCCGCGCATCGGCTTCCGCCTCGACGGAGTCGACTGCGAGGCTCTGGCGGGCGATACGGTCCTAACGGCCGTTCTCTCCGTCAAGGAGGCAGTCAGGCAATCGGAATTCGGTCCGGAGAAGCGGGCCGGGTTCTGTCTCATGGGTGCCTGTCAGGATTGCTGGCTCTGGCAGGAGGATGGTGCGCGTCTCCGGGCTTGCTCCACCCTTCTGACCGAAGGAATGCGGCTGATGACGTCGGAGCCTGAAGGATGGCTGTCGTGACGGGACTTAACGAACGCGTCGTCATCGTTGGCGCCGGTCCTGCTGGCATCCGGGCAGCGGAGACGCTGGTTGCGGCAGGCTTACGGCCTGTCGTGATCGATGAAGGCGTTCGGGCCGGTGGCCAGATCTATCGCCGTCCCACGGAGGGCTTCGTGCGCAAGCCCGCGGAGCTCTACGGGTCCGAGGCAAGGAAGGCGGTCGGCCTTCACGGTGTTTTCGATAGCATGGTCGCCTCCGATGAGCTCGAATTCCTAGCGCAGAGCTCCGTTCTCTCCTGTGCCGGACGGGTACTTTATGTGCTCACGCCGATGGGTCGCCGTGAAATCGGCTACGACCGGCTGATCCTCGCGACGGGGGCGATGGACCGCGTGGCGCCCATTCCCGGCTGGCAAGCGCCCGGTGTCTATAGTCTTGGTGCGACCCAGATCGCGCTGAAGGCTCAGGGCGTGGCGCTCGGCAGGAACATCGTCCTTGTGGGGTCCGGACCCCTTCTGACGCTTGTGGCCTACCAGCTCCTCAGGGCCGGCGCGGGCGTGGCTGCCGTTCTCGATACGTCCGGAATACGAAATCAACTTGCCGGCCTCCCGGGGATGATGAGCCGGCCGGGGCTCGTCTTGCGCGGACTGACAATGCGAGCAAGGCTCGGTCGGCTCTATCATGCCGGGGTTACCGTCACCGGCATCGATTCGGATGACAGCGGCCCGGTCGGTCTTCGGTGGCGCGACGCGGGCGGCAAATTTCACAGAACCGCCTGCGACATGGTCGGCTTAGGCTGGCACCTTCGGGCCGAGACACAGCTTGCCGCCTTGGCAGGTTGCCAGTTCGATTACGATCGCGATTGGGCGCAATGGCTACCGCGCGCCGACCGCATGGGGCGTGCGGGCGACAGCGTATACCTTGCTGGGGACGGCCTTCGCATCCTTGGAGCCGACGGGGCCGAATTGGCCGGTCGCCTCGCGGCAAACGCCTGCCTTTCGGACATGGGATTGACCCGAGCGGACAGCGCGGGCGATCTTCGCCGTTTGGCCCGCTACGAGCGTTTCGCGCGGGCCATGACGCGGGCCTTTCCCTGGCCGGCGCAGATGATCCGGCACCTCGACGATGAAACGATAGTATGTCGGTGTGAGGGTGTGACCGCAGCGCAACTGAGGGAGGGCGTCACACTGGGAGGGGCAGACGCCAATCGCGTGAAATCGCTTGCCCGGGTGGGCATGGGCCGGTGCCAGGGACGCTGTTGCCAGCTTGCGGCCGCAGAAATCATTGCCGAATCCGCAGCGATCGATCCCGCCGAGGCGGGGCGTTTGCGCGATCAAGCGCCCGCGCGCCCCTTGCCGGTCGCGGCGTGGATACGGGACGCCTGACGCGGCGGTCGATGCCAAAAATAGCACTCAGGTCTTGTGGCCGTCTGCATTCAGCACGGCGGCACAGGCATCGCGAAGATTGTCGCGCATGTCGCTGTGGCTACCTGTCAGGGGCCGGTCCTTGCTGGTCAGCAGCGCAATCGGAACGGTGGTGCGCTGCTTCAAGGGCCGGCGCACCAGGCCGGGAAACTGTTCCCATGGAAGCAGTCCATCAACGATAGCAACGCCGAAGCCATCTCGGACGAAGGGGAGAGCTGTGATCGATATATCGATCTCGATAGCGGGATTGAACATCTGCTTTTCGGCGGCCGCAGCGCTTAGAAGAAGGCGCCCAGGAAGCGTCCCGGCACGATAGGAAATCAGCGTCTCGTTCTGCAGATCGGCGAAGCCGATCTCAGCGCTCTCCGACAGCCGGTGGTTTTCCGGCACGATACAGACCAGAACGGCATGGCCGAGCGTTTCCACCTCGATACCCGGCCTCGCTCCGTCGTTCATCACGACACCTAGCGGTGCATCGCCGTTCTGGATCATGTCGACGATGTTTGTGAGTGGTGCGATCAGCGATCGCACCACCACATCGGGATGCGCGGCACGGAACGCGAGAAGTGCCTTCGGAACGATCGACATGGCGGGTGGTGCCGAAGCAGCGACCCGGATAAGACCGGTGCGACCAAATCGCATATCCGTTGTCCGCCTTCGAAGCGCACCAAGCTCGGCAAAAATCCGCTCACATTCTGGATAGAGCTCCTCGGCCTCCCTTGTCGGCACGAGTTTGCCTCGGATGCGGCTGAAAAGCTTGAAACCGAGCTGGTCTTCGGCGTGGAGGAGGATTTGGCTGAGAGCAGGTTGCGAGATGTTGAGCATCGAGGCCGCGCTCGTCACTGTCCCGCACCGCATGAGCATACAAAAAACTTCGAGCTGACGGGCCTGCATTTGTCCAAACCTTCACGATCGACGATAAGTCGAGCCACACATCTTCTTCGTTTTGCATACTGTCAGAGAGCTTCGTTATCAACCAAGTGGCTAGATCAGTGTCGCGTCGTTAGGTGGGGCAAGGTTTGATACGCCAACTGGGCTAGAGCTTGCCTGAAAGGCAAACAACACCATTTTACAATTGGTCAAGGGTATTGTCGGCTTTAATGCCTACCGGGCGGGATGCGTCCCAAGGTAGCCGCGAGATAGGATCTCGCGCTGACACTGCAGAAGAAATTCAAACGGGAAACAGGCTGGTCAGCGGCATGTGCGCTTTGATGACTGGTGACTTCAGCACGACGTAGCTGAAGTATTTGTCGATGCCGATGTCCATATCGGTCAGGCGCTCCATGATGAGCTGATATTCGCCGATGCCAGCGGTGATGAATTTAACGAGATAGTCATAACCGCCCGAGACGAGGTGGCATTCGACCACTTGGTCAAGTTTTTCGACTACAGCGATGAAGCGGGCAAAATCAATCTGCCGGTGGTTCTTCAAGGTAATCTCGGTAAAGACCGTCAGTGTCTGTCCGAGCTTGCCTATATTGACCTGCGCGGAGTATCCTTGGATGTAACCCTCTTCCTGCAGCTTCTTGACCCGCATAAGGCAGGGGCTCGGCGAAAGATGGACCAACTCGGCAAGCTCGACATTGGTGATCCGCCCGTTCTTCTGTAGTTCGTAGAGGATCTTGATATCGATCCGGTCCAGTTTCATGGGCGCTCTCCCAGGGCGGGTGCTGACAAGCAAAGTTAGTGCCTCCCGGCTTCCTCCACAGCTGACCCCCACTCGGAAGCGCGGAGACATAGATGCTTAGAGGCTTACAAGCAAAGCGCAAGCTAATTCATTCGCTGTATCGCTATCAGTTGACCATGCTTGTGAGCTTCGGATCGCGCGTGCGAAGGCCGGAGCGATAAGCCGCGGGTTGCCGTAACCGTCCTCGAGCGAATAGGACGCGGCGATCGCAGGGCAGCGAGGTTTGGAGCGGCCCACCGCAACAGCCTCAGCGCTGGTCCCAGCGATCCAGTATCTCATAGAAGACGACTGCCAGCGGCAGGAACCAGGGCCTGCCGCGGTAAAGCGGTCTTGTGCGGAACGGCAGGTCGGCATAAGCGCTCGCATGTTCAGCCTCGCCGAGCATGCGCTGCGCTATCTTGTGGCCAAACCAGCTCGCGCGGGCAATACCGGTGCCGTTGTAGCCGCAAGCATAGAAGATGCCCTCGTGCTCGCCGAGATGCGGCAACTTGTCGAAGGTGAAGCCGGTTTGGCCGTGCCAGTAGTGGGCGATCTTCCCCCCGCGCAGTTCCGGGAAGACCTGAAGCATCTGCTTGCGCAGATGGCCAGCGTTGGCCGCCGCGACGTTGTTGCCCGCCAGCTTGAGCACTCGTCCGCCGAAGAGGATGCGGGTACCGTCGGGAGAGGGGCGGAAATAGGTGACGACGCGCTGGCTTCCTGCCAGCATACGCCGTTTCGGGATGAGACGGTCCATTACCGCGGTTGGCAGCGGCTCGGTCGCGATCATCGCGCTGCGTATCGGGATGATCCGCCGTTGCAGAAAAGGCAAGAGCGAACCAGTGTAGCCGTTGGTGGCGACGAGGAGCTGCCTTGTGGCGATCCGCTCCCGGCCGACGGACAGTCTGAATCCTCCGGCCTGGGTCTCGATGGCCGACACCCTCGCCCCGCCGAAGATGCGGACGCCGGCGCGCCGCGCCGCGTCTGCCAGGCCCGTGACGTAGCGCGCGGGATGCAGCCCCGCATAGCCGGGCATGGCGAGGCCGCCATGATAGAGGTCTGTGCCGATCTCGCCTTGCTGCTCCGCGCGGGGCACGAGATAGGCATCGCAGGGCATTGCCTTGCGGATACGGTCGAGATTGCGACCCATGGCATCGTAGAGGCGCGGCGTCATCGCACCGCGGAAATAGCCGACCACCGCGAGATCGCAGGCGATGGCCTCGCGGGCGACGATGTCCTTGACGTGCTGGAGCGCGAGGAAGCTTTCCGCGACGATGGAGCGGGCCTTTTCGGCACCGTAGGCCATCGCCGCATCGAAGGTGGCCCAGCCCGGCCCCAACATGCCGCCGTTGCGGGAGGAGGCACCCCAGCCCGGCGCCTCCGCATCCAGAACGGTGACCTCTTTGCCGGCCCGCGCCAGCGTGAGTGCGGCATTGAGCCCGGTGAAACCCGCGCCGACGATCGCAACCTCGCTCCTTGTCGGAAGCTCGGTCCGGTCCTCCGTGATTGGCTTGGCAACTTCCCACCAATAAGGGCTCTCGACCGCGTCGTCGCTAAAGAATGGACCAGTCAGATGAGCCATGCGCGTATCTTTATGACTACAGGATGCGCCGCAGGAAGTCCTGGGTGCGCATGTTCCTGGGCCGGGTGAGCAGCTCCGAGGGTGGCCCCTCTTCGACCAGGACTCCTTCATCGAGGAACAGGACGCGGTCGGCGACATCGCGTGCGAAGCCCATCTCGTGGGTGACGACCACCATGGTCATGCCCTCGTCGGCGAGGGTGCGCATTACCGAGAGCACTTCGCCGACGAGTTCCGGGTCGAGCGCCGATGTTGGCTCGTCGAAGAGGATCGCGTCAGGCTTCATGCCAAGCGCACGGGCGATCGCGACACGCTGCTGCTGTCCGCCGGACATCTGGCTCGGATAGGCGTTCATCTTAGGGGCGAGGCCGACGCGCGTCAGCAGGTCGCGCGAACGAGCAAGGACCTCCTCACGCGGCTCCCTCTTCACGTAGGTCGGGCCCTCGGCGACATTCTCCAGCGCCGTGCGGTGGGGGAACAGGTTGAAGCGCTGGAATACCATGGCGACGCGGCTGCGCACCTGACGGATGCTGCGCCGGGCCGTGTCTACCCGTTCTCCATGCACAATGATCTCGCCGCCTTGATAGGTCTCGAGACCGTTGATGCAGCGCAGTAGCGTCGACTTGCCGGAGCCGGAGGGGCCGATGATGCAGACGACTTCGCCCTTCTTTACCGAGAACGAGACGTCGTGGATGACTTCGTGCGTGCCGAACGCCTTGCGGACGTTGCGCAGTTCGATGATGCTCATCGGCCTTGTCCCATCCGTCGTTCGAGCCAGCCGTTGAGGGCCGTGAGTGGCAGGCTCATGGCGAGATAAGTCAGCGCCACGAGGGTGAAGATCGTCGTGTTCTCGAAGGTCGAGGAAGCGAGAAGCTTGCCCTGCAGTGACAGCTCCGCGACCGTGATGGTCGAAGCCAATGACGAATCCTTGAGCAGCATGACCATAGTACTGCCATAGGGCGGCAGCGCGACGCGGATCGCCTGAGGCAGGATGACGCGCCGCATCAGCAAACTCCAGCCCATGCCGATCGACAGCGCGGCCTCCGTCTGCCCCCGGTCGATCGCCTCGATCCCGGCGCGGAAGAGCTCCGCCATGTAGGGCGAGTAGGCGATGCCGAGGCCAATGACCGCCGCCTGGAGGGCTGTCAGAGACAAGCCCAGATCCGGCATCACGAAATAGATGTAGAACAGCGTCACCATGCCGGGGATGCCGCGCACGACGACGATCATCGTGCGTGCCGTCCAGGCGAGCGGGGCAATACCGCTCACCCGCATGAAAGCGAGTGTCAGGCCGAGCACGGTCGCGAGCACAAAAGCGCCGAGCGTCACCAGTACTGTTAAGTAGGCGCCCTGCATCAGAACCGGAAGGAAGGTTGGAACCTGGCTGAGGAAATGAGTCATGGTTCGATCCACTAGGGGGGCCTAGAGGCCCCACTTCTTCAGGATCGCATCGAAGCGCCCGTCCTCTTTCATCCTGGCGAGGCTGGCGTTTATCTTCGCCAGAAGCTCGACGTTACCCTGCTTAACGGCGATGTTGATCGGCCCCACCACCGACGGCTTGTAGGAGTTGACGAGGCGCAGCTGCGGAAAGCGGCCCTGGGCGAGGTTGTAGGCCAGGATAGGATAGTCGCCGATGCCGGCGTCGATCCGCGAATTGGAGACGTCGCGCAGGATATCGGGCAGGCCGTCATAGGCGCCAACCTCGGCTGGAGCGCCGGAAGCCTTGAGGGCGTCGATATAGCGCGTGCCGATCTGACCGCCGACCCTCTTGCCCTTGAGGTCGTCGAAGCCGCCATATTCCTTGGTATCACCAGCCGGAACCACAAGCCCTTCGCCGTAAGCGTAGACGTCATCGCTGAAGTCGACGACCTTGGCCCGCTCCGGCGAGCCGTACATGGCGGCTGAGATAATGTCGATCTTGCCGGACGACAGCGCTGCGATCAGGGCGGAAAACTGCATCGGCTGGATTTCGACCTTGAACCCGGCATCCTTGCCGATCTCCTCGATCACGTCGACCATCAGACCCTGAATGGTGTTGGTCTTGGCATCGAGGAATGTGAAGGGGGTACCTGTCGGCGTCGAGCCGACCTTGTAGACGGTCTGCGCCTGGGCGGCGGCGGCCGCGGCCGTCATGGCGAGCACAGCAAGAGCAGTTCGAAAATTGATCATCCCATTCCCCTTCCGTTGAACTTGTCCCCGGCCTTCTGAGCCGGCCAATGCAGGATATGAGTCCCTGTCAATTCGGAACAATACGGATTCCTGCCGAGCCCATAAGGCGAGCTTATGAGACCGGTAAGCCGCATGTTCCACCCGTTACGCAATAAATCCGCGGCCCGATGCGTCTCAGGCAAATGACGAGATAACCGGCTTGAGGGGTCTTGTGGCTTGTCGCCGACCGGTGAAAGAACTGGCCATTCCGAGCCCGAGGAAAATCTGCTTCCAACACTAGGCTGGCAGTGAGTTAATGCCTCGACATTGACTTACTTCAATCGGACGGAGGAATGACAATGCAGGCACGAATATCTGTCCTGACGCTTGGCGTCGCCGACCTTGAACGGTCGCTCGCGTTTTATCGCGATGGTCTGAAACTGTCCACGCAAGGGATCGTTGGCAGGGAATTCGAACATGGCGCCGTGGCATTTTTCGATCTCGCGAGTGACATGAAACTGGCAATTTGGGCGCAGGATGACTTGGCGCATGACAGCGGCTTGTCGAAGACACCAACCAGCGCGACTTCGTTCTCGATAGGCCATAATGTCTCCCGCCGAAGCGAAGTGGACGAGGTCATGGATGAGGCAGCCGGTGCCGGCGCGCGGATCGTGAAACCTGCAGGAAAGACATTCTACGGTGGATATGCCGGATACTTCACTGATCCGGACGGGCATCTGTGGGAGGTCGTGTGGAACCCGGCCAATCAGCCGCCCGAAGGTCGAGGTGAGTGATCGGTCGCACGACAATCTCGATTTCGCGCTCGTCCGGCAGCGGGACCCGAACGCCGTCACGGAGCGATATTCGTAGTTCGGGTCCGGTCTCGATAAATAAGCGGAGCAATACGATCGGCAAGGTTGCTGCTGTCGTGATGATCTTGAAAGTCTGGCATGGGATTCCGGAAGACACATTAATGGGCCCGCCATCCTTACGACGCTGGCCCGGAACTGCTTCGTCGGTAGCCTCGCTAATCTGATCGTTGCTGGACGCACGTCGGCGCAGGCATTCACCTGACATCTCGCAAGCACGCCAAAGCTGGAGTGCCGATCACGGTGCTTTCCATGCTAGTGGCCGGGCTTTGGCTTTGCACATGCCGATGTAAGAGGAATGGCCGCTGATTATCCGGCCGTCGACCGCTCCATCTCGAAATCCCGATCAACTCCGCCGCCAGGGGATCTCACTTGGCCGGTGATCGGCAAATGGTCGGGGCCGAAAGCGCGCGTTTGTGCACAGTCCACATGCGCTCATCAGCGCTCTCTTCGCCACGGAACAGCTCTTGAGGCTTCGCCGCTATCGGAGAAATTGTATGTGTGGTCCATCATGACAGTCCGAAGGCTCTACGCGCGCTTTGATGCAGAATACGGACCGGAGCAGGTCCTCGGTCAGAACGTCTTTTGGAGCGCCCGCCGCGACGACTTTTCCCTGCTGGAGCACGATTAGCCTATCGCAGAACATCGCGGCATGGTTGAGGTCGTGCAGGGCTATGACGCTTGTGATCGGAAGACTGGCGACGAGGCCAAGGAGACCGATCTGGTGCTGGATATCGAGATGGTTCGTCGGCTCGTCGAGAATGAGCTCCTTAGGACTTTGCGCCAGGGCCCTTGCGATATGGGCGCGCTGCTTTTCGCCCCCCGACAAGCTCTGCCACCGCTCGTTACGCTTTCCCGCCATGCCGGAGCGTAGCAGCGCCTCCTCTACGGCCTCTTCGTCGGCGCCCGTCCAGCCGGAAAACATTGAGCGGTGCGGAAAGCGGCCGAGCTTGACCACATCCACGACCGTGAGATTTGCGTTGGTCGTCGCATGCTGTTCCACGAAGGCGA
The DNA here is from genome assembly GCF_002531875.1 of Sinorhizobium sp. FG01. Classification (NCBI taxonomy): domain Bacteria; kingdom Pseudomonadati; phylum Pseudomonadota; class Alphaproteobacteria; order Hyphomicrobiales; family Rhizobiaceae; genus Sinorhizobium; species Sinorhizobium sp. FG01. The sequence goes on from NZ_NWTB01000006.1 coordinate 29,139, forward strand.
CGCGCTGCGCCATCATGCGCCGGGGGATGGCCTTGATGTCCTGCCGCTCGAGGCTGATCCGTCCTGATTGCGGCTGTTTAAGGCCCGCCAGCAGACGCAGCAGGGAGGTCTTGCCGGAACCGTTCGGGCCGAGCAGGCCGAGCATCTCACCCGGTTGTGCCTCGAACGACACCCCGTCCAGCACGGTCTTCGAACCGATCTTCCAGGTGATGTTTTCGGCCCTGATACTCATGACGCACGCTGGAAGCGGTAGAGGATGACGGAAAAGAACGGTACGCCGACGAGGGCCGTGACGACGCCGATCGGCAGCACCTGCTGCGGGATCAGCACGCGCGAGGCGATGTCGGCGAGCACCATGAAGATCGCCCCGCCGATCGCGCAGGCCGGAAGCAGCCTGATGTGCAGCGGTCCGACGAGGAAGCGGGCCGCATGCGGCATTACCAAGCCGACAAAGCCAACGGATCCGACCATGCTGACAATCGTGGCGGTGAGCAGGGCGGTAATGCAGAAGAGCGTGATGCGCGCCCGGCCGACACTGACGCCGAGCGCTGCTGCAGACTCGTCGCCAAAGGCAAATGCGTCGAGCACGCGGGCATAGGCAAGACAGGCGAGTAGGCCGAGCCCCACCACGACTGAGACGAGCATGAATTCGGGCCAGCGCACCCCACCGAAGCTTCCCAGAAGCCAGAACATGACGTCGCGCGCCTGCTGGGCGTTACCTGCCGTAGTCACGACGTAAGAGGTCGTGGCGTTGAAAAGCTGGGAGGCGGCAACTCCTGCAAGAATCGTGCGGTCAGCGCCGCCACGTGTCCCGTTCGAGAGGAGGGCGACGAAAAGGAAGGCGGCGAAGGCGCCCGCAAAGGCGCCGGCCGACAGCGACACAACCCCCGAGCCGAGCCCCAGAATGACAATTCCGACGGCGCCAGTCGATGCGCCGGCCGAGATACCGAGTACATAAGGTTCGGCGAGCGGATTGCGCAGCAGCGACTGCATGATCGCGCCCGACAGCGCAAGCCCTGCGCCGCAGAAGGCTGCGACGAGTGCACGGCTGAGGCGGTAGTCCCAGATCACGGTCTCATGGATGCGGGTGAGCTCCGCCGCAGTCCAGCCGAGCTTGTTCGTGATCGCGAAAAACGTTGTCGTGATGGGGATCGGCAGGTCGCCGATCCCGACGCTGATCGCCACGACAAACAGCACTGCCGCAAGCGACAGCGCCAAGGCGGCGCAGAACACCAGGTATTGTCGGATGTTGCCAGCGTGCGACATCACTTCAGCAGACCGCGGGCCTTCAGCTGTTCCGCAACCTGTTCGGCGCCGTAGATCGTACGGACGGTCGGGTTCATGGCCTGGCCGTCCATGACGACGATCGCGTTGTTTTTGACAGCCGGCATCTGGCTGGCGGCCGGGTCGGTCGTCAGGAACTTGATTTTGGCCTCCGGCTTGTCGAGCTCCCAGCGGTTACGGTCGAGGCTGGCGACGACGATGACGTCCGGATTGGCGGCGATAATGCTTTCCCAGCCGAGCGTTGGCCATTCGGCTTCCGCCGAGACAGCATTCACACCACCCAACAGGCTGGCGATGAAGCCGGAAGAACTATTTTTTCCTCCAAGATAGGCGTCTGCGGACGGGGACTGACTAGAGAACCAGAAAACATAGGATAGCTTCTTGCCGTCCGCCGAGACGGTGGAGCGGAGCGCCGCTTCGCGCGTCTTGAGATCGGCGATCACATCATCCCCTCGCTCGGCAACGTTGAAGATGCGTGCAAGCTCGTCGATCTCCTTGTAGAGAAGGTCCATGTTCCAGAGGCGGTCGCGGCTGCCGTAGACGTCCTTGCTGCTGATCGTGCTGAGGCAGGTGCTGGGCGAAAGATAGGTCGGCACGCCAACTTTCTCGAAGTCCTCGCGCTTTGCCACCTTGCTGTCCGGCCCGAGAAGGCTCGGCAAGGCCGCGGCTACGAAGTCCGGATCTTCTGCAAGGATCGATTCGAAGGTGGGAAACTCGACCGTCAGGAGTTTCACCTTCTCATTGGCCCCGGCGAGCTGAGGCAGCACCTTACTCGGCCAGAAGGCGGTGCCGGCCATCTTGTCCTGGAGACCGAGCAGCAGCATGATTTCCGCGCTGTTCTGGCCGAGGCCGATCGCGCGTTCTGGCGCCTTCTCAAAGGTGACCTGTGCACCGCAGTTCTCGATTGTTAGGGGGTACTGCGTCGGGGCCGCAGCCGCGGTCTTTGCCGATAGGGCGAGCGGGGCGAGTATACAGGAAGCAATCAAAAGTGACTTCATGGTGTTTCCAGCGAGTTTTTTGCCTTGGGGCCCTATATCCATACAGACCTTGAGAAACAAGACTTCAACAATCATGTTTTCGCCACGAATTGACGTTCGCAATTAAGTTCTGCTTTCGAGACCATATAAGCAGAATCCTCTGGCTCAGCCGCTTATCGCCGACGCGCATAATGCGGCAATAGGACCACCCCATGAACCCTGGGAAGGGGATCGACCATCTAGCCCTTCAGACAAACTCTTTTCGCTCAATCCCACCATTGAGTCGGCTCGGGCGGACGATACCGACGATGGCTGTCCGCCATCGCCGGTCGCTGTCACTGACGGGTTCGTCGGCCGTGAAAGTCGGCTTCTGGCTACGCGAGCAGGCGTTGAATTGTAACCTGCTGAATTTCTGCAATGGGTCGAAACGCGATCGCTACATCTGCCCGGCGGGCAAGGAGCTGGTTCAGTTCCGCCGTACCTACGCGACACCCCGATCCGGCATCACCAGTGCGGGCACCAGGCTCTATCGGGCCAGCAAGAAGGACTGCGACGCTTGCGAACTCAAACAGCGCTGCTGCCCGAATGCAGTTGCTCGCAAGGTACCCCGTGATCTCAATGAGGATACCTGTGATGTCGCCAGAGCCATTGCCGGCACGCCCGATTACGAGCGTTCGCGGCATCGTCGCAAGAAGGTCGAGATGCTCTTCGCTCACCTCAAGCGCATCCTGCGATGGGAAGCGTCCGCGATGCTGGGGTTTAAGCGCAACGTCAACATGCTGGTCGATTATGACCCCGCTTGAAGACGAGTTCGCTGCCAGGGTAGGCTAAGGTGAGCATCGGGAATTCTAACAGGCGCGGCCGAATGGAGGTCAAGTGAAGTCTTCTTTGATGTCGATGGTGTGCTGATTGATGGCTGACATAGAGTTCGGCCCGGCCTGAGTGACCGGCTGTTCTCTGCCTTACGTTGCCTTTCGAGGAATGCGAAACAAGCGCCACGAGCGACTATTGCCAATCGAATATTCTAACGTCGAGTTGGCGGCCGGCAGCGGAACGGCGGCTAAAAGCCTCGTCTATCGAATAGCTGCCCTTCGGAAAGCTGTTCTGTGCCCGGCCTGAGAGATAGGTGACATCACCCACCGGAGACATGGGTTACACTTTTCGATTTTGATCACGAGGTGTGGTTGCCGTGAGCTTCGGTGATGGATGAGCGCTGAAGTGCACAACGCAAGCCTGCCAAATGTTGGCCGCTAGTGATGCCTAGCTATGATGACCGCGAAGGCCGGTGATGAGGAAATGGTTAGCGTTGGACCATTACGATGATTGAGGCTGGTGCAGAGGTCATGGGATTCATAGCAATCAAGTCGAAGGCTCCGATCCTTGCTGAATTGTTTCTGCCCCCGAAGCATCTTGGCGTGGGCGTTAGCAAAGCGCTTTATCAAGAAAGGCCGCGATGCATAACGGCCTTACGTCAGTTAGGATGTCACAGAATACGCGCGCGAGACACTTCCACGAACGTTAAGGCTAGTTGCCTTGGGTGACGAACCGCATACCTGCTGCGGACATCCGGCTACCTGCTACGACTGGCATAGCCTAAGGGCCAAAAAGTTACTGTCGCGAATTTGGGAGTTATGCAACCTAACAGTCATAGGTTCGCCGCGAGGGAAGCTGATAACCTCGTCTGGCAAAGGCCAGTCGGCGATAGTTTCCGGCTCGTCATCCCCATCAACAGCAGCGGTCCTGAGCCGTGAAGCGAGATGGTCTAATGTTGCTCTCGCCTGGGAAGACAACTCGGTTAAATTGGGGGAGAGGTCCTTCGAGAGACCCCAGTAGTCCCATGGTTTCAGCTCTAGCTTACGCAGGGCTGCCACTTCTCGCAGCAGGCTTCCCGCGACGAACCACTCCCCCGCAAGGTTGAGGCTCGATACGCCAAATCGCGAGGCCAACTCCGGATCGCCCATGATCCGAAACCATGCCTCGCTTGCTGTAATGAACCGCTCGCTCGGCACATCCAGGGTGTCGAAAGAAACTCCCCCGATAGCCTCAAACTCCACATCAAGCCGTTTCCAACGCCTGCCGTCGTGCCATTCGCAAAGCCAATGATCTTCCCAATGGTCAGGCACCAGATAGTCCGCAAACCCGACACGAAGGCGAGCCGGGGTGCCGCGCTCCCGAAAACTACTCACCGCCATCATGGCAAAATCCCGGCATACGCCGCCCACCTTAGGCTGCGCGGCATCGCTTTCAAGCAGCTTGCGTTCCACGGCGACCGACAGAATTTCGGCCACGGAGCGAAGCTCCAGATCGGCTATTTGTTGAGGTTTCAAGCCCCGTTTTTTGGATTCAAACCCGCGAGGATGCTGCATGAATGAGCTAATCCACCCGGCGATCAGGTTCGGTTCGCCACCACCGCCCATCAACGTTTCGCGATACGGGCCGGGTTCCGAATAGATGCTTTGAGAAGCATAAAAGGTTCTGCGCATTGTCGTCCCTTTCCAGTTGAGGATTGAGACACGACAAGAAGGGCAAATTTTCAAAAATTGTCAATCGGTGGGCTCAGGTCGCATTCGCGGGTCGGCGCGGCTGGCCATTGGCCGTCTCGATCGGCGTCAGCGATGCGAGGCTTGCCGGATTGCTGTGTATCGATCTCAAGGATGCATTACGCGCGCCGTAATGGCCCTCGGGGGCCAGAGTGAGTGACGTCTGCTTTCGGAAAGAAGCCACTGCGGCCCCGATGACCGATATAGGGCGCGAAGCGGTCATTCAACCTTGAAGACAGCAAGGTCTCCTCAGGGCCGATTGTGGCCGCTGATCGGGGTCTGGCCGTACGACTGCTGTTGGTCGACTCTTCGCGTTCAACACCGTCGAAGACGGGTGGATTGTCGCCATAGGAGCTTCGGTGCCAGAATGACCAGCATGCCGATGGAACGGACCTTCGCCCTGTCTCCAAATAACGACCGGGTGGCGACTTATGGGGGATCTGACCCTGAGGCGTCGGCTGGAATGAAGCGCGCGCCGGGGTGTCCCGGCAAAAGCTGGAGGTCGCTGACATCTTCCGAGCCTATGGTCCTGCGTGGCGGCGAGCCAATGCCGGGCATGTCAGCCTGACCCAGCTCAAGGTCATGGCGGCGATCGAAGCCTGCCGAACCGAGGCGCTCGGCGGGCATGTGGCTGCTTGCACCAAGTGCGGGCATAACCACATCGCCTATAATTCCTGCAAGAACCGCCACTGCCCGAAGTGCCAAGCACCCGCGGCGCGGGACTGGTTGGCCCGTGCCGAAGACCTTCTGCCGGTCGAGTATTTCCACGTGGTTTTCGCCCTGCGGGCCGAGCGCCCAGATCGCTTACTGGAACAAGAAGGCTGTCTATGACCTGCTGCTTCGGGTATCGGCCGAGACGCTGAGCACCATCGCCGCCGATACCCGGCACCTTGGCGCGCGCATCGGCACAACCGGCGTGCTGCACACCTGGGGATCGGCGCTGACCCATCACCCGCATGTGCACATCATCGTGCCCGGCGGCGGGCTGTCGCCGGATGGCAGGCGCTGGATCTCATGCCGCCCCCGGGTTCTTCCTGCCCGTGCGGGTTCTGTCGGCTGCTGCGATCTGATGTTCTACGGTGATCTGGCCGGGCTTGCAGAGATTGGCTTCGCCGCCTGGCTGGCCCCCGTCCGCAAATCCGAATGGGTCGTCTACGGCAAGCCCCCTTTCGGCGGTCCCGAGGCCGTACTGGCCTATCTCAGCCGCTGTACCCACCGGGTGGCGATCTCCAACAGCCGCTTGATCAGCGCCGATGCCGAGGCGGTCACTTTCCGCTGGAAGGACTACCGGGTCACGACCGCCGACCGACAAAAGGTCATGCGGCTGGCCACCGACGAGTTCATCCGTCGCTTCCTGCTCCATGTGCTGCCCGACGGTTCCCGCCGCATCCGCCACTACGGCCTGCTGGCCAGCGGGGGGCGCAAGACCAATGTCGCAAAGATCCGCGCTCTGCTTGGAGCGGAAACGGGCAAACAAGATGATCCGCCAGGCGCTGAGGCGATCCCGCTCACTCTGAGAGAGCCATGCCCCGCCCTTTTGCTTCTGACGTCAGCGCCGAAGTCCACAACACACGCCGCGGCCCCTTGCTTTCCCCCTAGGTCTCACCCAGCCTCCGCGGCTTCTCCCTCCCAAGGTTTGTCAACGCGGGCCGCCAACGCCAGCGGCAGACGTCAAACTCCGGCCCGCATCGAAAAACCTTCAGGGATGCGAAGCGACCGGACAGCGGCTTTGCTGTGGTAAGTGGCGGCTCAGCTGAATTCGCCCGAATGTCTCCTTTCGCCGTTCCTGATCTCATGCGGGAAGATGCCGCGCAGGGCCATTCCGACTAGAGCCTCTATGATCTCTTCCATCGGCAGGGCGCCCGTCATGCCGCTGCCCGCCATCCGTTGCGAATGTGACGATATCCATCGCGATAGACCGCTTCGGGCGTCTCGGAGAAATCGCGCCAGACCTTCGTTGCGGCCGCAAGGTCCTTTAATGCACGACCGAAAGCCTCGATCGTCAGCCAGCCGTCATAGCCGCTCGCGCGTATCGCCTTGAAAGTCTCGGACCATGGGATGTTCCCGCGGCCCGGCACGCCACGGTCGTTCTCCGAAATATGGACGTGTACGATATGGTCCTTGTTGCGGGTAAAGGCTCCGATGGGATCAGCTTCCTCGATATTGCTGTGAAAAGTGTCGTACATGGCACGAATGTTGGGGTGCCCAATTGCATCGATATGGTCGGCCAGGTCGTCCATCGTATTGACGAGATAGCATTCGAAGCGGTTCAGCGCCTCGAGCGCTACGGTGATGCCGCGTTTGGCAGCATGGTCGCCGACCGTGCGCTGCGAGGAAACGGACCGCTTCAGCTCCGCGGCGGTCGGCCCTGTGCCGGAGAACTGGCCGAGCGTGGAATGTAGCGGGCCGCTCAACGTGTCAGCGCCGAGGGCGGCCGCGCAGTCGATGACCCATTGCATGTAGGTGATGCCGCGCCTGCGCGTCGCCGCATCAGGCGAGATCAGGTTCATGGAAGGGTTGCTCATGGCGGAGACGGCCGTGCGCTCCAGCCCTATCCTATCGAGCAGGGCGCCGAGCCGACGGTAGTCGTCGGGCGTGCCCTCGAAGATTGGAATCTCGACGCCGTCGAATCCCGTCGCCTTGATGTCGCGGAGTAGCGCCTCATGTTTCCGCCCGACGCTCGTCGTCCAGAGAAACATGCACATGCCGACCTTCATCGTCCCCTCCAGATTTTCGCGAGTGTTCGTGCGTCTCCCGTAGTAGTCTGGTCATACCAAAAGTGCAGACTTGGTCAAGCCGACAGTTAATATATCCAGGAGGCGCCGATCGACAAAGACGCCCGGAATCCGGAGAAGCAAGGAAAAACGGGATGAGGTGGGGGCTTTGTGGATCGCTTGCGGGTGACGTTAAATTGCGATAGAGCTTCTTACGGGAGAAATTGGCCAAACCAGATCGGGCTAACCGCAAGGAAAAGGTCCCCCGTCGGTGCGGGGGCAACGACAATTTGGGAGGACGTGAATGCACCTTTCGACGCACAACTGGATGCGGGCGGAGCCTCTCGCCGTCACGCTGAAACGCATCAAGAAATACGGCTACGAGAGCATCGAGATTTCAGGCGAGCCGGCCCAGTACGACGTCAACGACACTCGCGCGCTGCTCAAGGAACACGGCATTCGCTGCTGGGGTGCGGTGACGCTGACGCTCGGCGAGCGCAACCTCGCAGCCAAGGACGAGGGCCAGCGCGCAAAGTCGGTGGACTACGTGAAGAGCGTCATAACGATGGTGAGCGAACTCGAGGGCCAAATTGTCACCCTCGTACCGGCGACCGTCGGCAAGGTCGTTCCGGATGGCACCGAGGAGGATGAATGGAAGTGGGTCGTGGATGCGACGAAGGAATGCTTCGCCCATGCCCAAAAGAAGGGCGTCCGCTTGGCAATCGAGCCGCTCAACCGGTTCGAGACTTATCTCTTCAACCGTGCAGCCCAAGCGCTTGCGCTAGCCGAGGCGGTCGATCCCGATTGCGGCGTTTGCCTCGATGCCTTTCACCTCAACATCGAAGAGGAGGACATGTATGAGGCGATCAGGCTCGCCGGGAACCGGCTTTTCGATTTCCATGTGGCTGATAACAACCGCTTTGCGGCAGGTCTTGGCCATCTCGACTGGCCGAAGATCGTCGCAACTCTGAAGGAGATCGGTTACGACGGCGCACTCACCAATGAGTTCGTGGCGCCGGTCGACCGCACACCGGCGGCGAAATATCCCGACATGGTCGAACGCAATCCGGTCGATATCCCGCCGGCGCAGCTGAAGTTCATCCAGGATCATGGATCGAGCCTGCTGACAGAGAGGTTCTACGATGACCAGATGCGGATCACCGCCGAGACCATCCTGCCGCTGATCAAGTGAGGCCCGGTCCGAGCATGCCCTGCGGCCGGCGCGCCGCGAGGTTGGGGAGGCGAAATGCGTATCAAGACCGTCCAAGCCTGGTGGGTTCGCATACCGATCGAAGCGAGCCGGCAGCACCGCAGCGATTTTGGACGCCTGACAACCTTCGACGCGGCGATCCTGCGCATAGAAACAGATGACGGGATCGTAGGGTGGGGTGAAGGCAAGAATGCTGCAGGCAGCGCCGGTACTTACGGCACGCTGGTGCACATGCTCAACCATGAGGTGGGCCCGCGGCTCGTCGGCCGCGACGCCGCCGACATCTCCGCGACCTGGGAGATGCTTTACAACGGGGTGCGTCACGAAACAGCGGCGATGTCGGGTCATGCGATGCCGGAACTCTCGCGCCGGGGCCTCTCCATTGCCGCCATCAGTGCCGTCGACATCGCATTGTGGGACATTCTCGGCAAGTCGCTGGGCGTGCCGGTGTGGAAGCTTCTCGGCGGGCGCAAGGCGAGCCGGTTGCCTGCCTATGCATCCGGCGGCTGGGAGAACGCCGAAAAGATCGGCAGCCAGCTGCAGTCCTATATCGCCAATGGCGGTTTCAAGGCGGTCAAGATGAGGGTCGGCGCAATGGACCGCGCGCCGCATGTCTCGGCCGCCCGCGTGCGTGCTGCCCGCAAGGCGCTGGGCCCCTCGGTGGATATCATGGTCGATGCGCATGGCACCTATACGGTTGCCGACGCGAAACGCTTCATCCAACTCGTCCAGGATTGCGACCTCGCTTGGTTCGAGGAGCCGGTGATCGCGGATGACAAGGCCGGCATGGCGGAAGTGCGCGCCGCTTCAAGGGTGCCGATCGCGGCGGGCGAGAGCGAGGCCACCCGTTTCGCCTTCCGCGATCTGGCGGTGCTGCGCGCGGCTGATATCTTCCAGCCCGACCCGGCATTCTGCGGCGGCATCACGGAGGCGATGCGCATTGGTGTGATCGCCAGTGCCTTCAACCTCCGTTTTGCCCCCCATTTGTGGGCCGGTGCCCCTTGCTTCTTCTCGGGCCTACACATCTGCGCTGCCTCTCCGGCAAGCTTTGTCATCGAATATTCGGTTGGCGCGAACCCGATGATCCACGATCTCGTCGAGGAGACTGTGGTTGTGAGGGACGGTATGATAGAGATCCCTGATAAACCCGGTTTGGGATTTACGATCAACGAGCGCGTCCTGGAGACTTACGCGCAAAGACTGTAGCCATGAAAAAAAACAATCTGCTTTCCGATCTGGCAGCCCATCTATTTACGACTTCTAGCAGCAGCGGGCGAACGCCGTCGGAGCGAGAGCTCGCCGAGCACTTCGCCGTCAGCCGCGGGCAGCTTCGGGAGGCTTTGGCAATCCTGGAAGCCATGCGCATTGTGGAGCGACGGGCGAAATCGGGCATCTACCTGACGACGACCGAGGCGAGCGTCGAGGCAATCGCACTCTTTGCAGTTGCCGGCGTGCCACTGGACCCAATCGTGATCTACGAAACGGTGGAGCTTCGCAAGATCCACGAGATCAAGGCGGCGGAACTCGCCTGCGCGCGGGCGACGGAGGAGAATTACGAACGCCTGCGCGAGATTCTCGCCGCCTCCGAGGCGAAGATCGCTGCAGGCGAGGGCCTCGCGCGCGAGGACCGGGATTTTCACCTGGAGATCGTTCGGGCGACGAAGAACAGCGTGTTTCACCGCGTCTGCAGCGTTTACTACACAATGGGCGAACAGCGACTTCCCATCTACTTCGCAGATATCGCCCGCAGTCGCCGCTCGCATGAAGAACATATCCGTATCTACGAGGCGCTGCTCGCACGCGACGGCAATCTCGCCCAGGCTTTGATGAATGCGCATCTACAGGGCGCGGAAAGCTACTGGAAGGGCCTCATCGGAGGACCAGCGACAGCCGCGGAATAGTCCCCGATCGGTAATGAGGAGGCCGATGAGTTTCATTTTCTCGACCCATCCCCTGCACCGCGACGCCGAGGCCATGCTGAAGGCGGCGGGCGATCTTCGCGTCGCGTCCGCTCCCGATCCCGAGACGCTGCTGCGTGAAGGCGAGGGTGCGGCGATCGTCATCGTGCGCGCGCCGATTCCGCCGGCCTTCTTCGAAGAAACAGCGGCCCTGCGCGCGGCAGTCCGGCACGGCGCGGGGCTCGACATGATACCCTATGACGCGGCCACGGCGGCCGGTGTGCTTATCGCCAACGTGCCGGCCGTCAATGCGCCGACTGTGGCGGAGCATGTCTTCATGGTGACGCTGGCGTTGCTGCGCCGGTTCCGTCCCCTGGACCGAGATCTCAGAAGCAGGGGGTGGGGTGCCGGGCGAGTCCACGCGGACCGAGCACTCGACCTCGCCGGCCGAACCATGGGCATTATCGGCATGGGCAACGTGGGAAAGGCGGTCTTCCGGGTCGCGAAACACGGGTTTGGGCTGGAGATCGTCGCCAACAGCCGCTCGCCCGAAAGCCTGCCTGGCGGTGTGCGATTTCTTTCGGTCGACGATCTGGTTTCGACGGCGGACATCGTCGTTCTCTGTTGCCCGCTCACGCCCGAGACGACGGGGCTTTTGAGCCGCGAGCGGATTGCGCGCATGAAGCCGGGCGCGATCCTCGTCAACGTGGCGCGCGGTCCGGTCGTGGATGACGCAGCATTGATTGAGGCGCTGGAGTTGGGCCGTATCGGCGGCGCTGCCCTTGACGTGTTCTCTGCTCAGCCCCTGCCGCTCGAGCATCCCTACTTCCGGCTGGACAATGTGATCGTCACGCCTCACCTCGCCGGCATCACTGACGAAAGCATGATGCGCATGGGAACAGGCGCTGCGGCCGAAGCGATCCGCATTTTGAGAGGCGAGTTGCCTGTCAGCCTTCGCAACCCTGAGGTCGTCGAACACTATCGGCGACGGTTTCCGGCGTAGAGCAATGGGACTGCGCCCGTTCCAGATGGGACACGCACTCCATGGTCGCGTGAATGACGGGCAAATGGGCGGGAGCCACTAGTAAATGGAGCCGATCTCGTTGTCGCCGATGGCCGGTCAACGGGCGTGGCGCAGGCTCATCCCGCTTCCCCCGTCGAAGAGCACGACCTTTTCCGGATCCCAGGAGAAGCGAACAGACTCCTCGATCTCGAGGTCGGTCTGAGCCGGCACCGTCGCATGCAAGAAGTGGTTGCCTGTGCGAAGGGTGACGATCTTCTCGACGCCATGATTTTCGACGTCGTGCACGCGGGCCTCGCCGGGGGCGCCGCTTTCGAGGAAGAGATCCTCGGGGCGGATGCCGAAGGTGAGTGGCCGTCCGTCAACCGCGGTGTCGAGCGCCGTGTCAAAAGGCAATCGGTAGCCTTGGTCCGCGATGGCCTCATTGCCCGCAACCCTGCCGGAGATCAGGTTCATCGGCGGCGAGCCAACGGCGCGTGCAACGAAAGTGTTGACCGGATTGCGATAGATCTCCTGCGGCGTGCCGGTCTGAACGAGATGGCCGTTGTTGAGTACGCCGATCTTGTCGCCCATCGACATGGCTTCGATCTGATCGTGGGTCACGAAGAGAAAGGTTGCCCCGAGGTTCATCTGCAGGTTCTTGAGCTCGGTGCGGAGCGCCTCGCGAAGTTTGGCATCGAGGGCGGAGAGGGGCTCGTCCATCAGAAAGACGCGCGGCTTGCGCACGATCGCCCGCCCGATGGAAACGCGCTGCATCTCGCCACCCGACAGGCGATCCGTCTTGCGGTCGAGCAGATGCTCGATGCGGAGAGTCTTTGCGACGCGGGCGACACGCTCCTTGATTTCGGCCGGTTCGACACACCGGATGCGAGACTTGAGCGGGAATTCGAGGTTCTCGCGGACCGTGTAGCGGGGGTAAAGCGAATACTGCTGCAGCACAAGTGCCACGTCGCGTTCGGCGGCGCCCCAGTCGGCGACATCCTCGCCATCGATGAAGATCTGTCCGCCCGTCGGCTTATCAAGCCCGGCAATCAGCCTGAGGGTGGTTGTCTTGCCGGCTCCCGTCTCGCCGAGCAGCACGAAAAACTCTCCGTCGGCAATTTCGAAACTGAGATCCTTCAGGGCGGTATGGCCTCCGAAGGTCTTGGTTATGCCTTTGAGTTCGATATGCGCCATCAGAGCCTGATCCCAAAAGATGTGCCGGTCGTGCTGTCAAAGAAATGCGCCTGAGTGGGATTAATTCGGGCCCAGACGGCCTCGCCTGGCCTGGCTACGAAGCCGCTTTTCGTCCTTGCCCGCAGCATCTGGGCACCAACCTGCAGGTCTACGATGTCATGCGAGCCGAGCGGTTCGATGATATGGGCCTCCACGGGCACGAAGCCCTCGCGTGCTTCCCGTGAGACGAGAACCCCTTCAGGTCGCACCCCGAGGGTGATATTGCCGTTTTTGACCCCGGCGGCAGCGAGTTGGGCGGTGAGACTGGATGGAAGATCGAAGGCGGTTGAAGCACCTCCGACCTGGACGCGTGCATGCCCCGCATCCGCGGAAATCGTCACCTCAGCCATGTTCATGACCGGACTCCCCACGAATTGCGCGACAAACATGTTGGCCGGACGAGCGTAAACCTCATGGGGAGTGCCGACTTGCTGCAGAACTCCTTCGTGCATGACGACAATACGGTCGGCGAGTGACATGGCTTCGACCTGGTCATGCGTCACGTAGATCGTGGTCGAGCCCTGTTTGATATGGAGCCGCTTGATTTCGGCGCGCATCTCTTCGCGGAGCTTCGCGTCAAGCGCGCCGATCGGCTCATCCATGAGCATCGCCTTGGGGCGCCGGACGAGTGCCCGGCCGATCGCCACGCGCTGCATGTCGCCGCCTGAAAGAGCGGAGGGCCTTTTTGCGAGCAGGTGGGTGATCTGCAGTGTTTTTGCAACCGCCCGGACCTCGCGCTCGATATCCGCAGGGTTGCCGCGCGTGGCGCGGAGCGGGAAGGCGATATTCTCGAACACCGTCATGTGCGGGTAGAGCGAGAAGGACTGGAACACAAAGGCGATGTCCCGGTGCGATGCCTTCAAGTGCTGCACCGGCCGACCGTCGATGAGGATGTCGCCTTCATCGACCGTTTCGAGCCCGGCGATCGCGCGCAGTGTCGTCGTCTTGCCGCAGCCGGACTGGCCGAGTAGAACGATGAATTCGTTATCGGCTATGGCGAGATTGAGGTTCTTGATGACCTGAACGGCACCAAAGTGCTTTTCGATGCCGCGCAATTCAATCTGCGTCATGGATTCCTGCTCTCGTCAGTTTTCTGTTCCGGCGGGATCTTGGACGTGATCATGAAGGCAATCAGCCCGACTAACGTCATCGTCAGCCCGTAGCGATGGAGGAACAGGTTCCACGGCTGGCATAGCGCGATAATGCCGAATATCATCAGGAACTGTGAGCCTGGCTCGAGATACGTCCGGTTTATGGCACGAAAGGTCATTTGCGGATCGCTCCGAAACTCATGCCGCGCAGGAGATGGTTCCTGAGCAGGAAGGTGAAGATGGCGACCGGTAGCAGGAACAAGAAGGTACCTGCGGCAATGACGGTCCAATCCGGAAGGCCAGAGCCGACCTGGCTCGGGATGAAGGGCGGTGCCGTTTGCGCGCGCCGGTTCGTCATGATCAGCGCAAAAGCATACTCGTTCCACGCTGTGATGAAGCAAAAGACGGCGGTCGCGGCGATGCCCGTGGCGGCCTCAGGCAGCACGATCTTGAAAAAGGCTTGCAGACGCGTGTAGCCGTCGACGAGCGCCGCTTCCTCATACTCCTTCGGAATCTCGTCGATGAAGCCTTTCATCAACCAGACCGAGAAGGAGAGATTGAAGGCGGTGTAGAGGATGATGAGACCCCAATGGGTGTCGTTCAGCCCGACAGCCCGGTACATCAGGAACATTGGGATTGCCACGACCACGGGCGGCAGCATGCGTGTCGATAAGATGAAGAACAACAGGTCCGCTTCGCCCTTCATCTTGAACCGCGAGAAACCGTAGGCTGTGAAGGTACCCATGCTGACGGCGAGCACCGTAGAGGTGATCGCGACGATCAGCGAATTCATGAAGCGGTTGGGGTAACCGGATAGCTGCACCTCTCCGCGCCCCGAGCGCACCACCTTTTCACCCCCGTCGAAGACCAGCCGTTCCCACCATGGTGCGGCGGCATAGTCTTCTGGCTCCGGTGCTGCACGCAGTTGAGAGCGCTTGGTGAAGAGCTTGACGAAGGGCGAGATCTCCGGCTCGAAAATGACGGTCGGCGGGATCGTCGTCGCGAGGTTGCGCGGTTTGAAGGCCGTAGACGTGATCCAGTAGATGGGTGCGAGGAAGAGCAGCGTGATGACAAGTACGGCGGCAATCGCCAGCCGATTTAGCGCGCGCTCGGAGCGAGTTTGGACGGCCGCCATCTCAGCGCTCCTTCACCCTGTTGAGGTATTTGACATAAATGTTGGTGATCGCGAGCACCATGATCAGCACTATGTAGGCGAGCGCGCAGGATCGGCCGGTCTGCCATTCCTGAAACGCCATCTTGTAGAGGCGAATCGAGATCACTTCCGTGGTCGGCTGGCTCGTGAGGATATAGGCGAGGTCGAAAGTCTTGAACGCCTCCATCGTGCGGAAGATGATCGCGATCATGAGGATCGGTGCCACGAGCGGCAGGGTAATGCGGAAGAAGGTGTAGAACGGTCCCGCCCGATCAATCGCCGCCGCCTCGTAAAGGTGCCTCGGTACGGCCGAGAGACCGGCGAGCGAGAGCAGCATCACGAAGGGGGACCACATCCAGATGTCGGTGATGGCGACAGCGTAGAGTGCCATGTCGGGATTCGCCAGCCATTCGAAAGAGCCGAGGCCGAGCGCGTAGTTGATGATGCCGAACGATGGATCATAGAGCAGCTTCCAGAAGAGCCCAACCACCGCCATTGACAGCATCATCGGCAGCAGAAGCAGTGTTGTGATCAGACCCTTGAACGGAATCTCGCGGTTGAGCAGCATCGCCGTGCCGAAACCGACGACAACCTGACCGGTAACCGACACGATCACGTATTTCGCCGTAATGGCGAAGTTCGCCCAGATGAATGGGTCGTTCAGCAGTTCCCGGTAGTTCTGCAGGCCGACGAAGGCGGCCGGAGCGTTCGTCGAAGCACGAAAGTCGGTGAAAGAGTAGCCGAGAGAGTAGATCAACGGGAAGATGTTGAAGACGATCAGGAAAAGGATCGTCGGAATGATGAAGAGATTGCGAATCTTGATGTCGCTCAAGCCCCGCGAAGCCGCGCGCGACTTCGAATCCAGCGATGTCATAACCACGGTGGCCAATGTGCTCCTCCTCCGAGAGCCCAGCGCCGGGCGCACTTGCGCCATTCTGTTGCGCATTTCAGGAGCGCGACGCCGCGTCCGCGCGAGTATCGTTCGGTGCCAAGTTGAAGAAGCGGGAGGGAGCCAGGCCCCTCCCGCGATGTCTTACTCGTTAGTGGCGGCCGTACTTCTTGAAGGTCGCGTTCCAGTCCTTGGCGAGAGCGTCGAGCGCCTCCTTTGCCGTGCCCTGGCCCGCCGTCACATAAGGATAGATGCGTTGATTCATCTGAATCAGCAGCTCGGCATATTCGGGCGTTGCCCAGAAGTCCTTCACCTTGAACATGGTCTCATAGAAGGCCCTGTTGTAGGGCGTCGCGTTTTGGAACTCTTCCGACTCCAGCACCTTGGCGCTTGCCGTGTAACCGCCGAGTTCGGCCCAGCGCTTCTGCGTCTCGTCCTTGATGAACCACTCGAGGAATTTCATCGCCTCTTCCTTGTTTTCGGAATAGGAGACGATGGAAACGCCCTGGCCGCCGAGCGCGGCATACTGGTCGCCATTCGGGCCGGCCGGGTTGGCGAAGAAGCCGGTGACCTTCGCGTTCGGGTTCGATGCTTCATTGACCAGCGCCGGGAAGAAGGCGAAGTAGTTCATGCTCATCGCTGCCAGGTTTTCGGTGATCGCCTGGTTGTTCTCGACGAAGAAGGACTTGGCCCAGCCAGGAGGGGTGAAGCCGTAAAGCTCGCGGTAGGTTTCCAGAGCCTTGACGTTCTTTTCCGAGTTGATGATCCCGTCGACCTTGTAGGTGCTGTAGTCGCCGAGTTCTCCGCCGAAAGAGAAGATGGCGTTCTCTACGCCCATTACGAGACCGTCATAGGAGTTGTCGGTGTAGATCGCGATGCCGTAGCGCTTCTGGTCCGGACGATGGAAGAACTCGGCGATGTCGCGCAACTGCTTCCAATCCTTCGGCGGGGCGAGGTCATAGCCATACTTCGCCTTGAAGGCTTCCATCTCCTTCGGGTCTTCGAACCAGTCCTTGCGATAGGACCAACCGACCGCGTCGCCCTCAGCCGGAATCGACCAGTACTTGCCGGAGTTCGCAGGATACTCCGAGTAGTACTTCACCGTGGCAGGAGCCATCACCTCGTTCAGCTTGTGCTTATTGAAGAACTCGGTGAGGTCGACGTAGTGGCCGGCCTCCGATGCGGCGCCGATCCACTGCGAGTCGCCGACGACCATGTCATAGGCCGAGCCCTTGGCGTTGAATTCGGTGAACGCCTTCGTCTGGAAATCCGCCCAAGGGGTCGTTTCGACCGTGACCTTCACGCCCGTCTCGGCCTCGTATTCGTTGACGAGCTCCTGGAGATAATTGGCCGGATCCCATTCGGCCCAGAAAATCGTCAGTTCTTGCGATTGCGCGGATGTCCCGCTGGCAAACATTAAACTGATACCGGCCAACAAGCCGGCCACTGTCTTGCGCATGATACTTCCTCCCCTTTTGTACACGCCGCCGCCTTCCCGCGGCGGTCCGTCTGTCAAATCCTCCTGATTGGCGCTTCTGCGGGCGGGGTCCTCCTCGACCCAACGTGCGTCGTGCCAGATTTCACGCCTAACGGGTCGCAGCACCAATCTGGTATTACCAAAGCTAGCGAGCGTCAAGGTCCCTGTCTCGTTGTCTAGATCTCAATTCGATGGTGCGCAGCCTGCCATGCCTGCCAAGCAGTTCAATTTACCCATCTTCCCCATCAGCAGCCATACATGTGCATAAGCTAAATTGGTTAAACCAGTTGCGAGGAGAGTGCGCGGTGTCATGCCGCGGTTTGCGCCTCCTGAATCGCCGCCTCGACCAAGGCCGCCGCCGCCCATTCGGCAACGGCTTGCGCGCGTTCGGCTGAGAGCCCCCAGATGTCCTTCAGCACGACCAGCACCTCGACACCGAACACCAGCGAGAGCGCCTGAGCGAGGTGCTCGCGGGCTTCGGAGGACACCTTGCCCTCGAGAGGGGCGGTGACCTGTCGCAGGAGTTCGACGCGGTGGCCGCGCATCAGCTGCGGTTCGTTACCAAGCGTGCCGGCCTGGCGCTGCGCCCATTGGTCAAGCGTAAGCTTCAGTGCCGCCTTGAAGGTTGCCTCGAACTCGTCGATGCGCGGCATGGCGGTCGCGAGAAGATCGGCAATGCGAGTGCGCGCATCGGGCGCTTCGGAGCGCCAGTCGAGGATCGGGCCGAGCGCCTCGTCCACCACCGCATGAACCAGCGCCGCCTGGCTCGGAAAATAACGATACGCGGTGGCGCGCGAAACTTCGGCGGCTTCCGCGACCTCGCTCACCGAGGGCGTGATGCCGGACTGCATCAGCCGCGTCGCGGTTTCCAGCATGAGTTTGCGTGTGCGGGCCCGGGGACCGCGCTCGCTGCGCAAGGGGGATTCACTCTGTTGACGTGAGATATCCATGTCTTTATGATACGCGCATCTCATAAATTTGCAAGAGCCGGCGAACCGGCCGGCATGAGGCGGCAAGTGCTAGGGAGGGCCAGGGCCGCCGGGGAGGAGAGATGAAGCAAATCTACGTCGTCGGCACGGCCGATACGAAGGGGGAGGAGCTCGGTTATCTTGCTTCCTGCATCGAGGCGGCGGGCGGGCGGCCTGTTCTGGTCGATGTCGGCACGCGTCGTCCCACGATTGCGGTCGATATCTCCGCCGAAACCGTGGCGTCCGTGCATCCGGACGGTCCCGCCGCGGTGCTTTCGGGCGACGACCGCGGGACCGCGGTCGCCGCGATGAGCGAGGCGTTCGCGCGTTTTCTTCCCACGCGGGGCGACGTCGCCGGCGTGGTGGGGATCGGTGGCGGCGGCGGGACGTCGATCATTGCTGCCGGCATGCGCAGGTTGCCGCTCGGGCTGCCGAAGGTCATGGTTTCGACGCTCGCTTCCGGTAACGTGGCACCTTATGTCGACGTCTCTGACATCATCATGATGCCGTCGATTACCGATATGGCTGGGCTCAACCGTGTGAGCCGCACGATCCTGCACAACGCGGCCGAAGCGATTACCGCCATGGCTAACCGGCCAGCAAAGGAAACGGCCTCGAAGCCAGCTCTCGGCCTTACCATGTTCGGTGTGACGACGCCCTGTGTGACTGCCATGGTCGAACGACTGAGGGCCGACCATGACTGTGTTGTCTTTCACGCCACTGGCACCGGCGGACGCGCGATGGAGAAGCTTGCAGACAGCGGTCTTCTTTCGGGTGTGCTCGACATCACCACCACGGAGGTCTGCGATCTTCTCTTCGGTGGCGTGCTGCCGGCTACGGAGGATCGTTTCGGCGCAATTGCGCGCACCGAATTGCCCTATGTCGGTTCGGTCGGAGCATTGGATATGGTGAATTTCTGGGCACCCGACACGGTGCCGAAGCGTTATGCCGGCCGGATCTTCTACCGCCACAACCCCAACGTCACGCTCATGCGCACAACGGCGGAGGAGTGCGCCGCGATCGGAAGGTGGATTGGCGCAAAGCTGAACCTCTGCAAGGGCCCACTCCGGTTCCTGATCCCGGAGAGAGGCGTGTCGGCGCTCGATATTGAGGGCGGCGCCTTCTTCGATCCTGCGGCGGATGCGGCGCTTTTCGAGGCACTGGAAGCCACCGTCGAAACAACCGACGCGCGCCGCATCGAATGGCTTCCGCTCCACATCAACGATCCGCAGTTCGCCGAGGCCGCAGTCGCCGCCTACCGAGACATCGCCAACCCCTGAAAGAGACGCCGATGCCAGCAATCCCCCGCAAGACCATTCTTGAAAAGTTCCACGGCATGATCGCCGCCGGCAAGCCGATCATCGGCGGCGGGGCCGGCACAGGGATTTCGGCCAAGGCCGAGGAGGCGGGCGGCATCGACCTCATCATCATCTATAACTCCGGCCGTTACCGCATGGCGGGCCGCGGTTCGGCGGCCGGTCTGCTCGCCTATGGAAACGCCAATGAGATCGTCAAGGATATGGCCCTGGAGGTGCTGCCGGTCGTGAAGGCGACACCGGTACTCGCCGGCGTAAATGGCACCGACCCATTCGTGTTCATGCCGCAGTTTCTCGCGAACCTAAAAGCTATGGGCTTTTCCGGCGTACAGAATTTCCCGACCATTGGCCTCTTCGACGGGCGGATCCGGCAGAGCTTCGAGGAGACCGGCATGGGCTACGGTCTCGAGGTGGACATGATCGCCGAAGCCCACCGGCTCGACCTGCTGACGACGCCCTATGTCTTCAACGAGGAAGAAGCGATTGCGATGACCAAGGCCGGTGCAGACATCATCGTCGCTCATATGGGCGTTACTACGGGAGGCGCGATCGGCGCCACGTCCGCGGTGTCGCTCGACGACTGCGTGAGCGAAATCGACGCGATAGCGGCGGCCGCACGTTCGGTACGGAAGGACGTCATCGTGCTTTGCCACGGGGGACCGATTTCGATGCCGGAGGATGCACGCTACATCCTGGATCGTTGCCCAGCCTGCAATGGCTTTTATGGCGCAAGTTCCATGGAACGCCTGCCGGCCGAGGTGGCGATCCGCAAGCAGACGGAAGACTTCAAGGCGCTTGCCATCAGTACGGTGGTCTGAAGCGAGCAAGATGCGGGAGGAGGCCGCGGCATGGCGAAGGACAAATATTTTCTCTATCCGAAGGATGTCGACAGCTTCGGCTTCGACTGGGGCCGCCTCGCACTGACGGTCGCGCCGGAGGTGAACGGGGCCGAGCGCTTCTCGGGTGGTGTGGTGGACTTGCCGAGCGGTGAGGGGCATGCGCGTCACAATCATCCCGGCTCTGAGGAGATCATCTTCGTCATCTCGGGCGAGGGCGAACAAATGGTGGAGGACGAGAACGGCAATCCGGTGACGCAGAAGGTCGGGCCGGGTTGCACGGTCTATGTACCGGAAAGCCGGTACCACTCGACGAAGAACACGGGACCCGGGCCGATGCAACTGTTTGTCGTCTATTCGCCGGCCGGCCCCGAGCGTGCGCTTCGCGGCCTGCCGGATTTCCGATTAATCCCGGCTGGTGCCTGAGGCGCGCGGCAACGGCTTTTAGGAGAAAACCGTGAACATCAGTCCAAGCGAAGCGCGGGCGGTGGAACCGCCTTTCGATGCGGCTAAACTCGACAGGCTTATGGAGGAGGCGGGCATCGACGTGCTGCTCGCCACCTCCAAGCACAATACGCAGTACCTGCTCGGTGGCTACAAGTTCATCTTCTTCGCCGCAATGGATGCGATCGGCCACAGCCGTTATCTGCCGATCGTCGTTTATGAGAAGGGCTCACCCGACCACTCAGCCTATGTTGGCAACCGCATGGAAGGGGGAGAACACCAGAACAAGCCCTTCTGGACACCCAACGTGCTTACGGCGACCTGGGGCACGCTCGATGCGGCAGAACTTGCCGTCGAGCACCTGGAGAAGATCGGCAAGGCGGGTGCTCGCATCGGCATCGAGCCGCCGTTCCTGCCTTCCGATGCGCGGGACCTGTTGGCTTCTCGCCTAGAAGAAGCGCGCTTCGTGGATGCGACGTATACGCTGGAGCGACTACGCGCAATCAAGACACCGCAGGAGCTTCAAAAACTCAAGCTTGCCTCCGAACTGATAACCGATTCCATGCTCGCTACCATCGCGGCGGCACGGGAGGGATCCACGAAGGGCGAGATCATCGAACGCCTCAGGCGGGAGGAGACCAATCGCGGGCTCCACTTCGAATATTGCCTGCTGACCCTCGGCGCCAGTCACAACCGCGCCGCCTCGCCGCAGGCGTGGGCGAAGGGCGAGGTGCTTTCAATCGATTCCGGTGGCAACTATCACGGCTATATCGGTGACCTTTGCCGCATGGGCGTTCTCGGCGAGCCCGATTCAGAGCTTGAGGACCTGCTGGCTGAAGTGGAGGCGATCCAGCAGGCCGCCTTCGCCAGGATCAGGGCCGGCGCTTTCGGCCGCGAGATGATCGCTGCGGCCGAAGCGGTTTTGAAAAGCTTGCCTTCGGCCTCTTTTACCGACTTCTTCTGCCACGGCATGGGTCTCATCAGCCACGAAGCACCCTTCCTGATGACCAACCACCCGGTCGCCTATGAAGGCGTGGACGCGGATCGGCCTCTGGAGGCAGGCATGGTCATTTCCGTCGAGACGACGATGCTTCACCCGAAGCGCGGTTTCATCAAGCTCGAGGATACGCTCGCCGTCACGAGTGACGGATACGAGATGTTCGGCAACAGAGGGCGCGGCTGGAATCACGGGGCGGCATAGCGGGCGGGCAACCTCCCGCGGCAAGACGAAGCCCGGCACGATCGTGTGCCGGGCTCGCAGTCTTATTTATTGTGGTAGATTTCGGTGCCGAGAACCTTAAGGCACTCCCGCATGAAGGCAGCAAGGGCCGTCCAGCCCTTTGCCGATACCATCGTGCCGTCGACATAGGCTTCGGTGGGGGAGAGGTCGATATAGGTGCCGCCGGCCAGCGTAACTTCCGGCTCGCAGGCGCCGAGAGCGCCGACCTTCCTGCCGCGCACGACACCGTCGACGGCAATCAGAATTTGCACGCCGTGGCAGATCGTAAAGATCGGCTTCTGCTTTTCGTGGAAGTGCCGCACGATCGCCTGCACGCGTTTGTCTGTGCGGATGTATTCCGGACCACGGCCGCCGGCGCAGTAAACGGCGTGATACTCGTCGAGTTGAGTTTCTGCTTCCGCGAATGTTTTGTTAATGACGACATTATGGCCGAGTTTCTCGGTGTAGGTCTGGTCGCCTTCGAAGTCGTGCAGGGACGTGCGCAGGATGTCGCCGGCCTTCTTGTCCGGGCAGACGATATGGACGGTATGACCGACGGCCTCCATGGCCTGCTGGAAGACGAAGATTTCGTATTCTTCGGTGAAATCACCGGTAAGCATGAGAATTTTCTTGCCTGGCATGTTTTCTCCTCCTCTGCCGCGGACGAACTTCTCATTCGACTGGATGGGTTGGTCTCTTGTTTCAGAGCGGCGTTAACCGCTTCTCTCCAGCTATCGGGGACCCCTCCCTCTGGGCTTCTTTGCCCTCTGCGTATATCATGGAGACATCAGAAGAGTCCTATGCGTTTCCGATCTAGAGTGCTGGATTGGATTCGGCGCTGTCGAGCTGAACATGACTTGAGTGCGCGTGCGTGATACGTCCGTACCTTTCGGCGCTCAAGACTGCAAGAATGACTGCACAAATCGATATGTTTTCCGACGATGTTGTCGCTCGACCCGAGAAGGCTGCGCGGGCGCTGCATCATAAGCGATCCACACCGCCGGCAGCGGTTGAAGAGGCAATGGCAGCCCATTTGATCTCTACAGGGCGGTATCGCATTCTGAGGAACTCGAACCCCGCCCGGTCATCACAAGCGTTCGGCCTGAATTTCCGCTGAAGGGCGTCATCCTCGACACCGAAACAACCCGGCTCAACCATCGCAAGGATGAGATCATCGAAATAGGGGCAATTGCCTTCACGTTTGACGAGCGTGGCAACATCGGCGACGTCACTGGCCTCTATGGTGGTTTGCGGCAGCCGAGCATTTCCATTCCTGGCGAAATCACCAGGCTGACAGGCATCACCGATGAGATGGTGGCCGGACAGCTCATCGACATGAGGGCATTGGGAACGCTAATCGCCCCGCCGACCTGGTCATCGCTCATAACGCGGGTTTGACCGCCCGTTTTGCGATGCTTTTTCGTCGACTTTTTCAGGCAAGGCATAGGCCTGTTCCAACTCCGAGATCGACTGGTCCTCACGTGGATTCGAGGGAGCGAAACTCGGCTAACTGCTTGGCCAGGCTCGCTTCTTTCATGATGGCCATGGAGCGGTCGACGACTGCTTTGCTCCGCTGGAAGCACTCGCTCGGGAAACAGCTTCCCACTCCACGACAGCATTTGCGGAGCTCTACAGCACAAGTCAGCGCTCACGGGTGCGCATTTTTGCCGAGAACAGCCCCTTCGACATGAAGGATCACCTCAAGGCCCGCGGTTACCGGTGGTCGGACGGGAGCGACGTGCGCCCGAAATCCTGGTGGATCGAGGTCAATGAACCGGAACTGGAAGGCGAACTGCGGTATCTCAGGTCCGAAATCTATCGATACCCTGAGGCAGACCCACCAACCAAGTACCTCACTGCTTTCGATCGGTTAGGGCCTGATGGCTGTAACGCATGTGTCCCAAAGACTGTTGCGGCTGATGCATACCTGCACGGCATAAACTCTGGCGGACGGCGCTTGTCGCAGTATGATCATTTTCATCGAAGCGATGCTCCCTCCCGCAACGCTTCGAATTTCAGACGGCCCACTCCTCCTCCCAGTAGGACGTCTGTTGGAACAGCGGCACTCCTCCTCCCAAGTCGCTGCTCGGTTCTTTTAGGAAAGCCTGCCGCACCTCCTCCCGCGGCAGGCTTTTTTATTTCGGGCCGATGCCCGTCAGAGTCCGAGGTCAAGTTGGGACTGTGATTGCGCATCACTGATTTCGGAGGCCGTCAGCGTTGAAAGCGCGACACCGAGCAGCCTCACAGGTCGCTTGAATGGATAGACGGTTGCCAAGAGGTCCGACGCCGCAGCAAGGATTTCAGGAATGCCCGCAAACGCTACTGACCCGGTCCGGCTCCGCGTCGCCAAGGTGAAGTCCGAGTATTTGATTTTCACGGTGACCGTCTTGCCGCTGATGCCTTGCGCCTCGCAATAGCGCCAGACCTTCTCTGCGAGCGGTTTCAGTTCCGCGGTCGCCAGATCGAGATCATTGATGTCCTCGACGAAGGTATCCTCCGCGCCCACGGACTTGCGGATCCGGTTGGGCTTCACCTGGCGCTCATCGATGCCGCGGGCGATGCCATAGAAATACGGACCCGACTTCCCGAAATGCTCCACCAGG
Source organism: Sinorhizobium sp. FG01 (assembly GCF_002531875.1). Classification (NCBI taxonomy): domain Bacteria; kingdom Pseudomonadati; phylum Pseudomonadota; class Alphaproteobacteria; order Hyphomicrobiales; family Rhizobiaceae; genus Sinorhizobium; species Sinorhizobium sp. FG01. The sequence goes on from NZ_NWTB01000006.1 coordinate 53,994, forward strand.
AATTCAAGCGTCTTCTCCTTGAGATCGAGTCCGGTCTCGATGCCATATTTCCGCATGCGCTCCGCAGTCGCCGGCCCGACCCCATGGAATTTCTTGACGGGGAGGGCCTCGACGAAGGCCGGTCCGTTCTTCGGCGTGATCACTGCCTGGCCGTTGGGTTTGTTGAGGTCGCTTGCCATCTTGGCGAGGAACTTGTTGTAGGAGATGCCGGCCGACGCGTTGAGGCCGGTGACGGCCTTGATCTTGGCACGGATCTCCAGCGCGATCTCGGTGGCGATGTCCATGCCTTTCAGGTTCTCGGTAACATCAAGATAAGCCTCGTCAAGCGATAGCGGCTCGATCATCGGCGTGTATTCCGCAAAGATCTCCCGTATCTGCTGGGACACCGCCTTGTAGACGTCGAAGCGCGGCGGCACGAAAATCAGGTCCGGGCACTTTCGCTTGGCGGTGACCGACGGCATTGCCGAATGAACGCCATAGGCGCGCGCCTCGTAGCTCGCCGCAGCGACCACGCCACGCGCGGCGGAGCCTCCGACGGCTATAGGCTTTCCGCGTAAATCGGGGTTATCGCGCTGCTCGACCGACGCATAAAAAGCATCCAGGTCCACATGGACGATTTTGCGAATGGGGGTGGGGCTTATGTCGTTCATGACGGCTTCAGCGATGGCGAGGGGATCGGCGCATTACCGGAGGATCTGCGCCGAAACAAATAGGGAACATACCAGCCTTTACCGCGATATCAACTGTTCGACCGACCTGACCCACGCGCGCCCCGCGAAACTACGGACCGCCGGCCGCGTTGTCATCTGTGAACATCGACGATCGGGAGGCAGACGCCGGCGCCGCTCCTCGTACGACTGGAAGGGTCCGCGAAACCAATGGCTGACAATCTTTCGAAATACCGCGCCAAACGCGATTTCAAGAAGACCAGCGAACCGAGCGGTAAGGCGCAGGTCAAGCCATCGAACCGCCGCCGCTTCGTGATCCAGAAGCACGACGCCACGCGGCTTCACTATGACCTCAGGCTCGAGCTCGACGGCGTGTTCAAATCCTGGGCAGTGACCAGGGGGCCATCGCTCGATCCTAGTGACAAGCGGCTCGCTGTCGAGATCGAGGATCACCCGCTCGACTACGGCGACTTCGAAGGCACGATCCCCAAGGGTCAATATGGCGGCGGCACGGTCATGCTATGGGATCGCGGCTACTGGGAGCCGGAGGGTAGGAAGTCACCTGAAGAGGCCCTGAGGAAGGGCGACTTCAAGTTCACGCTTCTTGGCAAGCGGCTGCATGGCAGCTTCGTCCTAGTTCGGATGCGCAACGATCGCGATGGCGGCAAACGGACCAACTGGCTGCTGATCAAGCATCGTGACGAACATTCGGTTGAGGAGAACGGCGCGGCGATCCTCGAGGAGAACGCGACTTCCGTCGCCTCCGGCCGCGGCATGGAGCAGATCGCGGAAGGCAAGGGCCGCAAGCCACGACCGTTCATGATGGCGAATGCGGATGTAGAAGCGGATGCCGTCTGGGACAGCAAGCACGGTCTGGCGGCTGACGAGCGCAAGAAGAGATCGCGCAAGAATATCGCGACTTCCACGACAGTCGACCTGCCGGGCTTCGTCGCGCCGCAGCTCTGCGAGACGCTTGCGCGGCCGCCGGCCGGCGACGACTGGCTGCATGAGATCAAGTTCGACGGTTATCGGATCCAGATGCGCGTCGCCCAGGGCAAGGTGACGCTGAAGACGCGCAAGGGTCTCGACTGGACCGCGAAATATCCAGAGATCGCCGATGCTGCATCCGAATTGCCCGATTGCATCATCGATGGCGAAATCTGCGCCCTGGACGACAATGGTGCACCCGATTTCGCAGCACTCCAGGCCGCGCTCTCGGAAGGCAAGACCGCTAACCTTGTCTACTTCGCCTTCGACCTGCTCTTCGGTGGCGGCGAGGACTTGAGGTCGATGCGATTGATCGAGCGGAAGAAGCGGCTCGAAGACTTCCTCGCTGCCGGGAGCGATGATCCGCATATCCGCTACGTCGAACACTTCGAATCCGGCGGTGACGCGGTGCTGCGCTCCGCCTGCAAGCTGTCGCTCGAAGGTATCGTCTCCAAGCAGATGGATGCGCCCTATCAGTCGGGCCGCACCGATACCTGGGCAAAGTCGAAATGCCGGGCTGGTCATGAGGTGGTGATCGGTGGCTATGCCAGGACCAACGGCAAGTTTCGATCTCTTCTGGTCGGCGTTCACCGCGGCGATCACTTCGTCTACGTCGGCCGGGTCGGCACGGGCTTCGGCGCCGCGAAGGTCGAGCGGTTCGTCCCCAAGCTGAAGGCGTTGGAAACATCGAAGTCACCCTTCACCGGGATCGGTGCGCCGAAAAAGGAGAAGGAAGTCACCTGGCTGAAACCGGAGCTCGTTGCCGAGATCGAGTTCGCCGACTGGACGGCCGACGGCCTAGTTCGTCAGGCAGCCTTCAAGGGTCTGCGCGAAGACAAGCCAGCCGCGGAGGTCGACACCGAACGGCCGGCAACACCCACCAAGACAGACACACCCGAGCCGGCGCCGAGCGCAAAGACGAGGGCTGTCCGCCGCAAAGGCGCGAAGGCAGAGGTGATGGGCGTCCTCATCTCCAGTCCCGACAAGGCGCTCTGGTCGGACGCCGGCGATGGCGAACCGGTCACAAAGGAGGACCTTGCCCGCTATCATGAAGCTGTCGGCACCTGGCTCATCGAGCATATCAGGGGCAGGCCCTGCTCGATCATTCGGGCGCCGGACGGCATTGGCGGCGAGCAATTTTTTCAGCGACATGCGATGCCCGGCACGTCCAACCTGCTCGAGCTGGTGAAAGTCTTCGGCGACAAGAAGCCCTACCTTCAGATCGACCGGATCGAGGGGCTCGCGGCGATCGCCCAGATCGGCGGTATCGAATTGCATCCGTGGAACTGCGAGCCCGGCAAGCCGGAAGTGCCTGGTCGTCTGGTGTTCGATCTCGATCCTGGTCCCGACGTCCCGTTTGCTGCTGTGACCGCGGCCGCGCGCGAGATGCGCGTTCGCCTCGACGCGCTCGGCCTCGTCAGCTTCTGCAAAACCACAGGCGGCAAGGGATTGCATGTCGTCACGCCATTCACTGTGAATAAGCGCAAGCCTCTGTCGTGGACGGAGGCCAAGGGTTTCGCGCATGACGTTTGCGAGCAAATGGCGCGCGATAATCCCGATCTTTATCTCATCAAGATGAGCAAGAGCCTCAGGAGTGGGAGGATCTTTCTCGACTATCTCCGCAACGATCGCATGGCGACCGCCGTGGCGCCGCTGTCGCCGCGCGCGCGGCCCGGCGCCACTGTCTCGATGCCGCTCAACTGGACACAGGTGAAGTCCGATCTCGACCCGAAGCGCTTTACCGTTCGCACCGTGCCTGCGCTGCTTGCGAAAACCACTGCCTGGCAGGACTATTGTGATGGCGAGCGGCCGCTCGAACAGGCGATCAAGCGCCTTGGAAAATCCAGACGGGCCGCGTGAGCACTAGGTGCCGCCCGGGTCATGACCGATGGATGAAGAAACGAAAGACCAGCCTTCCAGGCCCGCCCGTGTGGGTGCGACGACCGACCTGCCGCATGACCGAATAACGGTGGCACGGTTTCGGGAGGCGTTCCCGCGGGCGCGCTGGAGCGACAGGCTGAATGCCTGGTTCGTTCCGGGCCGCACCGCCGAAAAGCGCATCAGCCGCTGGCTGGCCGAGATGGAGGCGGAGGCCGATAGATTCGCTGATGAGAAGGGCAGGGACGCGTTCGCCTTCGATCCGATCGAAAGCCGCTATCTCGAGGCGACGACCGCCACGTTACAGATCCAGACGCCCTATTCACGGACGGTCGTCAACGAGATCCGGGAAATTCCGTATGCACGCTGGGACGCCGATCGCCGGCTATGGACCGTCCCTTACCGCTCGTTCAATGAACTCCGGAAGCGATGGCCCACGATCGAGGCGGCGGCGGAGCGCAGTGAGCCGGAAGCACGGCAGGCACGGCGCGAAACGATCAAGGGAACGCAAGAAGACGAGGCATCCAAGGCGAGGATGAAGGAGCGCCGTCGGAAACGCTATCCCGTTCCTGCCGATTATGCTCCGCCCTTTGACCGCGCCGTCGGCACGCATGTCGGCGTCGTTTTCTTCATCGGCACTGACGGCGAGCTGGCCGACCCGGCGACGATCAGCACGTTCTACTTCCCCGCCGAAGATGGCGAGGAATATGTGTGGACGTCGTGGCGATCGGGCTCGCTCGAAGAACTGGTGACGACCTGGCCCGCACGAACGCCGCCGAACGAGCGCGAGCTCGAACGGGGTTGGTGGATGCCTGATCTGGAGGAACTGCGCGTGGCGCGGCGCAACGCCAAATCAAGGCGACGGGCCAGAGAGCGCAACGACAAGAAGGAATGCTCCCGGTGAAAAATCAGCAAACCGCGCTTGAGGTCTTCCGGAGCCTGCCTCCCGTCGAGACGCGCGAACTGGCCGGGCTTTGGAAAGGACACGGCATCCCGACGGGGCATCCATTCGACGGTGTGCTCGAAAATCTCGGCTGGTTCGGCAAACGGTTCACGCCGGACATGCGCGCCGATGCCTTGCTGTTTCGATCGGGAGACCGGCGACCGGTCGCGATTGATCCGAAATGGATCCCGCTTCGGCTGGCGTTACGTTTTCACGAGGTCGGCAGAATGCGCGTGGCAAGCAACCTGTTTTCCTATCTCCAGCGCCGGCTGCGGGCGAGGGCCCCGGTCGCCTCCTTGAAGACGATGGTGTTTGGCGGCGTCGAGAGCGCGGCCTTGGTCTATGACCATCAACCCATTGTCGATCATTTCCGACGGATAGATGTGGACAGGATCATTGGCGCGATGACGATCAATGGTGACGATCGGATCTACTTCTTCGAACTCCAGCGCGTCGACGGACCTTGAAATGCGGGCAGCCGGTGATCATCTATCGCTCACCACCCGTATCGATGACCGCTTTTGCGAGCAACTGTTCTGCCGCGCGGTCGTCCGGGTCCGACAGGGCGCTCCCCGAAAGGGTCGAGCGCCCTGTTCTTTCATCGGGCCGCTTTTCAAATCTCGATGACGTCATACGTAGAACCATTTTCCTCCGTAAGGGTTCGCTTCGTCAGGAGGTCCAAGCTATGAAGCCTGAACAATTCCTTGAACGCTGGAAATCGGAGCATATCGACAGCGGCACGCAGCAGAGCGACGCGTCGAGGCTGGTCGAGGATCTTCTCGCTGATGCGGAGAAGGAGGGCATCAGTCGCGACATGCTGGTGGAAGCGGCCGGCGGCGGGCTCGTCAATTATATCGTCGGCGCTATCAAAGAGGCGGTCGAGGAGGAGCTCTGGTAGCGGTCATCCGCGGTCGGCTCGCCACCCTGCCTTTCAGACTCGCTCGCTCATGTCAAACACCGCGGCATTGTCCTGAACCTCGCGAAGGCCCTTGTAGGATGCGTGGCGCAGGCTCCCGTCATGGGTCCAGCCGCGAAACTCGATCTCCGCAATCAAGGTCGGCTGCGCGAAGATCAGGTTCTTGCCCTTGAGCGGCACCGCCGGCCGTTTGGTCTTGAGCCTGTCGAGAGTGGCGCGCAGGTATGCTGCGTCCTTCGTATTAAACCCGGTTCCGACCGAGCCGACATAAACCCAGTCATGACCTTTGCGGCCGGCGAGAAGAAGGCTGCCAAGCCCGCCGCGGGCAGTCAGCGACTGCTCGTAGCCGACGATCATGAAGCTTTCGCTCTGGACGCATTTGATCTTCAACCAGTCGCCGGTGCGACCGGAGCGATAGGGCCGATCCCGATGCTTGGCGATGATGCCCTCGAGGCCCATGGAGCAAGCCTTCTCGAGAAGTGCGGCGCCATCCCCGAACACTTCCTCGGACAACTGGATCGCGCCGGCGGAGCCGTCAAGAAAGTCTTCGAGCAGATGCCGGCGCACGGAGAGTTCTGTTCCTGTCAGGTCGTGGCCATCGAAATAGAGAAGGTCGAAAGCAAAACACACCGACTCCGTCGATGAACGCTTGCCGCCGCGTCCGCCGAGCGAGCGCTGCAGCGCCCCGAAATCGGACCGTCCTTCCTCATCGAGCACGACGGCCTCGCCATCGAGGATGGCGGTCCCGACACCGAGCTTGCTGGCGGCCTCGGCGATTGCCGGGAAACGATGCGTCCAGTCGTGGCCGCCGCGAGTGATGATCCTGACACCTTTCGGCTCGATATGGATTGCCAGGCGATAGCCGTCCCACTTCACCTCGAACACCCAATCCGGGCCTTTCGGCGGGACCGGCTTCAGGAGCGCCAGGCAGGGCTCGATGCGCTGGGGCATCGGGTCGAACGGAAGATTGGGTTGTGCCGGATTGCGCGGCCGGGCCGGTTTGGACTTAGCGACGGAATCGTCCTGCAGCAAAGGTTTGGCACGACGGCTCATTTGGTCACCCGTTTCTCAGTCGCGACTGACTTCCGCAAAGCGTCCATGATGTTGACGACATTGCTCGGCGACGACGAAGGTGCCACCTTGCTCTTGCCCTTCTGCGGCTTCGACGCCTTCTTCTCGGCCGCGATTATCTCCAGCAGGCGCGCATGCGGCCGTATAAAGCGCCACCGGACAGGTCACTTCTCCGAACTTGATATAGCCTTTCCAATTCGCTCTTGGACCAACCATGACCCTGATAATCCCGACGCAACTCAAGCGATTCAAGCGAATCAGCGGCGAATCGTTCCGAGTCGAAACGAATCATTTTTCAATAACTTGGCTGCGATCGCGTGCTCGTTTTGCGAGTCCCACTAGAGTCCTGATTCGGTGCATCTTTTCGGGGCCACGCGCGTTTTCTTGGAGGAACAACCGCAAGGGAGTCTCGTCGTGAGCAAGCGCAAACTGATCGATACCGGAACCGACAAACGCTATGTCCGTCGCGACAAGGAGGGCAAGTTCAAGGAGAGCGACGACGTCTCGCGGTCGCTGGCGGCCGACGCCCGGCACGATGCCAAACATGAAACCAAACCGGGCCAGGGTGACAAAGGCGATCGCAAGCATTGAGCCCAGGTGAAGCCTCTCGGCTGGCCATCGGCTACTTTGTCGTGCCGTGCTTGTTCGCGCGCTCCTGAATGAGCGCGCATCGCTCGATCAGTTGATCAATCTATTCAGAATCTCCAAGCAGAAGGCCGTCATCGACCATTTTTGCGGAGTCCTCACTGAGCGCGCGGAGACCATCTTCGGACGGTGTCAGAACCAGATTGCCATTGACGGCGGCCGCTTAGTCGATCGGTGACCGGTCGGCCGCCAGGGCCGATCGAAACCAGCATAATCGATGCAGCGATGGTGATGGCGTTCGTGCGAGCAGCGGATGTCGGGCTCAGCGGCACGGAACTCAAGCCGGAAATCGATGGCAATGCCGCCGTCCTTGCTCGACTGGAGGCGGTCCGCGGCGCGGTCGCTTTCAAACTCGGACTCTGTGTAGATCCGGCAGAGGCGGCTTCGCGTACGCCGGCCTTACCGAAAATCGCTTTCGTCAGTACGCCTCGAAATCATCGTGTGGCGGATGGGCAAAAAATCGCTTCAACACAGATTGATCTGATCGCGCGAGGTGTGTCGATGGGTCGTCTCCACCATGCCTGCATAGTTGAAACGCTCCGACGCCCTCCCCCTGTTCTCCTCGCAGGTGACCTACATGCCCAAACCGAGGCCCTTCTTCAGCCCACGTGTGACTTCGTATTTGCAGCTGAGCTCTGCCCGCCCACAACAAGGCCATCGCCGCCACATTCTCGACCCGACGCTGGTGCGCCGGCCGTTTGGAAGGCTCGCATTGATCGTAATAGGCACCCCGTACCAGTGACGGCAACTGTGCCGAAAGACGGGCTGCAAGGTCGGCGGGCAGGCGATCGCGCACGCTGTGAAGAACGGCACTCAAGATATGCCATGCACGCTGACGGTCCGGCCCCTGATGTTCCATGATTTCATAGAGCCGGACATTGGTGATCTGAAGCGTCTTATCGAAGACGGCAACGCCGGAAGCGCTCATGGTCCCCTCCTGCTTTCATGTGATGATCGCCGAACCACAAGAATAGCATCGACGTTCCGGCCGCTATCTTCCGCCGCTTCAGGTGGACTGCCGCGGTATGCACGGGCGAGATCACATAGCCGGTCGCCGGATCCACCTGACACCATGGGGCGCATCGATGGTGTTTGGCAAAGGAGCCTCAACCGGACTGATCCAGGGTGGTCAGATCATTGAGAAAATCCCGGCACCAGCGCGAGACGTCGTGCTCCAGCAGGTGATCCATCATCGTCTTCCAGCGCTCCTTCCGCTCTTCTAGCGGCATGCTGAGCGCGCGCGCGATGGCGTTGGCGGTGCCCTCTATGTCGTATGGGTTGACGAGCAACGCTCCCCTTAGCTCGCGGGCAGCTCCGGCGAAACGCGAAAGTACAAGGACGCCAGGATCGTCGAGATCCTGCGCGGCCACATATTCCTTGGCAACGAGGTTCATCCCGTCCCGAAGGGGCGTCACCAGCCCGACTTTGCCAAGCCGGTAAAGTCCGGCCAGAATATGCCGGCCCACCGAGCGGTTGATATAGCGTATGGGCACCCAATCAACGGCGCCGAGAGCACCGTTCACCCTGCCGGCCTGTTCGGCAACAGTACGCTGCATGGCTTCATACTCGGGAACTTCGGAGCGGGACTTCGGCGTGATCTGTAGATAGGTGACACGACCCTGCTGTGCCGGATTGGCCAGGATGAACCGCTCAAACGCGTCGATGCGCTGCGTGATCCCCTTGGAATAATCGAGGCGATCGACACCGATGATCAGGCTGCGGTGTTCGATGCTTTCACGCGCTTTCCTGACGGTCTTGTTGGTCGATGCCTTTTCGGCCAACTCGGCAAAGGCCGCGGTCTCGATGCCGATTGCATAAGTGCCGCCCTTGAATAAGCGGCCATAGGCAGTGAAGCGGCCTCCGCCAAGTTCGTCGCCACTGCCTTCCCGCCTAAGACAGCCGGCGAAGTTCTCAAGGTCATGATCGGTCTGAAAGCCGACGACATCATAGTGCGACAGGCCACGCATGATCTCCTCGTGAACAGGCATGGTGAAGAGCACGTCCGCGGGCGGCCAGGGGATGTGAAGGAAGAAACCGATGCGGTTCTTCAGGCCCATCTGCCGCAGTTCCGCTGCCAGAGGGATCAAGTGATAGTCGTGCACCCAGATGACGTCATCGGGTTTGACAAGGGGCGCCAACCGCCGTGCGAAGAAGCGGTTGACGCGGAAATATCCGGCCATTTCCTTGCGGCCATATTCGGCAAGATCAAGCCGGTAGTGGCAGATCGGCCAAAGAACCCGGTTGGCGAAGCCGTGGTAGTATTCCTCGACATCGGTGTCGGTCAGATCCGTCAGAGCATAGTTGATATTGCCCTCCTGCAGTTGCGCAAGCGGCTCCGGCTCTTGCTCGCCGCCCGATTTTCCCGACCAGCCCATCCATATGCCGCCTTGCTCTTCGAGGGCGGCTTTCAGCGCGACCGCCAGCCCGCCCGCCGGGGCAATGCCGCCTTTGTCCGGAACGGGCACGCGATTGGACACAATGACGAGACGGCTCATGCCGGATTCCTTTCATGCATGAAAATATGTCAGGTGCTTAAATATTTTAGGAGGCCAATTCGGCGATGATGTCGCGCAGGGTATTGGCAGAGCGAATGGAGCCAAGGGCTTCGCTTGCGGGCAAATGCGATCCGATGCGGATCGAATAGCCGCCGAGCCGATTGGCCGTTCGAAACATCGCTTCGTCTGTCACATCATCCCCGATCGCCAGCGCGCGTCTGCCGGCGAAGGCTCGCTGCCCGAGAAACGCCGCGACCGCGTGGCCCTTATCGGCGCGGGCCGGACGGATCTCGATTACCATCTTGCCGTGCTGGATCGTCCAGTTTGGCCCTGCCCGGATCAACGCCCGCTCCATCAGCAGTTCAACTTCGAGTTTTCTGGCCGGCTCCAGCCGGTAATGGGCCGCGACTGCCGCTCCCTTGTCCTCGATTAGAACTCCCGCCCAGTTGGCAGTCTCGGCGACAAGATCGGCCTTCAGCCGCTCGAACTCCGCCGTCGCTGCGGCCTTATGTACGAAGCCGTCCGGATCGCGACGCTCGGCACCGTGAAGCCCGGCGACGGGAAAATGGGACAGTGAGAAAAGCTGGTCGACATAATCAAGAGCGCGACCGGTCACGAGCGCCAAGGCACCGCCGAGTTTTCTTGACAAGGCATCCAGATTCGCTGGCAGCGAAGGCGGAACGATCACGGCATCCGGCGTTGCGGCGAGGTCCAGCAAAGTGCCATCGATATCGAGGAACAGAGCCCAGTTGTCCAGATCCGTCGAGAGAGCGGAGAGAAAGTCCTCCCCTAAGGCGGCCTCCGAGGCGCTGAGAAGCTGCGTCTGGCATGACATGACGCTATGTCTACCTCAGATCGCTATTGCCGGCCAACCCCAACTTTCATCAATGACCGGCGATACTTGCGACTGCCGGCGAGCTCGTTTTCCTTGTCTTTGGCGCAATCGCCCAATTTGACCGACGACTGACCTCGAAGGACGGCATTGTCGCTGCAAGCGCCTCTAGACCTGAAGAAGGTCGAGGCTGTTAGCAGTCATTGCGCTCCGGATATCGCCTGGCCGGCTGGATGACGGCCCGCATGGTGATAGGCGACATCATCTATCTGGCAGCGGCGCTCGCTGGCCTTGCTTGCATCGCTGAAACGTTTACGACCCTATTGATCGTTATCAAGTGAGCCGGGGTTGCCTACCTAAGCTGGCTTGCCGTGCAGTGCTGGCGCGCAATCCCACGACAAAGCGGCCGGAGCGCGTTCATGTCCGGCATTCTCATTACGCTGGGCAATCCAAAGTCCGTCCTATTTATGTGTCCATTTTGCCCACGGTGATCGATGTTTCGACGGTGAACATGGCGGACGCCTTGCTGCTTTTAGCTGTCGCCTGAATAATCTTGTCGGTGCGCAATACCCCTTCGCGATGGCCGGTGCGCGGGCCCGGCACGCGCTGAGCTCTCCGCGCGATGAAGTTGATGAACCGCGTATTCGATATAGCCGCTCTTGCCTCTCCGCCGCTGGTCGTCGCCTTCGCGCGCGCCGGTACGGTGAAGCTCGATATTCTGACCGATCCGATCGGAACGACCGCCGACGGCCGGAAGATCACCCTCTCCATGCTTTGGCCGACCGGCGCCGAGATCGACGAGCCCTGGCGCAGGCTTCAAGTCCGCGCGACTCAACCTGATCGGCATGGGCATCCTGCCGTTGCGATTGCCCGCGGAGTTCTGTCCCGACCGGCTGAAGCTCCAGCTGGGAGACGTTGTCGAAGTTGCGGCGGATCCGGCGACGATTTCTCCGCGCTGCCCGGTGCCGGTGACGATCTTGAGGAAAGACGGCAGCAGTTTCTCGTTCGGGGCAGACGCGGCGGCCGGCGGTCTCCTGCCTTTCATCCTCGATGAAGTGCTGAGATCGCCCGGTAACGCAAAGTCTGCGAAAACTTCGCTTCAGTGACGGTTGCCCACCCGAACGGAGTCGGGCGGGACACGCCGGCGGTGCATGTCGCCGGCTGCGGAGGACCCGTGGCTTCTACGCTGCAGCCCTTTCGATCAGCGTCCAGAGCAGTTCCTTTTCCTTCGGCTTCAGATCGGTCAGCGGCGGACGCACCGGGCCCGGTGTCCGGCCGATGAGTTCGACGCCCGCCTTGATGATCGATACCGGATAGCCCTGCTCGCGGTCGCGCAAGGCCGCGAAGGGGAAGAAGAAGCTGTGCAGGATCTCTTCCATCGTCGCGCGATCGCCGGCACGCATGGCCTTGTAGAAGCGCTGTGCCAGTTTGGGCACGAAGTTGAAAACGGCCGAGGAATAGGTCGTCACCCCGACGCCGTTGAAGCCTTCGGCAAAGAGCTCGTGCGTCGGCATGCCGCCGATATAGCAGAGCCGATTGCCGAGCTTGGCGGTAACGTGGCGGACGAGATCGACCTTGCCGGTGCCGTCCTTAAAGCCGATGAGATTGGGGCATGCCTCGGCGAGACGGGCGACGGTTTCGGCATTGGCCACCGAGTTCGCCCGGTTGTAGATGATCACCCCCAGCCCGGTCGATTCGCAGACCGCCTTCACATGCCGGTAGATACCCTCCTGCGGCGCTTCCATGAGATAGTGGGGCAGCAGCAGAAGGCCGTCGGCTCCCGCCGCTTCGGCACGGCGGGCCGTCTCCCTGGCAAGCGCCGTGCCGTAGCCGCAGCCGGTAATGATCGGCACGTTTCCCGAGGCCTCCTTCGCCGCGCGTGTGACATCGCCGACCTCTTCCGGCGAGAGGGAAAAGAACTCGCCGGTGCCGCCGGCGGCGAAGAGGGCCGCCGCGCCGAAGCCGGCAAGCCACTCGACGTGGCCGCGATAGCTTTCGAGATTGAGGCTGAAGTCTTCTCGGAAGTGGGTGACTGGAAACGACAATAGCCCCGAAGCGATGCGAGACTTGATCTCATCTGGCGACAAAGGACCTTCTCCATGAAATGATATTATGTCATTTGCAGTCATATGATGACATCGAGAGGGAGTCAACCGCCCAACCCTAACCGTCGATCGGCGCCCCGCCCGTACCCGACGGCGCAGGATAGCGTCGAATCCAGAGCGGCGGTCTTTCATATCGGTCGCTGAAGGGACTTTTTGCGAAAGTCATAATATGTATTTCCGGGGCGCGAAATGCTGCAGCCGATAGAAGAAACTGGTGAATATAACTACCGCAAAACTTGCGAAGCCATCGCCGGCTGTCTACTCAGCGGAGTCGATCAGATTGCGTCGGGAAAGGACGAAGAACCGTGGAGCAGGCAGGGAAGGAAACCGGCCGCCGGAGGGCGCTTTGGGCGGCGGTTGCGATTGTCGCGATCGTTGCGGCGGGTGCAATCGGCGGCAAGATCGCGCTCGAGAGGAAGGTCAACGCACTGGTCGCAGCGCGCGGCGGCACGGCGGCCTCCGTCGATGTGGATCTCCTGGGACGCATTCATCTGCGCGACGTGACGCTGCCGCTCACCAACGGCGTGAATGTCCGTGTCACGGCGATCGACGGACGACCCAAGATCCTCTTCCTGAACGGGATGCTCGAGGTAAGCGACCTCAGCGTCCAGTCGTCAACGGGCAAGATCTCCGTGCCGCATGCAAGCGTCGAGGACGCCAATCTCGATCCTGGATTGCTGGCCGAACTCGTCAGCGGGAAAAGCACTGCCCCGCTGTCGAGGCGCATCGAAGGTCTTGCGGTGAGACGCGTTTCGGCGCCCGAGGTCACCGTCAGCCAGGCGATTGCCGGCAGCGAGCAGAAGACGGTCTACAGGAACGTGGCCCTCGCCGACATCGCAAATGGCCGGGTCGCGCGCTACTTAGCCGACGGCGCCAGCTTTGAATTTGCCATGGAAATCCCCGACGGGCTTGGAGGTACGAAGCAGGAGCGCATGACCGGTTCGATCGGTGCAATGGCGGGACAGGACTTCGACGCGGCCTATATGGCGCGCCTCTATACGGAAAAGGCGGGGCCAGAGGACAAGGAGGCAAAGCCGCTCTACGGTCCCCTTTCGGTCAAGGCCATCGCCTTCTCGAACAGCCAGACGCGTTTCGCCTATGACGAAATGCGCAGCAACGGGTTCAGCATGCGCATGCCGGCCGAGCCGCTTCTTGAATTGCTGGAGAAGTTGTCATCGGTCTCAAAGCCCGATGAGGTTGCTCCGGAGGAGCGGCGAGCCTTCTTTGCCCGGCTCCTGTCGCTGGCCGACGTGGTCGGCAAGGGCGACATGGAGATGCTTGGACTCAAGATCGACGCGCCGGAAGAGAACGCCGAAACCAAGGGCGAGAGAATCAAGCTTGCAATCGATCGCCTGGCAGTCCGGCTCGACGGCCGGACGTTCGATGCGGCGCTTAACGGCCTGTCGATGCGCGAGGGCGGCGACTACGTCAAGTTCTCCGAAGCGAGCATTACCGGCTTTTCGTGGGATTCGACGCTCAAAGCGCTGCAGAAGATGGCTGCGCTGGACGAGCAACAGCTCAATACCTTCCCCTTCACCACGCTCTTGCCGGAGTTCGGCACGTTCCGCGTCGCAGGAATTGACGTCGACCTGCCCAACCCCGAGACGAGCACGGACAACGCCGATGCGGAAGGCTACGCCGAAACCGATGACCCGGACGCGCTTGCCGAAGAGGGGCTCGTGCCTGATACGGAGCAGGCCGACGGGGCGGATCAGCAGACGAATAAGCCTGCCGCCGCCGTTCTCGAACGCATCCGCTTCACGCTGAAGAATTATGAGCTAGCGCTCACCAAGCCCTATAACGGCATTCCGACCAATGTCCGCGTCAGCTACGAGGATCTGAGCGTGCCGCTCTCGGAGGACGCGAAGGACGAGACCTTAGCGGAACTCCGCAAATTGGGTTTCGAAGAACTGGTCCTCTCCTCGAACATACAAGCGGCCTGGGATGAGCCCAATCAGGCGCTGGTGATCGAAGACATTTCGGTCAGCGGCAAGGATGTGGGCAGCCTCTCCCTTTCCGGCCTGATGGGGGGCTTCACCAAGGACTTCTTCTCTGGCAATCCGGTCATGGCCCAGGTGGCGCTCTTCGGCCTCACGGCGCGGGAAGTGAAGCTCAAGCTCGAGGACAAGGGCGGCATGGCCAAAGGCATCAAATTTTATGCCGGGCAAAACGGCATGACAGAGGACCAGGCGCGCGGCATGTTCACGATGATGGCAGCGGCGGTGTTGCAGCAGTTCGCTGCCGACCAGCCGAAGCTCAAGGGCACCGTCGACGCGCTGTCGCGCTTCATCGCCAAGCCCGGGATCTTCAGCCTGACGGTCAGGTCCAAGGCCGAAAACGGCGTTGGCGCGTTCGATCTCGTCGCGGCTTCCGAGAACCCGCTGCTTCTTCTCGACAAGGTCGAGCTCGAGGCGGCCGCGCAATAGGCCGCCTCTTCGGGCCCCGCCGCCGCGCAGGGCCCGCAGGTCAAGGCGCATAGTTCCCGATAAGAAGCGCCGCTCCTCGGGCCGCAGTGCCCTGGAGCCCCACTTGGAGAGCGTGCTCGGAAATGCATGGCTGCCTAAAGGCTGAAAGAGTGGTAAATTAGGCATTGCTTATGGAAATTCCTGCCCATGCTCGCCGCTGTAGGCCGAGCAGCTTCGTGGAAGGGGCGGCGTCGATGCCTTTCACGTCAGTATCAGTGCCGGTCATCGCCATTGCTCTTTTATCGGTGGTTCTTGTCTTGCCGAGCGACGCCCATCAGGCGGGCGGCGGCTGGGCCTATCCTCCGGCCTGTTGCAAGGCCAACGATCTCGGAGGAGACTGCGCCGCCATACCGGCTTCCGATGTAAGCAAGGCCAGACGCGGATTCTCCGTCACGCTCCGTCCTGGAGACCACCCCCTCGCCACCAGAAGCCACTGGTTCTTCATCCCCTATGGAGATGAAATCCCGTCAGGAGACGGCGACTATCACATCTGTCTTCATCCGACCGAAGACGACTTAAACTGCTTCTTCGCGCCACCGGACACCGTTTGACGAGGTCCTGCATCAGCTGCACCAGAGCCAAGAACTGGACTGGCTGAAATTAAATCAGCGTTCAACTTTCGGAGTTATTCGTGCGGGTATTGTCGATTTCTACCCGAGTTGATTTTGATGAGCGAATTTCAAAACAAAGCTGTTCGGCTGATGGCTGCCTTTGGAGAAGACTCGCTGAGTGATCTCGAAGAGCGCCAGAGAATACTCCTGCTTACGTCCCTGGAACTCTACCGCGCCCTCGGCGGGTCCTTTGATCAGCTCGAGGCGCTCATCATGGGCGATGAGCAGGAAACGCCTCGGCGCGTCGATTTGGTCATAGGCGATCTGATGGGCGAACTCGCGGCCATCGGTCACCTGTATGACCTGGACATCATGCAAGCCGCCCATAACACGCTCGACAGGAGACTCCGAGAGGGGCTGTCTTTCACGGATTCTTAATCGGCTAATATTACTCTGAGTTGTCCGACCGGGTGCACTGGCGCCAAATACAACCGCATGCATGCGAGGTCGGACACGACAATTCTGCCGCCGCAAATTCTAAGGTCCTGACCTCACGCCTCACTATTCGACGTCGTCACGGCCGCATCGCCTGCGACGTTTTCTTTGAAAGGCGCTGCATGATGGCAATTGTGAGTTCGTCCAAACAGCTTGCACTACAAAATCGCAAGGAACTTTTCTACAATGTATTTGCGACCCTGAACCGCCTGGAGATCGACGCATCTCCGGTGAACTACGAGCTCATGTACGAGATCGTCAGCGGCAACAACCCGGAACTTCGCGAAAAATTTGCGCGGCTTGCAAAGCCGATCTCAGAAGAGGAGCTCGATGCGCTGGCACGGACCTACCTGCCGCATCACTTCGGCACGTCGATCCATGACCAGTCCGCAAATCGCCTGCAGGGCGAATTGACGACGCTGAAGGAGTCGCTGCTGTCTGGTCAGAACTCGCTGTCCAACTACACCAGCATGCTTGGCCAGGCGACCGGCAAGATATCCTCGGCCGATCCGCGCGACATGAACACGATCCGGTCGCAGCTTCGGGCGATCCGCCAGATGACGGAAGTGCAGCACTCGGCGAGCACGCAGATTCTCGAGCGCGTATCGGACCAGTTATCGTCCGTCGCGGCGATTACCGGCGACGTGGAGGCGTTCGAGCGGACAAAGTTCACGCACCTCGTCACCAATCTCGCCAACCGGCGCGGCTTCAACAAGAGGCTGGCTGAACTCTATGGCGGCGAAACCTGTCCTGATGGCGTGTCGCTTCTTCTCTGTAACCTGCTGGTCCTCGACCCGTTCGAAGCCAAGGAACTCATCAAGATCAAGGAAGCCATTCTGGAGCGCCTCGGCCTTGCCGTAACGCGGGCCGTCCAGGCGACCGACTTTGCCGCCTGGCTGGAGCGGCCGCAGATCGGCATGCTCGTTTGGACGACGGCGGAGGCGGAGATCCAGAAGATGGCTGACCAGCTTCGAAAGAGCTGCCTTGCGGCCTTCGACAGCCGCCAGGCGAAGATGCCTGCCGTCGTCGCCCGGTTCGGCTGCAGCACCACCTATGATGCAAGCACGGCCGCGGAACTTGTGGGGCAGGCGGAAAAAGCGCTGCAGGCTGCCACAGACACGACAGGCGAGAAGGTCGTTTTCTTTTCAACGGGCGGCACCAGCGCCCGCAAGGATTGGATGCTCTATCGCCGCTGACCAGCAGGCTATGTTGCCGCTATATTGCAAAAGCGCCGAGGGCGAGAGGATTGGCGAGGGTAGCGGGACGTCTCCGAGCCAGGAGTGGACGTAGACGGAAGTATATACTGACAAATTCCTGGTGTTGTATAGGATGATGCTATCCAACGTATACAGTACCTTGCTGTAATTATAAATTGATTCATGTTTTTCAGGTACAGATAAACAGTCAAGACAACGTCGCGAGGAAGCTATGCCGTACAAGGACAGTGTTCAGCGTGTTTCTGCGAGAACGCAGACCCAGATAACCGGAAACGTCAGTTGCAAGACAGGATCGAGCAACGGGGTCGTCAAGGATCTTTCCGAAGAGGGGATATGCTTTCAGCTCTTTTTCGACATCGGCGCGCGCACCGGACAGGAGGTTACGATCCGCAGCCAAGAGCTTGGTCTCCTGACCGGCATTGTCCGGTGGAGCCGGGGAGACCGCATCGGCATCAAGCTCAAGCTCTCATCCAACACGGCCGCCCAGATCGCCTCATACTACAAGTTCTTCCAGGGCTGAGCGCCTGCCGGTGCCGCATCTTAGCAGACGCGCAGAGGTCGCGTGGCACTGCCGCCGGTCCGCTCACGGCCTAGTCACCCGTAGCCCCTCGAGCAGCGCCCGGAAGCCGTCCACAGCTCTTTGAGATGTTTCCTCGGGCGCATCGGAATTCGCGATCCACAGGGCCGCATGGCTGCTGGCGCCATTGATCAGGCGTGCCGCCACCTCCTCGTCGATGTTGATGATGGCGCCCTCTGCCTTGAGTTGGCGCAGGCTTTCGCTGAGAGCGGCGATGCAGCCGTTGTTGCTTGGCCATTGCGAGATGTCTCCGAGGACCGCCGGTCCGTCGCGGAACATGATGCGTTGGATTTCCGGCTCGAGCGCCATCTGGATATACGCGACACACTCGTCCATGAACCCCTGCCAGCGGCTCGGCGCGGCAGCCGAGATGCTATTCAGCCGGGCGGTCATCTCGGCGTCGATTTCCTCGATGACGGCTTGCAGCAGCCCCTTCTTGTCGCCGAAATGGTGATAGAGGGCGCCTCGCGTCAGCCCCGCCCCGGCGGTGAAATCGTCCATGGAGGCCTCGGCATATCCGACCGTCCCAAAGGCCTGTCGGGCGGCCGCAATCAGCTTCGCCCGGGTTTCGGCAATCATGTCGTGGCGCGGTCTGCGCATGCGCTCTCCTATTTACATACGTCTCGTATTTTATTTGACATACGATGCGTATGCAACTAATTAAGGACGTACGCCACGTATGTAAGTGGTGAACCGGGTCCTTACAAGGAACGTCTCATGTCCAATCCTTATGCAGAGATATTCAGAGCGCCGGGAGCCAAAGGCTTTTCAGCCGCCGGCTTCCTCGCCCGCCTGCCGATCGCCATGGCGCCGATCGGCATCGTCGCGATGCTGTCGCAGACGCACGGAGAATACTGGTTGGCGGGCGCGGTGTCGGCCACTTTCGCGCTGACCAACGCGCTGATCTCTCCCCATATTTCCCGGATGGTGGATCGCTACGGCCAGACAGCCGTCGTCATCCCGACCACGACGATTTCGATCTTTGCCTTCCTCGCCCTCATTGCGGCGGCCAATCAGAATTGGCCCGATTGGGCGCTCTTCGTCTCGGCCTTCCTAGCCGCCGCCATGCCCAGCATGCCGGCATTGCTGCGCGCCCGTTGGACCGAGATCTTCCGTGACCGGCCCGAGTTGAACACCGCTTTTGCCTTTGAATCATCGGCAGACGAGCTCGTCTATATCGCCGGAGCGTCGCTCTCGGTCGGATTGGGGGTCGCTCTCTTCCCCGAGGCGGGCATGCTGGCGAGCACGATTTTCCTCGCTCTCGGAACGCTGGCATTCATCATGCAGCGCTCGACCGAACCGAGGCTGCGCCGTACGGATGTCGAAGCATCGCAAGGCTCGGCGATCCGCCTGCGTGCCGTTCAGATCATCACGCTCGCCCTCGTATTCGTAGGCTCCACCTTCGCGACGGCGGAAGTGAGCGCCGTTGCAATCACCAAGGAACTCGGCCAGCCGAATTGGGCAACCGTCGTCATCGGCGTCTATGCAATCGGGTCCTTCGTGCTCGGCCTGATCCTCGGCGCCCTCAACCCAACGATGCCGTTGCACCGACAGCTCCTGATCGCCGTGAGCGCCCTTGCCGTCACCTCCTGGCCTCTGCTGATGGCCGGCACTGTCCCCCTCCTGGCGCTCGCCGTCTTTGTCAGCGGCATCGCCATTTCGCCGACCTTCATCACGGCCTTCGGCCTGATCGAGCGCCGCGTACCCGCCTCGATGCTGACGGAAGGGGTGACGTGGGTGACGACCGGCATCGGTATCGGCATGGCGCTCGGTGCCTTCGTCGCAGGCTGGGTGGTCGACAGTTTCGGGGCTGAGAACGGCTTCTGGGTGTCCGTTGTCGCAAGCGCGGCGACCGTGGCTATCATCGGTCTCGGTCAGCGGAGTTTGGCCGGAACCACGGCGGAATGCGCCGTAGGTCCGCTTGCCCAACCGGCCGAGTAGCCAGGGCGCAGGCGTAGCACGCCATACTGCTCCGTAGGATGGCGAATTTGGTGGGAACATGCCTCGCTCTCCTCGGCGCGGCATGTTCTTGTGCGATCATTCAGGTTATCAACGTCGGACGAAGAGCGACATATTGCGACGGGAGGCGATCATGAAGGCGCGCATCAAATGGGTCGAAGGGCGGACCTTCGTCGGCCAGTCCGGCAGCGGCCACAATGTCGTGCTCGGCACGGCTTTTGGGCAGGAAGGGAGCACGCCCGGGCCGAGCCCGATGGAACTGGTGCTGATCGGCACCGGCGGATGCTCGGCCTTCGACGTCGTCCATATTCTCGAAAAGGGCCGCCAGCCGGTCGAGGATTGTATCGTCGAGCTCAGCGCCGAGCGGGCGGACCAGGATCCGCGCGTGTTTACCCGCATCCACATGCATTTCGTGGTCAAGGGGCGCGGGCTTGCGGAAAACAAGGTCGAACGCGCCATTGCGCTGTCGATCGAGAAATACTGCTCCGCATCGGCAATGCTTGCCAAGACGGCCACGATCACCCACGACTTCGAGATCGTCGATACTGCTGCCGCCTCGCCGGAGTGATGTGCAGGGCCTGGCCGGTCGGGTCCGAGCCCTGCAGCCCGGACCGGAGTCCCCAGGACCATTTCCTAAAATCTCCAAAGATATTCTTCGGGAACAACTGTTTATCTCAGCTGCGACTTGGCATTTGCCATTCGCGTGCAGATGAACATAATTTCATGAATGAAATTTAATCTGAAGAATGAGGCGAATATCACATTTTGACTTTTGTCGTGGCGTTATCTGGTGGCGACGGCGCGGTGGATCGGCCGGAAGACCAGTATTTGTTCTGGGAAAGCTGATGTAAATCCACCCTCGCCGCGTATCAAACCTCCGGATTTTAGAAGGAGACACGCCATGGCCAACTCTTCAGAACAAAAGGGCTCGCGCGCGGGCCGCTTGACCGCCGTGCTGGCGGCTCTGTCCTCCGTTTCCGCGCTCAGCCTCGCCGCTCTCGTCGCGGAACCTGTTGCCATGCACGCAACGCACAACCAGAGCTCGACCGTGCGGGCGGCTCCGAATGCCGTGCAGCGGCCATCGGCGGCGGAGCCCGGCGACTTTGCCGACATCGTCGCCCAGGTGAAGCCGGCGGTCATCTCGGTGCGCGTCGAGATCGACGCGGCGCAGCAACAGGCCGCAGCGCAGGATGACGATGGCACTGCCGATCCCGATGACGGGCAGGGTCCCCTCATGGGCGAGGGCTCGGGCTTCTTCATCTCCGCCGACGGCTATGCGGTGACCAACAATCACGTCGTCGACCATGCCCATTCCCTCGAGGTGATGACCAGCGACGGCCGCAGCTACGAGGCGAAAGTCGTCGGCACCGATCCGAAGACCGACCTTGCCTTGATCAAGGTCGACGGCCGCGATCTCCCGCATGTGCGCTTTGCCGATCAGCGGCCGCGTGTCGGCAACTGGGTGATCGCGATCGGCAATCCCTATGGCCTCGGCGGCACGGTTACCGCCGGGATCGTTTCGGCCGAAGGCCGCGACATCGGCGCCGGTCCCTATGACGACTTCATCCAGATCGATGCGCCGATCAATCGGGGCAATTCCGGCGGGCCGGCCTTCGACGTCAACGGCGATGTGATCGGCGTCAACACGGCGATCTTCTCGCCCTCCGGCGGCTCAGTCGGCATCGGCTTCGACATCCCGGCCGACACGGCAAAAGCCGTCATCGCCGAGTTGAAGGACAAGGGCCATGTGACGCGCGGCTGGCT
This sequence comes from Sinorhizobium sp. FG01, assembly GCF_002531875.1. NCBI lineage: Bacteria > Pseudomonadati > Pseudomonadota > Alphaproteobacteria > Hyphomicrobiales > Rhizobiaceae > Sinorhizobium > Sinorhizobium sp. FG01. The sequence goes on from NZ_NWTB01000006.1 coordinate 75,562, forward strand.
CGGCATCAAGGAGCAGCAGGTCACTCCCGATATCGCCGAAGGCCTCGGCCTGAAGGAGGCTAAGGGCGCGCTCGTCGACGAGGCGGATCCGGCCGGTCCGGCCGGCAGGGCTGGTATCCGGTCCGGCGATCTCATCATGGCGGTCGGTGGGGCGACGATCAATGACCCGCGTGAACTGGCTCAGAAAGTGGGCGCGATGGCTCCGGGCACCTCCGTCACGGTGAGCATCCTTCGCGATGGCGCGGCAAAGGACGTCACCTTGACACTCGCCACAATGCCGGAGGACCGCCCGGCGCCGGTGGAGGCGGCAAGCGGTGGCGGTGCTGCCCCTAGCAGCGAACAGGACTTCGGGCTGCTGCTTGCGCCGGCAAGCAAGGTGGTCAGTGCCTCGGAAAAAGGCATGGTCGTCGTCGCCATCGATCCGAAGGGAGCGGCGGCGCAACATGGGCTTGAGGCGGGCGACGTCATTCTCGACGTCGGCGGCAAGGCGGTTTCGAACGCAAGCGACTTCCGCCGCGATCTCGTGTCGCTCCGCAAGGAAGGCAAAGTCGCCGCGCTGCTCCGCATCCAGTCGGGCGGCGTGACGCGCTTCGTCGCCTTGCCGCTCGCCCACGCATGACGAAGCAGGTGGCGAAGGCTTTGCCGGATAGGATCGGGAGTGGGGAGACGAGCATACTCGTCTCTCACGTCAACGGGTCAGGTTAGCTTATCAATGTGCCCAGCTGGGATCCCATTGAACGTCCTCGACAAGCTCCACATAGATCGGCGCCTCACCCTCGCTATGGGTCCTTGCAAGCCGGAAGGCGGCTTCCGGCTCCATTTCCTCGCCTGGGAAGATGACGTCGTCCTCCGACGGGTCGACGGCCTGACGTACATAACCCCTGATCTCGTCGCGGTAGCGGTAGAGCTTGACGATGATTGCGCCCGGCACCGGCTTTTCAGGCAACCGTCGGATCAGCATGCGGATCTCTCCTCTCAAGGAGGCATCTATATCTCCCGCAATCGGATCGGCGGCATCAGCTAGGCCATTCCGGCCGGGTCGCCGATCGGCAGAAGCGCCGGGTCGGTCGGGTCTTTGGTGTCCTCCGGCTTCTTGACCGGCGGATCGGGGGACTTCTCAAGGCCGCGATCCGGCCGGCCGGGGATTCCTTGCGGCTCTCTCGGCGTTTCGGCAGGTGCGGGTATAGGATCTTGCTTCGGCATGGCGGTCTCCTTTCGAAGAGACAACGACCGTGGGAGACGATGGTTCCTGACCTTGCTTTCCTCGGAATGACACGGGAAGCACTGGTCGGCGACCAAGCGAAATTACTTAGGGTCGCGCGGAATTTCAGCCCGCGCTAGCGCCGCCGAGAAAAGCTCGTCCTGTGTGAGCAATTTCCTGCGCCGCTTTTCAGCCCGTCATCGACTAAGCGCTGCATGGCGGCCATCTTGTCATTCCGCTCTTGATCCCTACGGATGAGATCGCGCACATCGTCACTGGCGTTCGCATAGCGGCCAGTCCGCGTTTGTACTTCCACCCAGTCCTTCATGGCGTCGGGCAAAGATACGTTCATCGTGGCCATGTCAGTCTCCATACTACGGCCAGGATGACGCTCTTTGGCAAAACTTTGTCAAATCCGAATTCCCTCGGGAAAAGGCAGGTTATCCTGCCCCGTCCTTCTTCCTGGCGGTGGCGAGCGGCTGCGATGTCAGCTTGAACTTGGCCATTTCCGCGGATGTCAGATAGTAGAGCCGGTCCGGCGGGGTTTCGAGCGCGGTGATCCAAAGGCCGGCGCCGATCCCCATCGTGTCGAGATGGCGGGTCACCCGGGCCGTGGTGGATTGTGCCGCAGACATCGCTTCATCCGCCGTTTGCCGGCCGCTGCCGCCATTGAAGACCTGGTGCACGCCGACGATGGCATCCTTGTCGGCGATGCGGCTGACGCCGCCAGCAAAGATGATGGGACAGGAGGAGGCGCAGAGCGCTCTCGACGCCACCCTGGTCCCAAGCTTCCTTTCGCGGATCAGGCTCGAAATCGCCAAGGCGTCGTCCACCGAACCGCCGGGAGAATTGAGCGCCACCGTCTTTACATATTCGCCGCGCACCGCAATCTCCTCGGCGAAACGCCCGCTTGCGCCGGGATCAATCGTGCCCTCGGCGAGCAGGACGCCGCCGGATGCGAGTTCGAATGTCATCGGCCGTCGCAGCACGTCCTCCGGGCTTGCGGGCTGTACGTGCGGAGTCGGCCCGCCTTCGGTCAGCGCCGGCGGCAGGATGGGCCGGTTCTCATGGAACGGATCGAAGGCCGGCAGCTCGGCATTCATCGCCGTAAGGTCGCGCACGTCGATCAGCAGAAAGATTGCCGCAGCCGAGAGCAGTGCGTAGAAAGCGCCGCGCATCAGCACGCCGTCGTCGAGGCGCATCAGCGCCTTGAAAGTGTCATCGATCCTCATGCGACCGATCCTTTGTACGCGTTCTCTGGTCGAGATTGGTGATGTTGTTCAGCTCCTCCGCTTTCCCTTCGAGCTCCGCTTGCGTGACCATCTCCCCGAGATTGGCGCCGTTCGCGGTTACCGCTCGCTGCACGTCCAGCGCCTGCAGAAGTTCGGCCGCCGTGATGCGCTCGGCAAAGGGCAGCTTCTCCTCCTGTTTGCGGATCGCCCCGTGCACGGCAGCGAGAATGAACACCAGCACGCCCGGCAAGAGGTCGATGGAAATCGCTCCGGCCCAGGCCGGAATGAAATCGGCCGCATAGCGCAACACGGCTTCGGCGGAGGAGAGCGGGACGAAGCGCCGCTCCGCCACCGGCGCCCGGGCGAGGATTTCGTCGGCCGCCTCGGAGAGCACCTTGGACTGCGCCGCCACCGAAGCCCGCACCGTCTCCATCACCTGGTCCTGACGGTTGACGAGATCGGCGTCGCCGCCATCGGCCACCGGGGCGATGAAGCCGAGCGACAGGTCGTCAGCCGCGCGGCGGATCGACGGCGCGATCGAGGTCTGGCCCAGCGAGGCTATGACGCCTGTGAGTGCCACCACTTCCGAGGAGAACTGGTCGGCACGCGGTTCGATCGCGCCCGGCGCGGAGACTAGCATGCGCATCGTCTCGAGCCGCTTCTGCCCCTCGTTGAACAGCGTCGTCACCTGTTCGCGCGAGGCGTTGATGCCGTTTTCGAGTTCCTTCATCTGCGCCGACATTTGCGACAGAAGCTGCACGACGCTTCCCGAGCCCGTCGTGCCGGTGAGCGCGCCCGTCTGCCGCTCCGAGGCGGCAAGCTGGGCGAAGCGTTCGGAGGCACGCTGGATGTCGGGCAGCAGGCTCTGGGCGGCAAGGGCGTTCTGGTGCGCCTGGTCGAGGTCGGCCGTATAGTCCTCCACCGTTTGCGCCAGATGCTGTTCGAGCGCGGCCGATCCGGCCAGTGCCGCCGCATTGAGCCAGCTCGACATGGCGATGATCATGGCCGCGCCCAAAGCCATGACGCCAAGCATCGCGGCCCGGCCCGTATGGGTGATCACATGCGGATAGAAGCGGGCCATATAGGTCCAGAAGGCGTAGATTCCGACGGACACCGAAGCCGAATAGATCATCGCCGCGAAGAAGACAGCGGTCGCCGAGCCGTCGAGAATGCTGCGCACGCCGAGATAGGTATAGACGCCGGAGGCGAGCGCCAGCACCGCAAGCGCAAAGCGCGTCATGGTTTCGACAGCCACGACGCCGTCGTGCAAACGTTGGGATGCGCCGACTGCCATGGGCGAGGTCTCCGCGAAGGAATGTATTCCTTAACAGAGAATTAAGAAGCGGGCGGAATAAAGGCCGCCGCCTACCACCAATGGCGTAACGGGAGCGGGACCTTACGCTCCGTTGGCGCCACCTCGCCGGGCCGGTATGCTCGCGTCCTCCACCTCCGGCATGTCTCGGATGGCCGACAAGCAGTCGGTCGCTTCGGAATGTCTTCTCAAACGAGCGAAATGAATCCGCCGCAAGGCCTCGCTGCGGCTGTCTCGTTTGACGGGGGCCGCCAGCTCGACACCCGGAATGGCTTGAATCCTGATCAACAGGCGTTCGCGCTCTTCGACGCTAACGCCGGCGCGGATCGTGAACATGATGTCAGTCATTGCCCGAAATCCCTGGTGCCTATGCTGCCAATGAGCTGCTCCAAGTTCAGACGACCATAGCCGAAATCGGGCGTGAAGTCTTGGCCGCTCATGGCCGGCACCTTGTCGGCGCTCGAAGCCAGGGCGTCGCGAATCACTGCGGGATCCCTCGCGCCGCCGTTCGCGATAAAGAGCGCCGCGGCGGCAGCAACATGCGGAGACGCCATCGATGTTCCGGGCCATGCATCATAGTCCGTCTCGCGTATGTCCGGCTTTCCCTGCCTCCAGCGCCCGTCGGGTCCTCGCTCCGCTCTCCAACGCATTTGGCCGGGATAGGTCGGCAGCGTCGACCAGATCGCGTCGCCGGGGGCCGTGATCGTTATGTGGTTGCCGCGATTGGAAAAGCTGGTGATCCGGTCCTGAAGATTTGTTGCGCCCACGGCGATGACGCCCGGTATCGCCGCAGGATAGGAGATCGGACTACCGTCGCGCCGTTCGTTCCCCATCGCAGCAACGACGGTCGTTCCATTGGCAAGCAGCGCCTCGAAGGCTGCACTCTCCGTCGGGTCGGGCGCGCCGCCGCCGCCGATCGAGAGGTTGACGACGTCAATGCCGGCATCGGCGCAGTCGAGCAGCGCCCGCAGATACATCACCGGGTCGACGAAATAGGCGAACTCCGCCGTGCCGTCAGGATAGGTCAGCAGGTCGGGGCGATCGTCGAAAATCTTCCAGGCGTGGATCTGGGCTCGCGATATTCCGTTGATCCCGAGATCGTTGTTGATGGTTGCCGCGATCGTCCCTGCCACATGCGTGCCGTGGCCGACCAGATCCTGGGCCGAGCTCGCCGCCGGAAGATCGGGGTGCTCGTATACATATCCACCAATCTGGTCTTTAAGGTCCGGGTGATCCGCGTCGATACCGGTATCGAGCACTGCGACCTTGATCCTGCTTGCGTCGTCGAAGCCGCTTAGATTGCGGGCCTCGTCCCATCGGACTTTGCGGAGATTCCACATCGTATGGGCAGGCGGCGGTTCCGTCGCAATGCGCCCGCGAGCCCCGGGTTGAGCTGCCTTGGAGGCGCGCCGAGCGGGTTTTCGCGGCGATTTTGCCACCAGATAGCGCAGCGGCACCCGCGCCACGGATGCAACGGTCGGATCTCCCGCGAGCGCCAACTGAAGTTGCCGCAAGTCGACGTCACTCACCAACTCGACCAGGCTGGCGGCCCCGCCCGGTGTTCGCAAATCGATGGCGGCGTTCAGGTTCAGGGCAGGTGCCGACCACCCGTCCCCCTCGTTTTCGGGTACCCCGAGCAGTTCCGGCTTGGCGCTGCCGTCACGGCTTGGCCGCACCAGCATCCGGCTGGCGTAATGGGGAGACTCCCGTGATACGGGCGTAACGCGTTTCACCAGTCCCGCTCGCTCGTAAAAGGACAAGGCCTGAAGCCCGCTGCCGAATGATGCGCGTGCCGCCTCGAAGGTCGCTTCGAAGCTTGGCTGGCGCGGCTGAGGCTTCATGCGGACGAACAGCATTGCTTCATGGTAGGCCGGGAGCCCGGCGTTCCTGAACAATGGTCCCATCATTGCCTCGCACTTACTTAGGATGGCGCCGCCTATTTTTGACGCAATGCAGGGTGGATTTCAACGGCACCGGAAGTGTGGCGCGGGACCTGACAGGCAATATCTGGGCGTGGGTCGACCGGCAGGTGTCCGTCAATCCGGAACGACCACCAGCTTGCCGACGAATTTCTTCGCCATGAAGTCCCTCTGCGCCCGATGAAATTCCGACAGCGGATAGACGCCGCCGACAAGAGGGCGGATCGTCTTCTCTTCTATGTAGCCGACCAGCCTCCGGAAATCGGCGCGGCTGCCCTGGCTCGAACCGTGCAGCTCCAGTTGCTTCAGATACATGGTTCTCAGATCAAGCTGGACGACCGGACCGGCGATCGCGCCCGCCGTCGTGTAGCGGCCCTCCGGACGCAGGATTTTCAACAGATCGTTGAAGAGGGGACCGCCGACGAGATCCGCGACGACGTCGATCGGCGCGCCGTGCACGGCTTCGTTGACGGCTTCGAAGAGATCGCCCCTGCCGCGGGTGACGACCGCCTCGGCGCCGATGTCGAGCATGGCGGCTTCCTTGCCCGGACCGGCAACCGCGATCGGAACGGCGCCGCGGGCGCGGGCGAGCTGGATGATCGCCGAGCCGACGCCGCCGGAGGCGCCGGTGACCAGGACGCGTTCGCCGGCCGCAAGCCGCGCCCGTTCCAGCATGCGTTCGCCGGTCAGATAGGCGCAGCAGAAGGTGGCGAGTTCGACATCCGTCAGGTCGGTTGCCACCACATGAGCGTTCTCGGCCGGCAGCGCCATGTACTCGGCATAGCCGCCGTCACGGCCGTGGCCCATATAGTCGATGTCGGCCAGACTATCGTCGTCGCGGTTGTAGATCGAGAAATCGACCATGACGCGTTGGCCAATGCGGACCTTGTCGACGCCCTCGCCGACGGCGACGATATGCCCGACCGTGTCGGTGCCCTGGATGCGCGGGAAGGTGAGCGTGTTGCCGTGCCGCCTCCAGGTGGAGACGGCGCCGGGATCGTCCTCGGTGCCATAGGCGCCCTCGCGCACCCAGACGTCGGTGTTGTTCATGCCGCAGGCCCTGACCTTGATCAGCACCTCTCCAGGAGCTGGAGCCGGGACTGGGACGTCCCGGCTATAAACGAGCTTGTCCAACCCGCCGTGGCCGGTGAGCAGCACTGCCGCCATGGTCTTCGGAACGGAATGCATCATGGGCCTTCTCCTTCAGCGGCCGAGCACGGACTGGATCGCGTCGGCCGCCGCCTTGACGACGATGTCGGCCTCCTCGCGCGTCAGGCAGAGCGGCGGGGCAAAGCCGAGAATGTCGCCCTGTGGCATGGCGCGGCCGATGACGCCACGCTCGAGGAGCGCTGCCGCGACTTGCGGGCCGATCTTGCGGGCCGGATCGAAGAACTTGCGGTCGTCGCGGTCCTCCACAAATTCGATCGCCGCCATCAACCCATCGCCGCGCACCTCACCGACATGGCGATGGTCGCCGACCGCCTTCTGCAGCTCGGCGCGGAAATAGGCGCCCGTCGAGCCGGCATTTTCGACGATGCCGAGCTCGTCGATCAGTTCAAGATTGGCGATGCCGGCGGCCGCGCAAATCGGATGCGCCGAATAGGTCCAGCCATGGCCGATGGCGCCGAGCTCGTCCGAGCCCTTCACCAGCACCTGCCAGACCTTGTCGGAGACGATCGTGCCGGAAAGCGGCGCATAGGCGGAGGTCAGGCCCTTGGCGATGGTGATCAGGTCCGGCTTGATGCCGTAATGGTCGGAGCCGAACATGGTGCCGAGACGGCCGAAACCGGTCACGACCTCGTCGGCAACGAGCAGGATGTCGTATTTCTCAAGCACCGCCTGAATCTTCTGCCAATAGCCCTTCGGCGGCGGCACGATGCCGCCGGTGCCGAGAATCGGTTCGCCGATGAAGGCAGCGACCGTGTCGGGCGCTTCGGCGAGGATCATCTCCTCGAGCTTCTCGGCGCAATAGTCCGAGAACTGCTCCTCGCTCATCGAACGGTCGGGGCGGCGGAAGTAGTAGGGCGCCTCGGTGTGCAGGATCGGCGCACGCGGCAGGTCGAAGGCATTGTGGAAGAGATGCAGACCGGTCAGAGAGCCGGTCATCACACCCGAGCCGTGATAGCCGCGCCAGCGCGAGATGATCTTCTTCTTCTCGGTCCGGCCGAGAATGTTGTTGTAGTACCAGATCAGCTTGATGTTGGTTTCGTTGGCATCCGAACCCGAGAGGCCAAAATAGACGCGGCTCATGCCTTCCGGCGCGCGATCGATGATCATCTTCGAAAGCCTTATCGACGCTTCCGTGCCGTGGCCGACATAGGCGTGGTAATAGGCGAGGTTCTTTGCTTGGCTCGCGATCGCCTCGGCGATCTTCTGGCGGCCGTAGCCGACATTGACGCAATAAAGTCCGGCGAAGGCGTCGAGGCTGCGCTTGCCGCCGATATCGGTGATGTAAACTCCTTCGCCGCCACCGATGACGCGCGTCGGGCTCTCGCCGCGCGCATGCGTTCCCATGTGGGTCGAGGGATGGAAGAAATGATCGCGGTCCCAGGCGCTGAGTTCGTTGCTTCTTTCGAGCATGGTCGTTCCTTTCGTCAATCCGATCAGGCGGCGGTGTCGATGCAGAGATATTTGAGCTCGGTGAAGGCCTCTATCCCGTGGCGAGAGCCCTCGCGGCCAAGACCGGACTGTTTCCAACCGCCGAAGGGGATCGGCCCGCCGGTGATCTTCACTCGGTTGATCGCCACCATGCCGTATTCGAGCGCGCGGGCGAGCCGCATCTGGCGGGCGCCGTTTTCGGTGACGACATAGGCGACGAGGCCGTATTCCGTGTCGTTCGCCCGGGCGGTCACCTCGTCCTCGCTATCGAAGGCGGTGACGGCGGCGACCGGGCCGAAGGTTTCCTCGCGCATGATCAGCGCCTCGTCCGGCACATTGGTGAGCAGCGTCGGTTCGAAGAACAGCGGCCCCGCCGGGTGGCGCTTGCCGCCGGCGGCAAGCCCGGCGCCGCGTCTTAGCGCGTCGGCGACCTGCTCCTCGACCTTGGCGACGGCGCGCTCATGCATCAGCGGGCCGATCTCGGCGCCCGGCTCGAGCCCGGCTCCGACCTTCAGGCGCGCCATGCGGGCGGCGAAAGCCTCCTGGAAGGCTTTGAGGATCGGCCGCTCGACATAGAGGCGGTTGGCGGCAAGGCAGTCCTGTCCTGAGGTCGCGAACTTCGCGGCGATGGCGATATCCGCCGCCTTCTCCACATTCGCATCGGCAAAGACGATCAGCGGCGCATGACCGCCGAGCTCCATCACCAGTCGCTTCATCGTCGGCGCGCATTGGCCCGCGATCAGCCGGCCGATCTCGGTCGAGCCGGTGAAGCTCACGGCACGGACGCGTGCGTCTTCGCACAGGCGCCCGACAACGGTCGCCGCATTGCCGGTGACGACGTTGAAGACACCGGCGGGCAGGCCGGCGCGTTCGCCGAGTTCGGCGAGGGCAAGAGCGGAAAGCGGGGTCTCGGAAGAGGGATGCGCCACGACGGTGCAGCCGGCCGCGAGCGCTGCAGCCGCCTTGCGGGTGATCATGGCGGAAGGAAAGTTCCAGGGCGTGACGATGCCGACGACACCGAGTGCCTCACGGCGGACGATCATCTCGGCGCCGGCGAGATGGCTCGTCACGCTTTCGGCATTGAGACGCTTGCCCTCCTCGGCATACCACTCGAGGAAGGAAGCGGCGTAGTCGATCTCGCCGCGCGACTCGGCAAGCGGCTTGCCCTGCTCGAGCGTCATCAACAGGGCCAGGTCTTCGCGGGCCGCGAGCATCAGTTCGTGCCACCTGCGCAGGATCGTGGCGCGTTGCTGCGGGAGCATGTCGCGCCACGACTTGGACGCCTTCTCCGCCGCATCGACCGCTTCGGAGGCCTGCGTCGCATCCAAGGAAGCGACGAAGGCGAGAGCGGCACCACTCGCGGGATCGCTCACTTCGAGGCACTTTCCGTTGCGCGCGGCCACCCAGCGCCCGCCGACATAGGCGAGCTCCCGCAGCAACTGCCGGTCGCTCAGGTGTTTCAAGGCTTCGTGGAAGGCGGTGCGCGCAAAAATTGCGGTCATGTGCAAATCTCCTCGTCGTTACGAAGAGATTGACACCGTTAGCGCGAGAGATTGTCCATTCCCCCGCTCTCCGATAGAGACTTTGGCCAAAGGAGCGTCCCCCGCGAGAGAGACTGTCTAACCCCAGCGACCGAGGCACCCCCTCTGCCCTGCCGGACATCTTCCTCATAAGGGGGAGATTGGGCTCCGCATCAACTGCTAAACTTGTGGCTTCGGCGTTCGCAAGTTGCCTTTTGGGGCAGGTCCATCCTCCAGCCGAAATCTCCCTAGGGTTTGCTTGCGGGGAGACGACTCGCGGTAGCCGCTCCTTTCATGAAGCTGACCCAGTCGGAACTCCCATAGGCACCGAACGCGCCGCTAGCTTTCGCGGCACTATCGAGAACACCAAAGCTTTGATGAAAAAATGAGCACGTGGCGATTTTGATCGCCATTGAGACCAGCGGCAGCTACGCAAGCCATTGATAAAGAACACGTGACGCTCTTGGCACAAGGCTTGCAAGCCTGTCTTGTATGCAAGATTTGTCGCCACAACAGAACGATCAAAACGAGATAGGCGAAGCCATCGTCTCCGGTATTCTTTCGGCCCGCATTCGCCCCGGAACGCGGCTCGGTGAGAGCGAGGTCGCGAGCCTTTTCAGTGTTTCCCGCACCAGGGTGCGCGAAGCGATGATGCGGCTCGAGCAGCGCGGCATCGTCAAGGTCAGCCCGCGGCGCGGCTGGTTCGTCGTCGAACCCTCGGCCGAGGAGGCGATGATGGTCTATGCGGCGCGGCGGGTCATCGAGGCGGGGCTGCTGCGCAGCATGGAGGCGCTGACGCAAAGCGGCCGCGACAAGCTTCGTGCGCATCTGGCCGAGGAAAAGCTGGCAATTGCCGCCGGCGACCGGCAGCGTCTCACCTGCCTGATGGGCGACTTCCACATCCGCATCGCCGAACTTGCCGGCAATACTATCCTTGTCGAGATCCTGCGGGACCTGACGGCGCGCACCATCCTGATCTCCTTGCTCTATCAATCCGATTTCCACGCCATGCAGTCGCATCTCGGCCATTGCCGCATCGTCGCGGCGATGGAGGAGGGGAATTTTTCCAAGGCGGCGGAGCTCTCCGTCGAGCATCTGGACGAGGTGGAAACGGGGCTCGACCTCACTCGTCGCCCCGATCCGCTCGCCGATCTTCGGCACTCCCTTTCGCTGCCGCCGCAGAATGCGGCCGCGTCGTCAAATGCACACCCCGAAAAGCCAAACCATGACATCAACAGAGGAGAATGACCCAATGCTTTCAAGAAGAGTTTTCGTCGCCATGGCGGCAATGGTCGCCGCGATCGGCTTCGGCTCCATGGCGCAGGCCGATGCACTCGGCGACATCACCGCCCGCGGCACGATCCGCGTCGCCGTGCCGCAGGATTTTCCGCCCTTCGGCAGCGTCGGCCCGGACATGGCGCCGGTCGGCTACGATATCGACATGGCCAATCTGATTGCCGAGAAACTCGGCGTGAAGGTCGAGCTGGTGCCGGTGACCAGCGCCAACCGCATCCCCTATCTGCAGACCAACAAGGTCGATCTCGTCATTTCGAGCCTCGGCAAGAACCCGGACCGCGAAAAGGTCATCGACTTCACGGCGGCGTACGCGCCTTTCTATAACGGCGTCTTCGCCCCGGCCGATTTTGCCGCCACGAAGCCAGAAGAGCTTGCCGGCAAGACCATCGGCGTCACCCGCGGCGCCGTCGAGGATCTGGAACTGACCAAGGTCGCGCCGTCCGATACCGTCATCAAGCGTTACGAGGACAATAACGGCACGATTTCGGCCTTCCTTTCGGGCCAGGTCGAGGCTGTCGCGACCGGCAACGTCGTCGCCGCGGCGATCCTTGCCAAGAACCCGCCGAAGCGCCCGGAACTCAAATTTCTGATCAAGAACTCGCCCTGCTATATCGGCCTTTCCAAGGAACAGCCGGCGCTGCTCGAAAAGGTCAACGGCATCATCGCCGCCGCCAAGTCCGACGGCAGCCTGAACGCCATTGCGCAGAAGTGGCTCGGCGCCGACCTGCCGGCCGAACTCTGATTACCCCCAAGCCACTCCGCGCGAGCGGGGTGGCGTCACCGCCGTTTGCAAACAGGGGTGCGCCTTGAACTATCACTTCGAATTCGGCTGGCTCTTCGAGTACTACCCGCAGATCGTAAAGGGGATCGCAATCACGATCCAACTGATCGCCGTCGGCGCCGTCGCGGGCATTTCGCTCGGCATCGTCTGCGCCTGGGTGCGGTCGCTCGGACCCCTGTGGCTGAAGCCGGTGGTCGCCGCCTATGTGGAGCTGATCCGCAACACGCCGTTCCTGATCCAGCTCTTCTTCATTTTCTTCGGCCTGCCGTCACTGGGGCTGCAGCTCAGCGAACTGCAGGCGGCGAATATCGCCATGGTCGTCAATCTCGGCGCCTATAGCTCAGAAATCATTCGGGCCGGCATCCAGGCGACGCCGAAGGGCCAGTTCGAGGCGGGCGCCAGCCTTGCCATGACCCCCTTCGAGACCTTCCGGCATGTGGTGCTCATCCCGTCGCTTCAGCGCATCTGGCCGGCGCTGTCGTCGCAGGTCGTGATCGTCATGCTCGGCTCCGCCGTCGTCTCGCAAATCGCCGCCGAGGACCTGACCTTCGCCGCCAACTTCATCCAGTCGCGCACCTTCCGCGCTTTCGAGGCCTATTTCGTCTCGACCGCCGTCTACCTGCTGCTAGCCATCCTGCTCCGCCAGGTCCTCGGCATGGTCGGCTGGCTCATCTTCCCGAGGAGGGCGGCCAGATGATCGAGTTCACCATCTGGGACATCCTGCGCAACCTGTTGCTTGCCACCCGCTGGACGCTCCTGCTCTCGCTCGTCTCCTTCGTCGGCGGCGGCATGGTCGGGCTGTTGCTGCTCTTCCTGCGGATCAGCCGGCGCAAGTGGGCGCGGGCGGTGGCGAAATACTATATCGAGCTGTTCCAGGGGACGCCGCTCCTGATGCAGCTCTTCATCGCCTTCTTCGGGCTCGGCCTGTTCGGTATCGACGTGCCGGCCTGGCTGGCGGCGGGCGTCGCGCTGATCCTCTGGAGCGCCGCTTTCCTCGGCGAGATCTGGCGCGGCTGCGTCGAGGCAATCGCCAAGGGACAATGGGAGGCCTCGGCCAGCCTCGGCATGGGCCGGCTGCAGCAGATGCGCTACGTCATCCTGCCGCAGGCGATGCGGATCGCCGTGCCGCCGACCGTCGGATTCTCGGTGCAGGTGATCAAGGGAACGGCCCTGACCTCAATCATCGGCTTCGTGGAACTGTCGAAGGCCGGCACCGTCGTCACCAATGCCACCTTCCGGCCCTTCACCGTCTACGGTCTCGTGGCGCTCATTTATTTCGCGCTCTGCTGGCCCCTGTCCAAGAGCAGCCAGATCCTCGAAAGGAAGCTCAATGTCGCTCATCGAAATCACTGACGTCCGCAAGAGCTTCGGTGACAACGAGGTGCTGAAGGGCATCGATCTCGATGTCGCGCCGGGCGAGGTGATCGCCATCATCGGCAAGAGCGGATCGGGCAAGTCGACGCTATTGCGCTGCATCAACGGGCTCGAGACGATCAGCGACGGATCGATCTCGGTCGCCGGCACCCAGCTTCTCGACGACGAGGCGCATCTGAAGGCGCTGCGGCTGAAGGTCGGGATGATTTTCCAGCAGTTTAACCTCTTTCCGCATCTGACGGTCGGCGGCAATGTCATGCTGTCGCAGATGGTCGTGAAGAAGACGCCGAAGCCGGCGGCGGAGGCGATGGCTCGCAAGATGTTGGACCGGGTCGGCCTCAGCCAGAAATTCGACGCCTATCCGGACGAGCTCTCCGGCGGCCAGCAGCAGCGTGTTGCGATCGCTCGCGCGCTTGCGATGCAGCCGATCGCATTGCTCTGCGACGAGATCACCTCGGCGCTCGATCCGGAATTGGTGGCGGAGGTGCTGGCGGTGGTGCGCGAGCTTGCCGCCGAAGGCATGACGCTGCTGATGGTCACCCACGAGATGAAGTTCGCCCGCGACGTCTGTTCGCGGGTCGTCTTCATGCATCAGGGCCGCGTCCACGAGATCGGTCGGCCGGAGGAGGTTTTTGCCAATCCGCGGACGCCGGAGTTAAAGCAGTTTCTCGGGGCCCACTGAGCGAGCCGCCGCGGATCAGGGCCGCACGGTGATGCGGCCCGTCATGTTCGGGTGATAGCGGCAGATATAGTCGAAACTGCCTGGCTCCTTTAGCAGGAGCCGGCCCGATCGCTTTGCCGGAATGAGCACGTCGGCGCCGCCCTTCACCGTGGCGGTGTGGACGAGCGCATCTTTGTTGATCCACTCGATCTCGTCGCCAGGCTTCGCCTCGATTTCCGCCGGCACGTAGACGAGACGGTCGATCATCACCTTTATGGTTTCTGCCTGCGAAGGAGCGGCGGTCGCTCCCAGCAACAGAGTTAAAAAGGCCGCTCGCACTCGCACCGCACTCATTTCAGCTCCGTCGCGACATGTTCGGCGTGCTGCTGATGACCCTGGAAGAGCTTCAGCCCGGTTTCGAGCAGGCTCTTGAGCTCGCCGTTCTGGGCCGCCGGAATCAGCATTGTTTCGAGCGCGCCATTGACCTGCTTGTGGTAGGCGACCTCGTGCTCGACATAGGCCTTGTCGAACTCGGCGCCCGTCAGCTTTGCCAGTTCCTGGCGCTTCGCTTCGGCCGCCTGCGACAGTGCCTTGCTGGTGTCGTTGTCTTCGGGCGTGACGTTCAATTTCTTGACGAGGTCGAGGGCTTGGCTGTTCACCGCCTCGTGGTCGCGCACCATCGTCTCGGCGAACTCGACCACGGCCTTGTTCTTGGAGGTGGCGATCGCCTGTTTCGCCGCTTCAATGTCGAGCACGCCGGCCGTATAGGCGATATGTGCGATCTGCGGATCGGTCGGCTTGTCGGCGCCGAGCGCGCCGTTGGCGGCGAAGATGAGCGCGATTGCCGCGGCCGCGGTCGTCAGTCGGATGGTCATGGGATGTTCCTTTCCTCGAAGACCAAAAGGCGTTTTCGTTAACGCGCTTTGGATGCTTCGGCGGGCGAAACGTTCCCGATTATTCGTCGGCTTCTATCGTTTGGCCGGAGATGCGGGCGAGGACTGCCTCGGTCAGGCGCTCGCAGCGTTTTCCGGCGAAGGGGAAGGCATCGAGCAGGACTGGGCCAATCTGCTTTTCCAGTTGCTGCTTCAGCAGCTGGCGCGCCCGATGCAGCCGCGTGCGGACGGTCTCGGGGCGGAGCCCGAGCAGGGCGGCAGTTTCCTCGTTGTTGAGGCCTTCGATGACGCGCAGCACGAAAACGGTCCGGTAGGCGTCCGGAAGGTGATCCGTCAGCCGTTCGACAAGGTCGAGAATCTGTCGCTGGGCCATGGTCTTTTCCGGGTCGCTCGTGTTTGTGTTCAGCGGGAAGGCGATGATCTCCGCCTGATGCGATTGCCGCATGCTCTCGACGAGCGCCATCTGGCGCCGGCTCTTGCGCAGGCGGCCGAGCGCCTCGTTGATGACGATGCGGGCAAGCCAGGTGGTGATTGCGGCGTCGCCGCGGAATTCGGCAAAATGCGTGAAGGCGCGTACATAGGCCTCCTGCAGCACGTCTTCCGCGTCATTGTTGTTTCGAACGATGCTCCGCGCGATCCGATAGAGCTTGCGGTTATGCGCCTGCATGACGACGCGAAAGCTTTCGATATCCTCCGCACTGGGCGGGCTTTTCAGGCGATGGCGGATCTCAACGCTGGGCATGATCGGCTCCCCATGGTCATGTTGTCGCGATTGGATGCCGCATCGCGCGAAACGTTCCCAATCCGATGACCGGTATTAACGAATCTAGCGCGATGATGTCCGGATGCGAGCGTTGCGCGGGCCGTCGTCAAAGATATTGTGAGAAGCGCATCAAAAAGAGAAGGCCCGGCGCGGGAGGAGGTGCGCCGGGCCTTCGATCCTGATCGGCAACTGGGAGGAGGAGGGTTGCCGATCCCTCGCTAGAGCTGGGAGGAGGAGTGCTCTATCGATAAGTCATACAATAATGTTGCATTGCAGCAAATGCAAGCCAAAAAAACACAAAAATTTATTAGGCGGACAAAAAATGAGTTGGCCTTGCGACGGCGGCGGCTGCAAGCCTATCTCCGGCCAATACGCTTGCCTTTGGGGCGGAAAGTGCGCCAAATTCGGAATGAACGAACGAGGGAGGCGGCCATGGCGGAAAAACGCAAGGCGGCTCTGGTCCACATCACCGGAAGGGTGCAGGGCGTTTGCTTCCGTATCTGGACGCGCGACGAGGCGGAGAGCTTAGGTCTGACGGGTTGGGTACGCAATGAAAGCGACGGTTCGGTGACCGCGCTGGTTGCCGGGCCCGATGCCGCCGTCGACACGATGCTAAGCAGGTTCTGGAAGGGGCCGCCGGGCGCCTCCGTAGCCAACGTTGCGAGCGAGGACGCTTCCTCAATCGAGACGCCGGCGGGGTTCGGGATTACGCGTTAACAGGTGCTCTCGCGACATGCCATTTGATGGCCGCCGCCCCTGGCGATTGGAACCTCCCCGTCGTCGTTGCCGCTAAGGCAGCGAGGTCGCCTACACCCGCTCCAGCGCTACCGCGATGCCCTGGCCGACGCCGATGCACATGGTGGAGAGCGAATAGCGTCCGCCCGTTTCGGCGAGCTCCAGCGCCGCGGTGCCGGTGATGCGGGCGCCCGACATGCCGAGGGGGTGGCCGAGCGCGATCGCGCCGCCGTTGCGGTTGACGCGCGGGTCGTCGTCGGCGATTCCGAGTTCACGCAGCACGGCAAGCCCCTGGCTGGCGAAGGCCTCGTTGAGTTCGATGACGTCGAACTGGTCCTGCGTCATGCCGAGCCGCGCCATCAGCTTCTGCGAGGCGGGCAAAGGACCGATGCCCATGATGCGTGGCGGCACGCCGGCCGTGGCGCCGCCGAGAATGCGGGCGATGGGCTTCAGGCCGTGTTTTCTTGCCGCCGCCTCTGAGGCGATGATCAGTGCCGCCGCGCCGTCATTGACGCCGGAGGCATTGCCGGCGGTGACGGAGCCGCCGGCGCGGAACGGCGCCTTCAGCTTGGCAAGCGTTTCGATCGTCGTGGCGCGCGGATGCTCGTCCCTGTCGACGACGAGCGGCTCGCCCTTCTTCTGAGGTATGGTGACGGCGACGATCTCCCGGGTGAGCCGGCCGTTCGCCTGGGCGGCCGCAGCCTTTGCCTGGCTGCGCACGGCAAAGGCGTCCTGGTCCTCGCGCGAGATTCTAAAATCTTCGGCAACGTTCTCGCCGGTCTCCGGCATCGAATCGACGCCGTATTGCGCCTTCATCAGCGGGTTGACGAAGCGCCAGCCGATGGTCGTGTCGTGGATTTCGGCGTGACGCGAAAATGCGCTGTCGGCCTTTGGCAGGACGAAGGGCGCCCGCGACATGGATTCGACGCCGCCGGCGATCATCAGTTCGGCCTCGCCGGCCTTGATGGCGCGGGCGGCTGCGATCACCGCATCCATGCCGGAGCCGCAGAGCCGGTTGATCGTCGTGCCGGGGACGGCGACCGGCAGTCCGGCGAGAAGCGACGACATGCGCGCGACATTGCGGTTGTCTTCGCCCGCCTGGTTGGCGCAGCCGAAGATCACGTCATCGACCGCCTCCCAGTCGACCGAAGCATTGCGCTCGGCAAGCGCCTTCAGCGGGATGGCGCCGAGGTCGTCGGGGCGCACAGAGGAGAGCGAACCGCCGAAGCGGCCGATCGGGGTGCGAATGTAATCGCAGATATAAGTGTCGCGCATCAGGCGGCCTCCTTGCCCGGCCCGGTGCCCTCATGGGCCTTCTTGGTGCGGGCGTTGATGTCGCGCAGCACCGAGAGCTCCGTCTCGGTCGGCGCAGGGGTTTCGATAACGGTCTCGGCGAATTTAATCGGCCAGGCGCAATTCTCGACGATCCGCTCGCGGCTGACGCCCGGATGGATCGAGACGACGGTCAGTTCCTTCGTCTCCGAATCCGGCTCGAGGATGCACAGATCAGTGATGACGCGCGTTGGCCCCTTGGTCTTCAGGCCGAGTTTTTCGCGGGTGTTGCCGCCCTCGCCATGGCCCATCGAGGTGACGAAGGGGAGCTTCTCGACGAAGCCGCGCTTCGAAAGCGCCATGGTGATGAAGATGCGGCCGCAATTGGAGGCGATCTCCGGCGCGCCGCCGCCGCCCGGCAGGCGGACCTTTGGGTGGTCGTAGGGGCCGACGACGGTGGTGTTGAGATTGGCGAAGCGGTCGATCTGCGCACCGCCGAGGAAGCCGGTCGTGATGCGGCCACCCTGTAGCCAATAGCGGAACATTTCCGGAACCGAGACGGTGAAGAGCGCGGTATCGCAGAGCTCGCCGTCGCCGATCGACAGCGGCAGCACGTCCGGCTTTGTGCCGACGGTGCCGCTCTCGTAGATCAGCGTGATGCCCGGCGCATGCGTCAGCCGGGCGACGTTGCAGGCGGCCGAAGGCGCCCCGATGCCGACGAAGCAGACGTCGTCGTTGGAAAGTTCGCGCGCCGCGGCGATGGTCATCATTTCAGTGGGGGTGAAATCCGTCATCCTTGCCTCCTCAAGCGACCTTGGCCGCAGTCTTCGCGGCATGGCGGGCGTAGTCTTCGGGCCGAGCGTCGAGCACGTTTTCCTTAATCCAGGCCGTGAACGTCTCCCGGTCTCGTGCGATCTCGTCCCAGCGTATGTAAAAGGCGTTCGACCGCGGATAGTAGCCATGCGCGTAGGAGGGGAAGGCGCCGCCCGGCACATGGGTGACGGCCGTCACCGCCCAGGTCGGCAGTACGACGGAATTGGGAGAGGGCGGCGAAAGTTCGTCGACGATCTCCTCGACGGTGACGATCGAGCGCCTGGCGGCAAGCACCGCCTCCTTCTGGACGCCGACGATGCCTTCGAGCAGGACGTTGCCTTTGCGGTCCGCGCGCTGCGCGTGGATGATCGTCACGTCCGGCCGGATCGCCGGCACTGCAGCCAGAACTTCGCCGGTGAAGGGGCAGGTCACGCTTTTGATGTTCGGGTTCACCTTCGGCAGGTCGGCGCCGATATAGCCGCGCAGCATGGCGAAGGGCAGGTTTGCGGCGCCCGCCTCATAGGCGTTCGCCATCGCCGCATGCGAGTGCTCCTCGATCTCGAGTGGCCGCGGCCATTGGTTCTCGACCGCATCGCGGAATCGGTGCAGCGAGCCGACGCCCGGATTGCCGCCCCAGGAGAACTTCATGCCCCGCGCGGCACCGACACCGATGAGCTGGTCATAAAGAATGTCCGGCGTCATGCGGACGAGGAACAGATCCTTTCTACCCTGGCGGATCACCTCGTGCCCGGCGGCATAGGGGATCAAGTGTGTGAATCCCTCCATGGCGACGGTATCACCGTCGCGGACATTCTCCGCCACCGCCTCGGCGAGCGACATTATGCGAGCCATGCAACTCCTCCTCTCTTAGCCGGCCGGCAATACCTTGCGAGTGGCAAGCTCCGTTGCCCGGCAGCGGCGACTGCCGGGGAATAAGCGCCTCTTTCCGCCAACCGTCAAATATTTTGTGCGATATTTGACATTTGTTCGCATATCGCACAAACTACAGCTGATCTGAATGAGGGAAGAATTATGCGGGAAACGGATTTCGTCAGCGGTTTTGCGCGCGGCTTGAAGGTGATCGAGGCCTTCGGCGAGACGCAGCCGCGACTGTCGATCGCCGAGGCATCGAAGCTCACCGGCCTCGACCGCGCCACGGTCCGGCGCTCGCTGCTGACGCTATCGGAACTCGGCTATGCGGATTACGACGGCAAATTCTTTGGTCTCACGCCGAGGGTCCTAAGGCTCGGCCACGCCTATCTCTCGGCGACGCCGCTGCCGGCGATCGTCCAGCCTCATCTCGACCAGCTCGCGGAAAAGGCGGGGCAGAGCGCCTCGGCCTCCGTCCTCGACGGCACCGAGGTGGTCTACATCGCCCGCGCCTCGCAGCGCCGGGTAATGTCGATCAACCTGATGCCCGGCTCACGGCTGCCCGCCTATTGCGCCTCGATGGGAAGGGTGCTGCTTGCTGCCCTCCCTGAGAGCGAGGCACGCGAAATCCTGGCGCGCACGGAACTCAAAGCCAACACGCCGCGCACGAAAACTGATCCGGAGGAATTGATGGCGGAGCTCCGCAGGGTTCGCGAGCAGGGCTATGCGATCATCGATCAGGAACTGGAGCTCGGGCTGTGTTCGATCGCGGTTCCGCTGATGAACGCGCGTGGGCAGGTGGTTGCCGCGCTCAATATCGGCGCGCCTGCCGCCCATGTGGCGGTGGCTGAACTCGCGGAACGGTATTTGCCTCTGCTCAAGGAGACGCAGTCGGCACTCCGGCCGCTGGTGCAATAGATCGCATCGCGTCGCGTCCATTTAGTGGGACCGGAGGCGAGCGGCCATCATGGATGCGGGTCTGGAAACCTTTGTTCGCGAGGCGTCGGCTGAGATTATCGACGGCGTTGCTTTCTAAGTCTTTCCATTCTTTTCGGCTGGTCGACGAATAACACCAGCACAACCGCCGCTGCTACCAGGATGTAGGGCGGAACACCGGTCGTTGCGCTGACAAAGGCAGCAATCAGCATGGCGGCCGCAATATAGATCCCGATCGAGAGAGGACTGGATAGCACGTTCCAAGTGGAATCGGACATACGATCTTTCCAACTGCCGTCGAACGCTGCCATGACTGAAGATCCCCATCGAATGGACTGCCGCTATACGTGTGGAACGAACCGCACGGCAAACGACGTCGCAGCGGATCAGACCTTGGCGGCGGAAGCGCCTCCCGGAGCCGGACCAAAGTCCCTGTATTGCCGGCGAAATGTGCGCTCCGATGCCGCCTCATCGTCAATCATTTGCGTCGATGCTGCAGTGCGGCAAAAATCCCCCGCGCGGCCATGAATTCACCAAAACTTCGCTACAGAACGCTATTGCGGGTTGTCCGTGGGATGCGGACGACACCTCTTGCAAGCGGCAAGTCGGCGACATTTCTCCCATGTCTGCCGGCTTTACACACGGGGATGACGGACCATGAAAGTTGTAGTCGAGAATACCGTCTGCTTGAACACCGGCGACGCGGCCATTCTTCTGGCGATCAGGCACATCCTGAAATCGGTGACGGACGAGGACCTGGAATTCCTGGTGTTCGACAGCCAGCCGGAAGTCGCGGCGCGGCTTTATCCGAAGGAGCAATATCCAGACATCGAGCTCAGGAAGCTGCCGTCGGAATCGATCTTCAAGTACAAATACGACGACAACACCGTCAAGAATGCCTTGAAGCAGGTCTATAACCAGGCGGTGTTTCAGGCGCTGCGCCATCTCGGCAGCGGCAACTATCTCGACCGGCGTTTCTTCAGCGATGCGGACCGCAAGAGCCTGGCGCTCTACAAGGATGCCGATATGGTGATCACCACCGGCGGCACCTATCTCGTCGAAAACTATTCGCTCGAACGGCGCATCAACCAGTTCAAGCTTGCCGAGATGCTCGGCAAGAAGACGATCTTCTTCACCCAGTCGCTCGGCCCCTTTTCCAAGCCCTATAACCGCCGCAACCTGCCGCCGGTTTTCAACCGCAGCCCGCTGATCCTGTTGCGCGACGTCCGTTCGCGCGATCACATCCTCGATCTCGTCGACGATCCGTCGAAGTGCCATGTGGTGGCCGATTCCGTCTTTGCGCTCGCCGACGTGGAGCGGATCAAGGCGCTCTTGACGATCGGCCGACCGGCACCGACCGGCCGCGTCGGCATATCCGTGCGGCACTGGCACTACGTGCAGGGCGGTGGCGGCGGCATGGACCGCTATATCCAGTCGATCCGCGAGATCGCGACGAGGCTCGTGCGCGACCACGGCAAGCAAGTCACTTTCATTTCGACCTGCCAGGGCGTGCCGGAATATGCCCATGACGATTCGAAGACGGCGAAGCTGATCGTCTCCGGCCTCGCGCCCGAGATTGCCGAGCACGTCACGGTCGACGCGGCGTTCCACACGCCGGAACAGCTGATGGCGACCGCCAGGGAGTTCGATTTCGTCGTGGCGACGCGCATGCACATGATGATCATGTCGCTTTGCGTCGGCACCCCGGTGCTGCCGATCGCCTACGAGTTCAAGACCAAGGAAGTCGCCAAGCGGATTGGCGTCGAGGATGTCCTGCTCGATATCGACACGGTGACCCCGGAGGAGGCACTCGGCAAGCTCGACCGCTTCGCCGGCGACCTCGACCGCTATCGCGCGGTCAGCCTCAAGGCAGTACTCGAGGAGAACGCCTCGGCGATGTCGGCGGCGGACCTCATCCGTCCGCTGGTGGCAGGTTCATCGGCGAACGGCGTTCAGGCCCTTCGCCAGGATCTCGAAGAGGACTTGGCGCGGCGCGCGTAGGGCAAGCGCGAAGAGCAGCGCCAGCCCGTAGTTGAGGCAGATCGCCAGAGCCAGCGCGACGACGTTCGAGGAACCGGTCAGGGCTGTCGGCAGCAGCCGGTAGCCGAACCAGGCGATAAGCGCCGAAAGAACGAAGAGGCCCTGGACGTAAAGGAAATCCCGCGCCGAGACAGGCCCGACCCGCTGCAAGAGCCAGGCAAGCACCGGGACCCGCAGAAGGTAGCCGCTGATCGCATAGGCGGCTGCCACCCCGATCGCACCCCATTGCAGACCGACGACGAAAGAAAGAACGGTCGTCAGCGACGAATAGATCCCCCAGCGGAACATCGTCTTCGTCTCGCCCTGGCAGATGAAGATCCAGCCGGTGGTGCTCGAAACCGGCTGCATCAGGCTGGCGACCCCGAGCCAGGCGAAGATCGGCGCGACCGGCAGCCATTGCGCACCGAAGAGGAGGCTGACGGTCGGCTCGGCGGCGCAGGTCAGCGCCGCAATGCCCGGCATGGTCACTGCAGCCAGCAGCCAGTTTGTCCGCATATAGATGTCGCGGAACTGCGGCTTGTCCTCCTGTATACGGCTCATCAGCGGGATCATCACCCGCGACAGGGGCTGGGTGATGTTTTGCAGCGGAAAGAGCAGAAGCTTGTAGGCGCGGTCGTAATAGCCGAGCTCGACCGGTCCGGAGAACTTGCCGATCAGGATGTTGTCGAGATTGCGCGAGAAGAAATTGACGAGGTTGAAGCCGGTGAGATTGGCGCCGAAGGAGATGATCTCACGGTCGATCCGGAAGGCCGGCCGGGCGGGCATCCATCGCGTCGCCCCCCACGCGGCGAGAAGTGCCACGGCGGCCGAGGCCGCCGGGCCGATCACCAGCGACCAGTAGCCCATGCCGAAATAGGCCGCAGCGGCGGTGACGAGGAGGCCGACGACTGCGGCATAGACATCGTTGAGCGCCAGCTGGCCGAACTTCAAATGCCGGTTCATCAAGGCGAGCGGCAGGGCCGCGAGGCTGCCGAGCAGCAGCGGCAGCGCCGCGGCAATCGCGATCGCCGTCATCCGCTGGTCGCCATAAAAGGCGGCAATGGCGGGGGAAAGGGCAACGACCACAAGGGTGCAGAGAAGGCCGACGAGGGTGCTGATCCAGAAGACCTGGTTGAGCTCTTTCTCGCCGATCTCCTTGCGCTGGATGACGGCCTGCTGCAGGCCGAGATTCTGGAACAGCCCGACGAAGGCGACAATCGGGCTCACGGAAGCGACGAGACCGAAATCCTCCGGCGCCAGCAGCCGGGCGAGCACCACGACTGAGACGAACTGGATGACCATGCGCAGAATTTGAGCGCCGCCCGTCACCAACCCGCCGCGAAGGGCGACGCGGCCGACCTGAAGGTTTTCCTTGTTCAAGCGACAAGCCTCGTTTGGGGGAACCGGCTGAGAATCCGCGCAAAATCATCGTCGAGCGCCTGCATGTCGAACTCGGCTTCGACCTTCCTGCGGGCGTCCCGGGCAATGATCTCGCATTCGTCCGGGTGCTCGGCGATGAAGCGCAGCCGGTCCGCCAGCGTCTCGACACCCCTTTCGGCGGCGAGAAAGCCGGTCTTCCCGTCCTCGATCAGTTCGGGGATACCCGAATGGGTGGAGCTGACCACCGTCAGCCCGGCCGCCATCGCCTCCATCAGTGCCACCGGTATCCCCTCGACATCGCCGTTTTCGGCGGTGACGCTCGGCAGCACGAAGGCATGCGATCGCCGCAGCCATTGCTTGACGTCCTGATGGGGGAGACTGCCGAGGAAGGAAACCTGGCTGGCAATTCCGAGTTCGGCGGCGAGCGCCTCGAGTTCCGGCCGCAGCGGACCATCGCCGATGATCGTATAGCGCCAGTCGAGTGCGGGGGCGGTGCTGCGCAGCCTGCCGAGCGCCCGGAGCGCGAATTCGATGCCCTTCTTCTCGGCCAGCCGGCAGACCGAAATCAATTGCACCGTCGCGCCGCACCAGGATTTCCATTCATAGGGGATCTTCTTGAGGTCGATGCCCATATGGTGGACGGCGACCTTGGCCTCCGGCGCCCCCGCCTCGATCAGCACGCGGCGAAAATAGTCGTTTACCGTCAGGTTGAGCGCGCCGTGCTGAAACAGGTCGTCATAGCGGCCGAGGCCCCGCTCCTTGAGAGGAACGCCGACGTCATAACCGTGGAAAATCGTCACGATCGGCGGCGTTAGCCGCTTCCATTTCTTAAGCCGCGCGGCGCGGGCGCCGTTGTGGCCGAAATGGGCGACGATCACGTCGCATGCGTTCAATCGGGCGACCGAGGACATGTCGAGCGCGGTGGAGGCCTTGTCGCGGAGCTTCGGCGGCAGTCGCCCGATGGCCGGACGGAGGCGCGACGCCGCACCCCACCAGTCGCGCGTGCGAGCCAAGAGCGTCGCAAGCGGCTCCTGCCGGCGATCCGCAAAATTGTAATCCGAAATACCGTTGCAGACGACCTCGACCTGAAAGCCGCGCCGCAACAGGCCGGCCATTTGGCCGATGACAAACGTTTCCGAAAGCATCGGAAACTGACCGACGACGAATCCGACGCGCATGCCGGGCGGTCTCAGGAGGCCTTGAGCTGGGCAGGGCGGCTCGCGGCGGCGCGTTCGAGCAGTTCCAGGAAGGCCGCGAATTGCCTGTCTGGCTGCATCAGCGGCCGCTTGGCGAAGGCGGATGCGGCCTGCGACAGGCGCTGATATTCTTTGTCGTCGCTCCAGAGCCTGCGGATGGCGCCGGTCCAATCCTCGAGCGGCGCGTCATAGTCGAGCACGATGCCGCCTTCGCCGATCGCCTCCGGCAAGCCGCCGCGCCGCGATCCGACCACCGGAATGCCGCTGCAATGGGCCTCGGACGCAACCCGTCCCCAGGCCTCTTCCCACTTGCTCGGCGCAAGCAGGATTTTCGTCCGGCCATAGACGGTCTTCATGTCGCTGGTGCGGCTTTCTAGCCGGACATTCTTCAGGGGCGCGATGATCTTCTCGATTTCCGCCCGATGATCATCGGAAAGCTTCCAGCTTTCGACGAACAGGAAGGGAATGTCCGGGCAGTGCTCGGCGATTCGGACCGCCAGCTCGAAGCCCTTCTCCTTATAGGGATTGATGAAGGTCACATATTCGCCGGTCGTGCGGGTCGTGTAGGTTTCGGGATTGATCGTCGGCGGAATAACCACCGAATCGATGCCGAATTTCTGCTTATAGGCCCGGGCGGTGAATTCCGAATTGGCGATGTAATAGGCGGAGGTCAGTTCGCGCAGATCGCCGGCGAGCTCGTGGAACTCGACGTTTCTAAGATAGATCACCAGCGGGACGTTGTGCGCCTGCAGCGCCTTGCCGATGGGCACGGATTTGTGGCACTGCACAACGGCGACGTCGGGCTGCAGCTTCTTCACCGCAAAGGCCGCCGCTTCCCAGGGGTGCCAGGCACGCACGACCGGATAGCCGGGAAAGCTGTCCATGACGCCGCGTTCGCCGGACAACTTAAGCTTGACGCGCTGCTTGAAGCCAAACATGCCGTCGCCGAACAACGCGGCGAGCACGCCGGCCTCATGGCCGCGCTCGCGCAATTGCTGAACCAGGTGGTGGGTGCTCGACTGAACGCCGCCGCTGAATTCGGGATAGTAACCGTTTCCGCCGGCAAACAGAACCTTCATACGCTGTTCTCCTTCATAGAGACGTTTCGTCGTAACCGATTGGCGCGTCACCCGATCGGGTGAGGGTGAACGCATCAACTCCAGAATGACGGCAATTGTTGGGTCGGCCGTCCATGGGCCGGCGCAACCTGCGATTTAGAGCGCATGAGGCTGGCCCAAGCGGCTGGGCAGACCGGAAGAGGCAGCCCGAATCCGTGTTCATCCAGCCGCAAGAGTGTGATCCTCCACCGAGCAGGGTGACCGTGTGAAAGCGCGCAGCATTGCTGCACTGCAACAAAGACTGTCATGGCGCGTTCTGATAGTCAACTGAGCCTCATCCTTCTGGGCTAGTCCGAAAGACGTACGCCTTGTTTTGGTCGGATCCGCTCGCTTGACGCGCCGGCTGTCCGGGCCTCAAATCAGTTTCCAAGACCAAAACGAGACGGGTGAATCATGGTGGACGACGAACCGGTACCGGAGACGAAGTTGACATCCACCAAGCGGCGCTGGGCGGCGGACGGCAAGTTCCTGACTGGCCGGATTGCTCGACCCGGGGCCGATCGCCTCCCGCCCGGTCAGCATCTCGTCAAGGAATGGCCCGTCCTGGACCTTGGGCAGCAGCCGCACATCGCGCTGGAAAACTGGCGACTCGACGTGACGGGTGCGGTGGAAAATCCGGTTTCGCTCGACTGGGCGGACTTCCAGTCGATGCCTCAAAGCGAGAGTCTCTCCGACATCCATTGCGTGACGACGTGGTCGCGCTACGACAATCGCTGGCAGGGTGTCGCGACGCGCGACCTGTTAGACCGGGTGATGCCCAAGCCGGAGGCGGAGTATGTAATGCTGACGAGCTTCGACGGCTATTCAACCAACCTGCCGCTCGCCGATTTCGCCGCCGAAGATGCTATTCTTGCGACGACCTGGCAAGGCGCGCCGATCACGCGCCCGCATGGCGGGCCGATGCGTCTCGTCGTTCCGCATCTCTATCTCTGGAAAAGCGCCAAATGGCTGTCGCGCATCGATTTTCGCAGCCGCGACACAGCCGGCTTCTGGGAGAAGAACGGCTATCATATGCGCGGCGATCCCTGGCGCGAGGAGCGCTATTCCGGCGATTGAGGCGAGAATCCCCGACTATCCGTCTTTATCCTTGATGCTACAGTCCACGGTTCGAGAAGCGAATTCCGCCCAGGAGGAGAGCATGCGCAATTCCGCCTTGACGAGCCTGTCCTTCGCCTTGTTCATCGCATGCAGTACGGCCTTGCCGCAGATGGCTGGCGCCGCCTCGCCCGAGCCCGTCAAGGCCGAGCACGGCATGGTAGTGACCGCCCAGCATCTTGCCTCCGACATCGGCGTCGAGGTCCTGAAGAAGGGCGGCAATGCCGTCGATGCGGCGGTCGCCGTCGGCTATGCGCTCGCCGTCGTCTATCCGACCGCCGGCAATATCGGCGGCGGCGGCTTCATGACGATCCGCTTCAAGGACGGCAGGACGACGTTTCTGGATTTCCGCGAGCGCGCGCCGCTCGCCGCCACCAAGACCATGTACCAGGATGACAAGGGCGAGCTTGTCAAAGGCCTGAGCACCGACGGCTATCTTGCCGTCGGCGTGCCGGGTCCGGTGGCCGGCTTCGAATTCGCCCGCAGCCGCTACGGCACGCGGCCGCTGAAGGAGCTGATCGAGCCGGCGATTACGCTGGCGCGCGAAGGTTTTCAGCTCGAGCAGGGCGATGTCGATACTTTCGACGGCAGGACCGAAAGGCTGGCCAAGGATCCGGCAGCCGCGGCGATCTTTCTGAAAGCGGGAAAACCGTTCGAGATGGGCGACAAGCTCATCCAGGCTGATCTTGCTACTTCGCTTACAAGCATTGCCGAGAAAGGGCCGGACGCCTTCTACAAGGGTGCGATCGCCGACGCGATCGTCAAGGCGAGCGCGGAAAAGGGCGGCATCCTCGCCAAGAAGGATTTCGAGCAATATCAAGTGCGCGAGCTCGAGCCGGTGAAGTGCAACTACCGCGGCTACGACATCGTCTCCTCGCCGCCGCCTTCCTCGGGCGGCGTGATCATCTGCGAAATCCTCAACATCCTCGAAGGCTATCCGCTCTCCTATCTCGGCTACGGCTCGGCCGAGACGGTGCATGCGATGATCGAGGCGATGCGCCATGCCTATGTCGATCGCAACACCGCGCTCGGTGATCCGGACTTCGTCGACAACCCCATCTCCAAGCTGACCGACAAGGCCTATGCGAAGGAAATCCGCGACAAGATCGATCCGTTCAAGGCCGGTACCTCAGAGGCGTTGATGCCCGAGGGCTTCGGCGAGAGCAAGGAGACGACCCACTATTCGATCATCGACGTCGAGGGCAATGCGGTTGCCGTCACCTATACGCTGAACGGCTCGTTCGGCGCAGGCGTCGTCGCGCCCGGAACCGGCATCCTGCTCAACAACGAGATGGACGACTTCACCGCCAAGCCCGGCGCGCCGAATCTCTACGGTCTCGTGCAGGGCGAGGCGAACGCCATCGCTCCCGGCAAGACGCCGCTCTCCTCGATGAGTCCGACGATCATCTCCAAGGATGGCAAGCCCTTCATGGTGATCGGCAGCCCCGGCGGCGCACGGATCATCACCATCACGCTGGAAGCGATCCTCAATGTCATCGACCACGGCATGAACATCCAGGAGGCGGTCGACGCGCCGCGCCTTCATCACCAATGGCTGCCCGACAAGGTGTTCATGGAGCCCTACGCGCTTTCGCCCGACACGCTGAAGCTGCTCTCGGCGATGGGCCATGACGTCGAGATCGACAAGAATTGGACCATCTGGGGCCAGGCGACCGGCATACTCGTCGGCGGCGAGAGTCTCGCCGAGATCGCCGCTGGCGGCGGCGCGCGCTACAACGGCGCCGCCGACAGCCGCATCGGCGCCGGCGCGGCGAGGGGGTATTAGGGCCTGCTCTCATTGGGGCTGAACCCCTCTGGCCGCCATGCTCGCCACAACGGGAAGACGACCCGCGGCTCCCTCCGTGTTTCGCGGGAGCGCTTCGCCACGAGAGAAATCATGAGTGACCAAAAGATTCGAGGAACAAGGGCGCCACCTCGCGATAACGGCTTGTTCCTAAGCGCGATTGACAAGATGGATCCTGGCGAGAACAACAAGTTCAAATGCAAGGCATTCCGCTTTTCCAAGCGCAATCGAACCGCCGCGGCAGGCGCGGTGCAAAAGTCGCGGTTTATCGTATGACGGAAGACGAGGATCCCGCGATTGAGGCCCGACTAAGTGCAGTAGACGAGAGGCCAAACGTCCGACGCACCAAATCACCAGACATTTCTCTGAGTGAGGGACTGGAGATTGCGAGAAGCACCGTTGATTGTGGTGCCCCATAGTGCGTTACATCCTCGGGGCCACCGCCTCGGCGGCCTCGCGGATCGTCTGCATCAGGATCGACAGCGGCAGCGACGGGATCGCGTCGGTGCGCATGGTGAGGCCCACCGGTCCCTTCGTCTCGCTGGTGTCGATCGGCAGCGCCGTCAGCAGCCCGTCGTCGATGTCGGTGGCGACGACGCCGTTCGAAATGATCCAGATGGCGTCGCTCGAACGAACGAAGGCGCGGCCGAAGGAATCGGAGACGGTTTCGATCTGGTTCGGCAGGCCGGCAATGCCGTTGGCGATCAGGAAGCGCTCGACGAACGGCCGGATGATCGAGGCGCGGGTCGGCATTAGCACTGGATAGTCGCCGAGATGCGCGAAGACCGACTGCTTGCCAGACAGCAGCGGATGGCCGGCGCGCACGGCGAAGACCACCTGCTCGGAATAAAGATGCTCGAAGGAGAAACCGGTCATCCGGTCGGGCGCGGCGAGCCGGCCGACGACGAGGTCGAGATCGCCGACGCGGAGCTGCTCCAGGAGCACCGCATTCTCGCCGGTGACGATCTTGAGCCGGGCGTTGGTCTTCTCCTCGAGAAAGAGCGCGATCGCCCGCGGCATGATGCGCGTCGATACCGTCGGCAGCGCCCCGACGCGGATCGGCGGTCCGTCGCCGGAGCGCTCCTGCGAGACGGAATCGAGGCCCTGCCGAAGCGCCGTCAGCGCCGCGCCGGCATGGCGCAGGAAGACCTCGCCGTAGCGGGTGATCTTGATGCCGCGCCCGTCGCGCTCGAAAACCGAGACGCCCAGCACCTCCTCCAGCTCGCGGATCGTCTTGGTGACCGCCGGCTGCGTGACGTTCAAGAGATCGGCGGCCTTCACGACGCTCTTCTGGCGCGCGACCTCGACAAAAGTCTGCAGATGGCGAAACTTGATGCGCGCGTCGATCATCGGAAATATAACTCAGGAGTTAATGGATCGGCGCAAAATATCATTTTACCTAACCAGATGAAATCGCCAATTTGGTGGGGAGGAGACTTATCGTGCAATTCACCCGTATTAACGACATTGCCATCCACTATCGGTTGGTCGGCGCCGTTGCCGAGAAGCCGGTCCTCGTCTTCATCAATTCGCTCGGCACGGATTTTCGCATCTGGGACGACCTCGTGCCGCGCCTCTCTGATGCGTTCGCCGTCGTCCTCTACGACAAGCGCGGCCATGGCCTCTCGGATATCGGCCAGGTGCCCTATGCGATCGAGGATCATGCGACCGACCTTGCGGGTCTGCTCGACCGCCTCCAAGTCAAGCGCGCCATCATCTGCGGTCTCTCGGTCGGCGGCCTGATCGCGCAATCGCTCTACCAGCGCCGGCCGGATCTGGTGCGGGCGCTCGTGCTTGCCGATACGGCGCACAAGATCGGCACGACCGAGATGTGGGACGCCCGCATCGCGGCGATCGAGGCGCATGGCATCGAGGCGGTCGCCGACGCGGTGCTCGAGCGCTGGTTCACGCCGGCCTTCCGCCGGCCTGAAAACGTCTCCTTTGCCTGTTACCGCAACATGCTGATCCGCCAGCCGGCGCCGGGATACGTCGGCACCTGCGCGGCAATCCGAGATGCCGACTACACCGAAGCGGCCGGAAAGATTTCCGTGCCCGTGCTCTGCGTCGTCGGCGATCAGGACGGTTCGACGCCGCCCGATCTGGTGCGCTCGACGGCCGGGCTCATCCCCGGGGCGCGCTTCGAGGTGATCCGCGACGCCGGGCATATACCCTGCGTCGAGCAGCCGGAGGCGCTGGCCGCGACGCTCCGTGACTTTTTCATCTCCCTGCCTGGAGACAATCCGATGAGTAAAGCCCGATGATCGACAGCTCCGCCTCCGACCGTTATCGCCAGGGCATGGCGACGCGCCGCGCCGTTCTCGGCGACAGCCATGTCGACCGCGCCCAATCGGCGACGACGGAATTCGACCAGCCGTTCCAGGACCTGATCACCGAGGCGGCCTGGGGCCATGTCTGGTCGCGCCCGGCCCTGACCAAGCGCGAGCGGTCGATCGTCACCATCGCGCTGCTCGCCGCGCTCGGCCAGGACGAGGAGGTGGCGATGCATGTCCGCGCCACGGCCAATACCGGGGCGACCCGCGAGGACATCCGCGAGGCGCTGCTGCATGTGGCGATCTATGCGGGCGTCCCGGCCGCCAACCACGCCATCAAGATCGCCAAGCGGGTGTTCGCCGAGATGGATGCCGCAAGGGCGAGGGGGGAGTGACGATGTCCGAGACAGAAAATCGCAGGCCGGAAACCGGCGCTTTCTTCCAGCGCGACCGGGATTGGCACCCGCCGGCCTTCGCCCCCGGCTACAAAACCTCGGTGCTGCGGTCGCCGCGCAAGCCACTGCTTTCGCTGGACAATACGATCTCCGAGATCACGGGTCCGGTCTTCGGCCATTCGATGCTCGGCGAACTCGACAACGACCTGATCCACAACTTCGCCAAACCCGGCGAAAGCGCCATCGGCGAGCGGATCATCGTGCATGGGCGGGTGCTGGACGAGCGCGGCCGGGCGGTGCCCGGCGCGCTGCTCGAGTTCTGGCAGGCCAATGCTGGCGGGCGCTACCGGCACAAGAAGGAAAGCTATCTTGCGCCCCTCGACCCGAATTTCGGCGGCTGCGGCCGGGCGATCACCGACGAGAACGGCTATTATTGCTTCCGCACAATCAGGCCGGGAGCCTATCCCTGGCCGAACGGCGTCAACGACTGGCGTCCGGCCCATATCCATTTTTCGGTCTTCGGCCACGGCTTTGCCCAGCGGCTGATCACCCAGATGTACTTTGAAGGCGATCCGATGATCTGGAAATGTCCGATCGTCGGCACAATCCCCGACCGGCGGGCGATCGAGCAATTGATCGCGCCGCTCGATTGGGCGAATACCATCCCGATGGATGCACGGGCCTATAAATTCGACATCGTGCTGCGCGGTCGCCGCTCGACGTTCTTCGAGAACCGGCCGGAAGGCAATTGAGGGAGGGAACGATGGTTCAGAATCTGGGCTACCTGAAGGAAACCGCCTCGCAAACGGCCGGGCCTTACGTCCACATCGGCCTCACGCCCAATTTCGGCGGCATTTCCGGTGTGTTCGAAAGCGACCTTGGATCGGTAATGGTCAATGACAAGACGCTTGGGCAACGCATCGCCGTGACCGGGCGGGTAATCGACGGCGCCGGCGCGCCGCTCAAGGACGCGCTGATCGAAATCTGGCAGGCGGATGCCGCGGGCCTCTACAATTCTCCTTCGGAACTGCGCGGCGCCGCCGACCCAAATTTCACCGGCTGGGGCCGCTCTCCGACGAGCGCCGAGGACGGCACCTTCATTTTCGAGACCGTCAAGCCCGGCCGCGTCCCGTTCAGGGACGGCCGCCTGATGGCGCCGCACATGAGCGTCTGGATCGTGGCGCGCGGCATCAATATCGGGCTGCACACGCGGATGTATTTCCCGGACGAGGCGGCGGCGAACGCCGAGGATCCGCTGCTTCAGCGGATCGAGCATCGCCATCGCGCTGAAACGCTTGTCGCCGGCGGCCAGGCGCCTAATTATGTTTTCGACATTCATCTCCAGGGGGAGAAGGAGACGGTCTTCCTGGATATCTGATCATTGGCGACTCATCCCGCGTTGCCGCGCGCTTGTCGGCTCCCCTGGTTCAGGGGAAGCCAGATCCAGGAGACGTGGAATGACCTACTCGGCCTTTGATCACCCCTATCTGTCCGGCCTGCTTGGTGACGAAGCGGTAGCGGCTGAGTTTTCCGCGGCCGCGGATATCCGCGCCATGCTCGCCTTCGAGGCGGCTCTGGCGCGGGCCGAAGCGCAGCACGGAGTGGTCCCGCATGCGGCCGCCGACCGGATTACCGAGGCATGCCGCGCCTTCTCCCCGGATGTTGCGGCCTTGCGGCGCGGAATGGCTACCGACGGCGTCGCCGTGCCGGAGCTGGTCCGTCAATTGCGGCGCGCCGTCGGCGAAGAGACAGCGGAATATGTGCACTATGGCGCCACCAGCCAGGATGTCGTCGACACCAGCCTGATGCTACGCCTGAAGGCGATCGGCGAGCTCTTCTCCGGCCGTCTCGGCGAGATTGTCACGATACTGGAGGAGGGCGTCCAGCAATGGGGCGAGCGTCCGCTGATGGGCCGCACCCGCATGCAGGCGGCCATTCCAATCACCGTAACGGACCGGATGCGGAGCTGGATCGAGCCGCTGCTCGACCACCAGGACCGGCTCGACGCGATGGATATCGACCTGTTCGCCGTGCAATTCGGCGGTGCCGCCGGCACGCTCGACAAACTCAAGGACAAGGCGGATGCGGTCCGCGCGACGCTGGCGGAGGAACTGGCGCTGATCGACTGTCCGCAATGGCACAGCCAGCGCGCTGCGATCGCCGATTTCGCCCACCTTCTTTCGCTGATCACCGGCAGTCTCGGCAAGTTCGGCCAGGACATCGCCCTGATGGCGCAAACGGGCGACGAGATCGTGCTGGCCGGCGGCGGCTCGTCCTCTGCCATGTCGCACAAGCAGAACCCGGTCGCCGCCGAAGTGCTGGTGACGCTGGCGCGCTTCAATGCCACGCAAATCTCGGGCATCCACCAGGCGATGGTGCATGAGCAGGAGCGTTCCGGTTCCGCCTGGACGCTCGAATGGCTGCTCCTGCCGCAGATCGTCGGCGCGACCGCGGCCGCACTGAGCCTTGCCGCGGAACTTGCCGGCAATATCAAGCGCCTCGGCGCCGCCTGATTGTCAAAAAGGTCCGGGCCGCTTCCTGCGAAGCGGCCCGGCTACTAGTGGCGAGACTTGAGCGGTGTCGGACGGTCACGCCGACCGGGCAATTTGCCAGTCGAGCCGGCGGACGTCCTTCTGCAATTGGGCATAGGACGGGCCCGGTATCCTGCCGTTATGCATCGCCGCCACCTCGGTTGCGTCGGCGCGGATGTTGCTCTCCTCGCGGCGCAGCCTGTTGAAGGCGACGGAACTCAGCTTGCCGGAGGCGCGCTCCGCATCCATGCGATGATTGGCGGCGCGAAGTTCGTGGAGGATCGCGGCAAGCCGCGGCTGCTGAACGACGATGGCGGAGGTCATCGGCCGGGCGTCCGAGGCGGGCGGGGCTACGTCGTCGTTGCCGAATATGCCCCGGTAATAGTCGCCGTTCTCGGGACCGGTTGAGTTTGGACCTTCCTGCCGCCCGGCAGCGAAGGCGCCGCCTATGGCGAGCGAGAGAGTGAGGGCGGCGATTGCGGATGTCTTGATGAGCGAGCGCATCTTTGCGTCTCCTTGAACTTGAGGAAGCGGAGCGCTTCCGACCGGGGCTGTCTCATACCGTCGTGTCGCGACCCTTTCGATCGCCGGCAGTATTCAGCCTCGAGTAAAGGAATAGGCCAGGAGACGGCGTAAGTCACATTAACAATAAATAAAGTTCTGCTAGCATTCTTTGACATAGTTTTGTCCAATTCCGGACGGGTGCAGCGTAAAATGGCGAGAAACTATTAAGGGAATAAATGTTCTGTAGGTCGATGTCCCCCCAGTAACTATGGTGCCGACCGGCGTTCATGAACTATCTGTAATATTTCAGGCGTGCCGTCCGTTCAAGGCGTTGCCCGCCGGCCAAAATTCTTAGAGCAAACGCCGATCCGGTTGAATCGTTGCTGCGGTCGCAGACACCCCCTCTGCCCTCCCCGGCATCTCCCCCACAAGGGGGAGATTGGCTGGAAACGGCGTTCTGCCCCACGCCATCCTACGTTTGCCGAAATCAAGGCACCTGCAAATTTCCATGCATGGATATTCGATGGGCGGGACATTCGTTTTGGCCGATCTCCCCCCTTGTGGGGGAGATGGCCCGGCAGGGCAGAGCGGGGTATCACGCCGTTCCAATCGGATTGGATTCCGCCTCTAGAGCGCCGCGCGTTCATTCGAACGCGCAAAGGACGCTCTAGCACTTTGAATCTAGAGCATCTTTTCTGCTTTCGGTGGTTCCACTTGAAAGCAGGATGCTCTAGGCGGAGCGGAGCCGCTCGCGTTCGCGTTCGTAATAGCGCTCGAGCGAGGGCAGCGCCGATTTGAGCGCGTCGAACTCAGCCGCGTCGATGCCGCCGGGGTCGCGGTACTTCGCTTCGATATAGGCGAGATGTCGGCCGAGTGCTGCCTCGGAGGCATCCTCGGCCAGCGTGAAGACCGGTGAGACCGTGTTCCGCCCCTTGACGGTGATGCGGTCGATCTCGACGACCGGGAAGCTGGCGGCGGCGAGTGCGGACGTCCGTTCGCCAAGCAACAGCGGGATGCCATAGTCCTTCGAGGCCCCCTCGAGGCGCGAGGCGAGGTTGACCGCATCCCCCAGCGCCGAATAGTCGAAGCGGCGGGCGGAGCCCATGTTGCCGACGACGCATTCGCCGGTATTGATGCCGATACCGATGCGCAGCATCTTCGGCGGTCGACCTGCCGCCTTGGCCTCGGCTTCGAGTTCGGCATTGACGCTGGCGAGCGCGGCGAGCATGTCGCGGGCCGCGGCGACGGCGTGAAGGGCGTGGTCGGGATCGTCGAGCGGCGCATTCCAGAAGGCCATCAGGCAGTCGCCGATGTATTTGTCGATCGTGCCGCCCTGATTCAGCACCGCTTCCGAGAGCGGCGTCAGCAGCCGATTGACGAGCGTCGTCAGCCCCTCCGGGTCGTCCTTCATGTCTTCCGCGATCGTCGTGAAGCCGCGAACGTCGCAGAAGAGGATCGTCAGCGTCCGTCTTTCGCCACCGAGCTTCAGTTGCGACGGGTCCTGCGCCAGCCGTTCGACCAGCGCCGGCGAGAGATACTGCGAGAAGGCGCGGGTGATCTCGCGGCGGCGGCGGCGCTCCTCGGCATAGTCGATGCCCGCCTGGCCGACGGCAACGCCGAGGAAGGCGAGGGCGGGGCCGAGCGGTGAGACGAAGACATGGCCGAAGCGCATCAGGCCGTAGCTTGCGAGAACGATCAGCGCGAGCGCGAAGGCGCCGTAGCCGAACGTCCTCCAACTGGTCAATTTCAAGACGACAAGCGCTGCGGCCAGCGCGGCGACGAGGATTGCCGGCATGGAAACGGGCGTGCCCGCCATTTTGATGGCGAGCCGGTGAACGAGATTGTCGTAGATGGTCGCCTGGATCTCCGCGCCGGCGACGAGGCCGCGCGAAAACACCGTGTCGGAGGTGGCGAAGGCATCGACGCCGCCCTCGGCGATCGACGGGGCGTTTTGCAAGCTCAGGCCGACGATGACGACGCGGTCGCGGAACGTGCCTTCCGGCAGGAAATTTTCCGGATCGAGCGCCTGGTAATAGGAAACGGTCGGATAGGTGCGCGCCGGGCCGAAGGTCTGGATCAGGGTCTCACCCCGCGGCGGCTCCGAGGTCATTCCGGCGACCGTCGCGAGCGTCACCGCGAAGCCGTCCGGATAGGGAGGGATTTGCCTGAGCGTACCGTCGCCGCTGAGATTGACCGAGGCGATGCCGACCTTGGCGCCTCTGTCCGTAAAGCGGGCGAGGGGTTCGGTGCGGACGAATTGTTCGGCTTGCGGCGTCTGGATCAGCGTCTGGTCGCCGGCCAGCACCACGTCGGGACCCAGGACTGCGGCGAGCGCCGCGTCGTTTCGCGGATCGGCGGCCGACTCGGCAAAGATGACGTCGAGCGCGATCGCCCGTGCGCCGGCCTTTCTCAGCGCCTCGATCAGCCGGGCGTGCAGCGCGCGAGGCCACGGCCATTGGCTGCCGATCTCAGCCATCGACGGCTCGTCGATCGCGACGATGATGGGGCTG
This sequence comes from Sinorhizobium sp. FG01, assembly GCF_002531875.1. Lineage (NCBI taxonomy): Bacteria > Pseudomonadati > Pseudomonadota > Alphaproteobacteria > Hyphomicrobiales > Rhizobiaceae > Sinorhizobium > Sinorhizobium sp. FG01. The sequence goes on from NZ_NWTB01000006.1 coordinate 112,560, forward strand.
TCCTCCGGAAGCGCGGGGCGGCCAATGATCGAGAGGTAGTCATAAGCCCTTAGGTCGGCGAGAGACCAGGAGCCAGTCAGCGACGCCAGGGAGACGAGGGCAGCGACAAAGACGGTGAGGGCGGCAAGCTTGGTTCGCCGTGGCGAATGACGGATTCGATCGATGGTAGCGGAAAGTCGACCACGGACGTGCATCAGAACCGCACTTTGACGGTGCCCTTGACGGTCGGCCCCCAGCCGGGCAGGCCGTCACGCACCTCGAATTCTTCGTCGAGCAGGTTGAAGCCGGCGAGTTCGACCTCGATCCGCTTGTCGAAGGGTTCCCATTGGAGGGCGGCGTCGAGGGTCCAGAAGTCGTCGAGCGTGGCCGTGCTGTCCGTCCGTTCGCCGACGTAGTTTGCTGCCAGCGTCGTTTTGACGTTTGCAGTGCTGACCCAGGTCAAAGCCACTTGGCCCGAATTTTCCGGCAAGAAGGGCAGATCGCCGCTGCTCCCGGCCGACAGGTTCTCGCTTTCGATGCGGGCCACCGTCGCTGAGAGACCCAGCCCATGGCCGATCGCTACGTTGGCGGTCAGTGCGACCCGGTGGACTCTGCCTTTGTCGAAATCAAAGTCCGTCGTCAAGAACGGGAAATCAATCGAGCCGTTGTGGATTTCCTGATGCTGATAGTCGACAGCCGTGAAGAACCAATCGTTCCATTCGGCATCCCAACGAAGGGCGACCGTGTCGGCATAGCCCTCGGTCCCGATCAAAAACTGATTGGGCTGCAGCCCGACGATGCCAACGGGCGCTAAGGTGGCCGCGTCAAAGTTGTAGCCTTCGCGCTGTACCGCTGCACGCAGCCAATGGCCCTCGGCCGGTGCCCAGGCGACACCCAGTTTCGGCTCGAGCCGGATATTGTTGTTGTTGGTGCCCTCGATGTAGCGGGCAAATAGTGCGCCTTCGAGCTTCAGGTCAGGCGTAACCTCATAGAGGCCGTCGATGTAGGCCATGGCGACTGCCTGCGTCGAGGACTGAAGAAATGTCGCGGTTTCGAGAGGATCGGGCGGCTCGATGAGCCTGACGTGCGTCCTTGTATCCGATCGGATTTTACCGGCCTCAACACCATAACGCCAAGTCAGATCTCCGTCGCCATATGTGTGGCTCAAGGCAGCGATGTAGCTGCGATCCTTCTTATCGACGTCTAAGCTGCCTTCGCTCCCTCCGTCGCGCAGCGTTTGCTTATCATCGGTACGAAATTCATTGAAAAACAGAGCCCCGTTTCCGACGTTTCGGTAACCGAATGTGTGACTCCACGCGACGCCCGAAAGTATTGCGGAAGAGTTGTCCTCTATTTCGACGTCCGGCGGGCTGGGCAGAAGTTCCTGGAAATCGTCGACATTCGAATAATTTGCGAAAGCGACAAAGCGGTCGTCAGGCGTCGGGTTGGCCGTGATGAAGCCGTTGCCTCCGATAATCCGCAGTTCCCGTTCCATGCGCGCTCCCCCGGACTCGATGGTGTCCCTCGGCTCCTCCCATTGGAACGTGCTGAACACGCTGATCGGGAATGGGGACACCGTAAATCCGCGAACTGCTGCTTCTCCCACCCACCCGGTTTGATCGTCATTGGCGATGACCCCGCCGCCAAGCTCGATCTCAAAGAACGGTGATTGCAGCAAGTTGACCGTTCGTTCCCGGCTCGCGAGCATGTGTGGCTCCAGTAGAAGCCCCTGGATGAGAGCGGAGTAGCCGGTTGGATTGACCGTGTTGGTAATTGCGTTCGCGTCGAAATCGTAATTGTTGAAGAAGGGATTAACGCTGCCGCGCACCGCCTGGTCCACGTAGCTCGCGCCGGTGAAGGGGTCGAACACGGCATCGCCGTAATATTGCCCCCAGGCGTCTAGCCCCTGCAGGCGGAACGCGTCGTTGAGCGTCGAGCCGGCCTCCTGGTTGGCTCCGAGCGCCGCGTTGTCGCCACCGCGCGCCCGTGTGCGGCGCATTGCTTCCTGGGCGTTGCGGATGGCCGCGTCCGCGTCGTAGGCATCGATGGCAAGGGCGGTTCTGACCGTCGGCACGACAGGGTCGTTGGGATCGAGCCTGTCGGCATTGTCGAGCGCCTGGGCAGCCGGTACCCGGTCGCCCTTTTCATAATGCGCTGCTGCAAGTAGCAACTGGGCATTGGAATAGGTGGGGTTAGCCGTCGAGGCGGCGAGCAAGTCTTCAACGGCCTTGTCGACTTCACCATTCTGCAAGTAATAGCGGCCACGCGCTAAAAGAGCGAGGTCGAAAGAGGGATCGACGGACAGTGCGGTATCGATTGCTTGTTTCGCCTCCGCCGTCCGCATTTCGTCTAGATACTGGAGAGCTAGATTTGCATGGGCGACGGGATCAAGGGGATCGAGTGCAATCGCCTCCTTGAATGAGGCCTCCGCAGCGCGATCGTCGCCGCGCACACTCTGGACCAGCCCCAAGGAATTCCGAATGGATGACGAGCCGGGAGCTGTCTTCAGCGCGGCCTCGAGATCAGTAAGCGCGCCGTCGAGGTCATTTTCGATGTGGTAGCGATAATGGGCGCGGGCCTCAAGCGCGGTCGGATCTTCAGGATCGATCGAAAACGCCCGTTCGACGCTATCGCGAAACTCTTCGCGATCGTCAATCAAGAGTGCGGCTTGCGCCCGCAAGGCAGGTAGGGTCGGATCGTCGGGGTATCGCCGCTCGGCCCCTTTAATGACCTCGATCGCTGCGGGAATATCCTCCCGAAAACCAGCGGTCCAGGCCTGTGCCATGGCTGCATACCGGCCGGTAGCATGGCGTGGCGGCTCCTCCACGCGCGTAGGATCGGCGAGCCCGCGCGCGAAATAGCCGCCATAGGCAGCGATCGTAAGGCGGCTGGCGTCGAGCCCGCGCTCGGCTTTCTCAAAAAGCCGAGCGGCTTCCTGATACTGTTTCGAGGAGCCTGCGATCAATGCCCTAATGAGGTCGGCGCGAGCCGTCTGCGCGCTTGTCAGGCCAAGCTCGCTTGCCTCTGAAAGCGCTGTTTGAGCCTTGTGGCGGCCATTGAGAGACAAATAGATTTCGGCAAGCGTCAACCAGTCTTCGGCCGAGCGGGACATTTCCGGTTGGGTCTCGATGCGCGTGCGTTGGCGACGCATCTCGGGAGCGCTGAGGTGGGTCGGCGGCATCCAGGCGAAGGCGTCACGAAGCGACAGATGGATGAGCATCTGCTCGCGATCCTTGGGCGTGACGATGAAGATCCTCGTCGGTGCGCTGCCGATCGCGGCCACTGCACCCTCGCCCTGTCTCACCGTGACGCTGCCATGGACGTTCTTGAGCTCGACGACGCCTTCGAGGACAGTGAGCGACGTCTTGCCGTCGCCGCCAACAGTCATCGTCCAGTCGGTGCCGCGGATGGCGGCGGCCGCGGCGGGCGTGTCGATGACCAGGCCTTCGCCGCCGCGTTCGGCGCGAGCCCAGATCGACCCGGATTGAAGTTCGAGGTTCGTATTGCCTCCGCCGATCTGCTTGACCCGCAAGGCAGTGTTCCGTCCGAGCCGGATCTGCGTGTGGTCGCGAAAGAGCACGGCGAGCGCGCCGGTGGCGTTGGTGCGTAGCACGTCGCCGGCAATCAGGTCCTGGGCGAGGTCGACGAACCGCCAATTAGATACATCGACGAAGCGCACCTCCTCGCCGGACTTGCGGGCAATAACCGATCCTGCCGCGGGCTGATGCCGCGGCACCGGCTCGGCAAACGCGAGCGATGGCGCAAAGAGCGCCATTGCGATCAGCAATGCCCCCGTTCTTCTTCGCCGCATTCCTGCAACTGCCCCTCGTTACACGGAATCCAGTGGATTTTCGGGCTGGAAAAGTCAAGCGCCCAGTTTTGGGCATATATTGTTACCGGCCCGGTGTAATAAAGAGGAGACAAGGAGCAAGGGGACACACATGGATCTCGGGGGAAATCTGTACAAGCTCGAAGCCTCAAGTGAAGGAGAGGGCCGGGAGATCGCGCCGGCCGCCTATTACGATCACATCCAGAAGATCAATGATGTCTTCTCCGATCAGATCAAGATGTCCGATCAGAAGGCGGCCTATATCTTTACCTTCATGTTTGCCTTCTTGGTCTCGTCCGAAGAAGGGCGGAGCGTGTTTACTTGGCAGCGATATACGGAAGGGGAGATGCTGCCGATGATACTCTCGGCTGCCATGGCGCTGGCCTCGATATTCTCGTTGCTTGCCGCCATTCTCGTTGTCCTGCCGAGAAAGGGCGCCACGTCCACGACGCTCTTCTGGGGTGCGTGGCGCGCCCACCGCGACGAGTTCATCGATGCGGCAGGCCGTGGTGATTCGACCTATCTGTTTCGGCAGTATGTGGACAACGCCGACGTGCTTTCGGCGATTGCCTGCAGCAAATATCGCTTCGTCATCGCCGCTTTCCGCGGCCTGCTGATCACGGTACTCGCCTATGTCTGCCTGCTGGCAATCCCCTGAACCTGGCTGAGCCGTCACTGACTTCCGCCACGGAGAAAGCGGCAGGCGCTACCTCGCCGCGCCTACACCGAGTCGCGCACCCGCTCCCAGGCCTTCGTTAGGTGCCGCCCCAGCACCTCCGATAGCTTGCCCTTGTCGCGGGCCTCGAGCGTCGCGATCATCTCCTCGTGCTCGGCGACGGCGGCAGCCCATTTTTCCGGGCCTTCGTGGCCGATGAAGCGGATGCGCTTCAGCCGCGTCTGCAGCATGGCGTGCATGTCGGCGAGCGCCGCGTTGCCGGAAAGCTGGGCGATCGCCGTGTGGATCTGCTGGTTGAGCTTGTAATATTGCAGCCGGTCGCCTGCCTTGTAGCGGGCGACCATTTCGTCGTGCAGCGCCCTGATTTCCGCAATCTCCGCGTCGCTTGCGGCTTCGCAGGCAAGTCGGCCGGCAAGCTCCTCGAGCGACTGCAAGACGGTCAGCATGTCCTTGACGTCCTTGGCGCTGAAGCGCTTGACGACGGCGCCGCGGCTCGGCACGAGCTCGACCAGGCCCTCGCTCGCCAGATATTTGATCGCTTCGCGCAGCGGCGTGCGCGACACGCCGAGTTGTTCGCCGAGCTGACCTTCGTGCAGCCGGGTGCCGGGCGGCAGATCCCCCTCGATGATCATGTCGCGAAGATGGCTGACCAGCGTGTCGTGCAGCGCAGTGCGCCGGATCGGCCCCGGGCCGCCTTCGGGCCGCCGCTCCAATGATGTGATTTCGTTCATTTTCCCGTTCTGCGCTGCGACCGGTAACCGGTCGTAAGTTCTCTTGGTCGCCCCGATTGAATCAGCTGCGCCTCATTCAAGCATGGAGACAGGCCCCGCCATCGTCAACAAAAAATGCTGCATACAGAATACAAAAGACTTGATGCAGAATATTGGATGACGTATGACGGGGGCCAAGGCATGAAAACGGAGGAGCATCGAATGACGAGCAACGGAGCGGCCGAAGCGGTGGATAGCCGGCCTGTCATCGCCCTTGCCATGGGCGACCCGGCAGGGATCAGTCCGGAACTCACGGCGCGGCTGCTGGCGCTCGGGGATGTCCGAGAAGCGGCGCATGTCATTGCCATCGGTGATCGCCGCATTCTTGACGAAGGCGTCAAGGTGGCCGGCGTAACGCTCGATCTCGAAGCGGCCTCGCTCGAGACGCTCGACCGGGCCGGCACCGCGCGTCACGTCTTCGTCGATCTCAGGCATCTCGATCCGGCCGATGTGGTGCGCGGCGAGGCGACGCTTGCCGGCGGCACCTTCGCCACCCGGAATTTTCGCGCGGCGCTGGAGCTGGCGCATGCCGGCAAGGCCGACGCGGTCTGCTTCACGCCCTTCAACAAGAAGGCAATGCGCTTTGCCTATCCGGGCTATGACGACGAGATACGCTTCGTCGCCGACGTGCTTTCCTTCACCGGCAAGGTCCGCGAGTTCAATGTGCTTGAAAAAGTATGGAACGCCCGCGTCACCTCGCACATTCCGCTCAAGGACGTGACGCGAAGCCTTTCGGTGGAAGGAATTGTTGCCGAACTCGAGCTCACCCGGGCCTGCCTCACGAACGCCGGCCATGACGAGGCGCGGATCGCGGTCGCGGGGCTGAACCCGCATGCCGGCGACGGCGGCAGCTTCGGCATGGAGGAGATCGACATCATCGAGCCGGCCGTCGCGAAGGCGAAGGCGCTCGGCTTCAACGTCGAGGGGCCGTTTCCGGCCGACACGGTGTTCGTGCGGGCGCTGAAGGAAGGCTTCCACGCGGTGCTGACCATGTATCACGACCAGGGCCAGATCGCCATGAAGCTGATGGGCTTCGACAAGGGCGTGACGATGATGGGCGGCCTGCCTTTCCCGCTCTGCACGCCGGCGCATGGCACGGCCTACGACATTGCCGGCAAGGGCATCGCCGATGTCGGCGCCAGCCGCGAAGCGATCCTGCTTGCGGCGCGCATGGCGAAGAAAAACCGGGGGCTCTCCGCCGCCGCCTGAATTCGCACGCTTTCAAGACATACCGGCGCCAGGGGAGGTCTTGCGCCGGATCCAACTCAACGGGAGGACCAGACATGAAGAAATCCGTTTCTATCGCATGCATGATCGCCGCCGCGCTCGGCGTGGCCGCGCCGGCCGCGGCCTTCGAGCCGAACCGTCCGGTGGAATTCGTCGTCACCGCCGGTCCCGGCGGCGGCACAGACATTTTCGCGCGCACGATCCAGGCGATCATCGCCAAATACGAACTGATGAAGTCGCCGGTGGTCGTCACCAACAAGGGCAGCGCCGGCGGAGCGGAGGGCTTCGTCTACACGGCCGGCTACAAGGGCGACGCCCACAAGCTCGCCTTCGGCACCAACAACTCCTATCTGCTGCCCGTTCGCGCCAAGGTGCCCTACAAGGCCGAGGACCTGACGCCGGTCGCAGCTCTTGCATCCGATGAATTCGTCCTCTGGGTCAACGGCAAGGCGGATTATGCCACTGCCGCAGATTTCGTCGCGAAGGCGAAGGAGGGCGGCTTAAAGATCGGTGGCAGCCAGTCGAAGGACGTCGACCAGATCCTGACCTCGATGATCAACGACGCGACCGGCGCCAAGATCAACTACATCCCGTTCAAGAGCGGCGGCGAGGCGGCGGTGCAGCTTGCCGGCGAGCATATCGACGCCAATGTCAACAATCCGAGCGAAAATCTCGGCCAGTGGCAGGCCGGCATGGTGAAGCCGCTCTGCGTCTTCAAGAGCGTGAAGCTTCCGAGCGACACGAAGGTCGCCGGCGACAAGGGCTGGGGCGATATCCCGACCTGCAAGGAGGCCGGCATTCCGATCGACAACTATTCCATGCCGCGCACCGTCTGGCTGCCGGGCGGCGTCGAGCCGGATGTCGTGCAGTTCTATGCGGATGTGATGCGTAAGGTTTCCGAGACGCCGGAATGGGCGAAGTATCTCGCCGATACGTCGCAGTCGCCGGTCTATCTGAGCGGTGACGAACTCAAGTCCGCGGTCGAGGTGGACGGCGCCGCCGTCAGCGAAGTGCTGAAGCGCGAAGGCTGGCTTGCCAACTAAGACTCAGGCGGGCGCCGGGAGCGGACATGCTCTCCGGCGCTTTCGGCGCCTGCCACCGCTTTCGAAAGGTTACGGTCATGAGTGAGAACAGTGCGAATGGGATCTCCCGCTTCGCGGTCGAGCTTGGCGTCGCGGCGCTGACCGCCGCCTTTGGCGCCGCCGTCTGCTACGGTTCGCTCGATATCGGCGCCGGCTGGACCGAGATGGGGCCGGATGCGGGCTATTTCCCCTTCTATATCGGCCTTCTCATCGTCTTCGGCAGCCTCGTCAATATCGCCCACGCGTTCCTCAAGCACCGCGGCACCGGAGAGATCTTCCTCGATGCCGGGCGCGCCAAGGTTGTTGCTTCCTTCCTGCTGCCGCTCGTTGCCTTCGGCGCCGTTTCCGCCTGGCTCGGGCTCTATGTCGGGACGGCTCTCTATATAGCCGCGACGATGCTCTTCCAAGGGCGCTACAGATGGTGGATCGCCCTGCCGGCAGGGCTCGGCGTCTCGCTCGTCTTCTTCGTCGTCTTCGAAATCGGCTTCCAGGTTCCGCTGCTGAAGGGACCGGTCGAGGCCTGGTTCGGGATCTATTGACCCGGGCGAATGCATTGCCTGCGGGAGGAATGACATGGAAAATATCGGTCTTCTGATCGACGGCTTCGGCCACATCCTGAGCTGGAACCACATTCTGTTGATGATGGTGGGCGTGACGCTCGGCATTCTTGTCGGCGTGCTGCCGGGGCTCGGGGCACCGAACGGCGTGTCGCTGCTCTTGCCGCTCACCTTCTCGATGGAACCGATCTCGGCGATCATCCTGCTCTCCTGCATGTATTGGGGCGCGCTCTTCGGCGGCTCGACGACGTCGATCCTCTTCAACATCCCGGGCGAACCCTCCTCCGTCGCCACCACCTTCGACGGCTATCCGATGGCCAAGGCCGGACAGGCAAGCCGGGCGCTGACGCTCGCCTTCGTCTCGGCCGGCCTCGGGGCGCTGGCCGGCGTCGTGATGATCACGCTGCTTTCCGGCTGGGTCGCGAATTTCGCCCTCCGGTTTTCGTCGCCCGAATTTTTCGCAGTTTATTTCCTCGCCTTTGCGAGCTTCATCTCGATGGGCGCGCAGTCGCCCTTCAAGACCCTCGTTTCGATGATGCTCGGCTTCGCGCTCGCCTCGATCGGCATGGACACGATCTCCGGCAATCTGCGGCTGACCTTCGACATTCCCGAACTCATAAAAGGCGTAAGCTTCTTGATCGCCGTCATGGGCCTCTTCGGCATCGGCGAACTGCTGCTGACGACCGAGGAAGGCCTGCGCTTCGAAGGCATCAAGGCGCGCGTCAAGCTCGCCGAGATCGGCCGCACGCTGATCGAGATCCCGCGCTACTGGCTGACCATCGCCCGCTCGACAATCATTGGCATCTGGATGGGCATCACGCCGGCCGGCCCGACCGCCGCGTCCTTCATGAGCTATGGCGTCGCCCGCCGCTCGGCACGCGACAAGTCCCTGTTCGGCAAGGGCGATCCGCGCGGCGTCGTGGCGCCGGAAACCGCCGACCATTCGGCCGGCACCTCGGCGCTGCTGCCGATGCTGGCGCTTGGCGTGCCCGGTTCGGCGACCGCCGCGGTGATGATGGGCGGCCTGATGATATGGGGCCTGACGCCCGGCCCGATGCTCTTCACCGACCGGCCGGATTTCGTCTGGGGCCTGATCGCCTCGATGTATCTCGGCAATGTCGTCGCCGTGTTCCTGGTGATCGCGACCGTGCCGCTCTACGCTTCGATCCTGCACGTGCCCTTCTCGATCATCGGTCCGATCATCGTCGCGGTGATCTTCTCGGGGGCCTATCAGGTCGCAAATTCCGTCTCCGACATTTTCCTGGTTATTGGTTTCGGCCTGCTCGGCTACGTTTTCAAGAAGCTCGATTATCCGCTGGCGCCGCTGGTTCTCGCCATGGTGCTTGGCGACAAGGCCGAGGATGCATTCCGCCAATCGATGCTGATGTCCGGCGGCAGCCTCAACATTTTCTGGTCGAACGGGCTCGTTTCCGCGCTGATGGCGCTCGGCCTGGTGCTGCTTCTTTCCCCGCTTGCCTTCTGGCTGATAGGCAGCCTGCGCAAGCGCCGGCACGACGTCGCTCCGCATGGCGACGGCAACGCGGCAGCCTGAATGGGCCGCCGCAGAAACACCTGATCAAATCTCTCCAATCTCGAGGAGTTCGCCATGGCGCCACGCAAATGGAACCGTGACAACTGGCCGATCGCGGCCGCGATGATCCAGTACCCGAATATTTTGCCGGACGGCCGATCCGTGCAGGAGCAGTCGGTGGAGGAATGGGCCGCAACGCTTCACGATGTGGTCGACGCCGGCTTTACCGAGCTCGACCCGACCGACAGCTGGATCCGGCTCGCGGATCTGTCGCGTGATCGGCTGGAAGAATTCGTCGGTTTGACTCAATCCCTCGGCCTCGCGATCCCGGCGATCTCGACCTCGCGGCGCAGCCTGATCGATCCCGAGCATGGCGAGGAATATCTCGCCTATGGACACCGGGTCATCGAGACTGCGGCGGCAGTCGGCGCGGGCTCTGTTTCCTTCGGCTTCTTCGGTCCGCTGACGGAGGCGCAGAGACAAGTGCTGTGGTTCTGGACCGTCGATGGACTGAAGAACCCGGACGACGCGGCGACGTGGAAGACGGCGGTTTCGCGGGTCCGCGAGCTCGGCCGGCATGCGGAAGAGCTCGGCGTCGAGGTGTCCTTGGAAATGTACGAGGACACCTATCTCGGCACGGCCGACAGTTCGGTGCGCTTCGTCGAGGAGGTCGGGCTCCAAAATGTCGGCATCAACGCCGATCTCGGCAACCTCATCCGCCTGCATCGGCCGGTCGAGCATTGGCAGGAGATGATGGCAAAGGTTGCGCCCTTTGCTAAATATTGGCACGTCAAGAACTACAACCGCACGGAGGATGCGGCTTCGGGGCTCATCGTCACCCATCCGGCCCCGCTCGAATTCGGCGTCATCAATTACCGCTCGGCGATCCGCATGGCCCTGGCGCACGGCTTCGAAAGCCCCTTCCTCTGCGAGCATTATGGCGGCGACGGGCTTTCCGTCAGCGCCGCCAACCGCGATTATCTGAGGCGCATCCTGCCTCGCGAACAGGGACATTAAAGCGATGACGACGATCTTTGACGCTCCGGAAGATTTTGCCACGACTGCGCTTGCCGGTTTCGCAGCGATCTATGCCCGTAATGTCCGCCTGGTGAAGGGCGGCGTGGTGCGCTCCACCAAAGTGCCTAAGGGCAAGGTGGCCGTGGTGATCGGCGGCGGCTCCGGCCACTATCCGGCCTTTGCCGGCTATGTCGGTCCGGGCCTCGCGGATGCGGCGGTTGCCGGCGACGTTTTCGCCTCCCCGTCGACGGCCGCCGTCGCCCGGGTCTGCCGCCATGCGAACCAGGGCGGCGGGGTGCTGCTCGGCTTCGGCAACTATGCCGGCGACGTGTTGAACTTCGGGGTTGCGGCCGAGCGCCTGCGCGCTGAAGGCATCGACGTGCGCTTCGTGCCGGTGACCGACGACGTGGCGAGCGCTTCGGTGGAAACGCCGGCCAAGCGCCGCGGCATTGCTGGCGACCTCGTCGTCTTCAAGATCGCCGGCGCCGCCGCCGAGGCGGGAAAATCGCTCGACGAGGTGGAACGGCTGGCGCGCCTTGCCAATGAACGGACCGTGTCGTTCGGCGTCGCCTTCGGCGGCTGCACCCTGCCGGGCGCCGCCGGACCGCTCTTCACCGTCCCTAAGGGACAGATGGCGCTTGGCCTCGGCATTCACGGCGAGCCCGGCATCAGCGAGGAGACGATCTCCTCCGCCAGCGACCTCGCGAAATTGCTGATCGGGAAGCTGCTGGCCGAGCGGCCGGCCGGCACCCGCAAGGTCGCCGCGGTGCTGAACGGCCTCGGTTCGACCAAGTACGAGGAGCTCTTCGTGTTGTGGACGGCGATTGCCAAGGAACTGGCGGGGGCGGGGCTGGAAATCGTCGACCCGGAATGCGGCGAATTCGTCACCAGCCTCGACATGCAGGGCTGCTCGCTGACGCTTCTCTGGCTCGACGAGGAGCTGGAAGTGCTGTGGCGCGCGCCCGCAGATGCGCCAGTGCTGCGCAAGGGCACGATCATCGCTGCCGAACCTGCGACGGACGACATCGTCGATGCGGAAGGGCCGCAGTCGTTCGGCGCCGCCTCGGAAGCTTCGAAGGAGAGCGGCAGGTGTATCGCCCGGCTGATCGGCAGTGTCGCTGAAGCGCTGAAGGCGGCGGAAGACGAACTCGGCCGGATCGACGCCATTGCCGGCGACGGCGACCATGGCCAGGGCATGCGGCGCGGCTCGGCCGCCGCGCTAGATGCTGCCAATGCAGCGGTTGCGGCGGGCGCCGGCGCGGCGAGCGTGCTGGCTGCCGCGGGCGACGCCTGGGCGGACCGCGCCGGCGGCACGTCCGGCGCGATCTGGGGGCTGGCGCTCAGGTCCTGGAGCAATGCCTTCTGCGATGACGAGAAGATCGGCGAAGCGGCGGTCGTCAAGGGTGCGCGTCTCGCTCTCGACGGCGTCACCCGGCTCGGTCGCGCCCGCGTCGGCGATAAGACGCTTGTCGATGCGCTTGTGCCTTTCGTCGACAGGCTAGAAAGGGAAGCTGCAGCCGGCAAGCCTCTCGTCGAGGCCTGGAAGGCGGCGGCAAAGGCCGCGCAGGACGCGGCCGAGGGAACATCCAGCCTGACGCCAAAGCTCGGGCGGGCGCGGCCGCTGGCGGAGAAGAGCATAGGTCATCCGGATGCCGGCGCGACCTCGCTGGCGCTGGTGGCGAGGGTTACGGGTGAGTTCTTGGGAGGCGTTGGCGACGTATGATTTCGATCGCCTCGCGCACCGGACGGCGGATTTGCCCCTCACCCTAACCCTCTCCTCGCAGGCGGGGCGAGGGGACTTAGCAGAGCGGTACCGCGAGTCCCCTTTGCCCCGATTGCGGGGAGAAGGTGGCGGCAGGCCGGATGAGGGGGGTCTGCATCACCCGTACCGCACCAGAAACTCATCCGCCGTCAGTTCGCGAAAATCATCCAACGCCCGGCGCAGCTTGGCGTGGTCCCAATCCCACCAGGCGAGGCGGTCCATGGCCTCGCCGATCTCGGCGGTGAAGCGCTGGCGGATCAGCTTGGCGGGGACGCCGCCGACGATCGTGTAGGGCGCAACGTCTTTCGAGACGACGGCGCCGGCGCCGATGACGGCGCCGTTGCCGACCTTGACGCCTGGCAGGATCGTGGCGCCATGGCCGATCCAGACGTCGTGGCCGATCGTCACCCGGTTCTGCCGGCGCCAGGCGAAGAGGTCGTGATCCGGCTCGGCGTCGTCCCAGTACATCGGCGCGCGATAGGTGAAATGATGCAGCGTCGCCCGCCAGGTCGGGTGGTTGGTGGCATTGATGCGCACGGCGGCGGCGATGTTGACGAACTTGCCGACCGTCGCGCACCAGATAGAGCCGTCCTGCATGACGTAGGAATAGTCGCCGAACTCGACCTCGTCGAGACGCGAACGCTCCTGGATCTCCGTGTAGCACCCAAGCTTCGAATTTGTGACGCTGGCGGTCGGATGGATGAAGGGTTCGAGACCAAGCTTATGGCTCATGCGGCGTGCTTCCTCGGCGAGAATTCGGAGACGTCGATGATGCGGTCGGCGACCGCGTCGCGGACTTCGGCGTCGTGGAAGATGCCGACCAGCGCCGTGCCTTGCGCCTTCTTCTCGGCGATCATCTCGACCACAACGGCGCGGTTCTTCGCATCGAGCGAGGCCGTTGGCTCGTCGAGCAGCAGGATTTTGTGATCGGTGATGAAGCCGCGGGCGATGTTGACGCGCTGCTGCTCGCCGCCGGAGAAAGTGGCGGGTGGTAGAGCCCACAGCTCCTGAGGCAGGTTGAGCTTCGAAAGCAGTTCTGCAGCGCGCTCCCTCGCCTCGGCGGCCGCACCCCCGCGCGCCTGCAAAGGTTCGGCGACGATGTCGAGGGCGGAGACGCGCGGCACGACGCGCAGGAACTGGCTGACATAGCCGAGCGTGGTGCGGCGCACTTCGAGCACGGTGCGCGGTTCCGCATCCGCGAGGTTCACGAGCCGGCCGTCATGCTCCATCAGGATCTGGCCACCGTCGACGCCGTAATTGCCGTAGAGCATCTTGAGGATCGAGCTCTTGCCGACGCCGGAAGGGCCGCCGAGCACGACGCATTCGCCGGTCTTCACCGAGAAGGAGACGTTGGCGACGACCGGCAGGCGTACGCCGTCGCGCAGGTGCATGGTGAAGCTCTTGGCGACTTCTGAAACGACTAGGGGAGTAGCCATGGATCACACCTGCAGGATCGAAGAGACGAGAAGCTGCGTATAGGGCTCGCGCGGGTCGTCGAGCACGCGGTCGGTCAGCCCCTGTTCGATAACCGTGCCGTCCTTCATCACCATCATCCGGTGCGAGAGGAGGCGGGCCACCGCGAGGTCGTGGGTGACGATGATCGCGGCCAGCCCGAGGTCGTGGACGAGGCCGCGCACCAGATCGAGGAGGCGCGCCTGAACCGAGACGTCGAGGCCGCCGGTTGGCTCGTCCATGAAGACGAGGCGGGGCGAGGTGACTAGATTGCGGGCGATCTGCAGGCGCTGGCGCATGCCGCCGGAAAAGGCGCGCGGCTGGTCGTCGATCCGGTCCTCGCCGATCTCGACGCGCCGTAGCCAGTCGCTGGCGCTGGCGCGGATATTGCCGTAGTGCCGGTCGCCGACCGCCATCAGCCGCTCGCCGACATTGGCGCCGGCCGAAACCGTCATCCTCAGCCCATCGGCAGGGTTCTGGTGCACGAAACCCCAATCGGTGCGCATCAGGAAGCGCCGCTCGGCCTCGCCCATATGGGCCAGATCGCGGTACTGGCCGTCGCGCATGTGGTATTCGATGATGCCGGAGCTCGGCATTAGCCGAGTCGAGAGGCAGGAAAGCAGCGTCGTCTTGCCAGAACCGGACTCGCCGACGACGGCGAGCACCTCGCCGGGATAGAGCTCGAAGGAGACATTGCGGCAGCCGATACGGCTTCCGTAGAACTTCGAGACGTCCTTGACCTTGAGAAGCGGCAGGGCGCTCATTCTGCGGGCTCCTTGCGTTCGTTCTGGGGGCGACCGAGCATGGCGCCGGCGTGCCCATTCGCTTGCCGCTCCTCGCAATGGTCGGTGTCGGAGCAGACGAACATGCGCCCACCCTTGTCGTCGAGCACCACCTCGTCAAGATAGACGTTCTCCGCACCGCAGAGCGCGCAGGGCTTGTCGAATTTCTGGATCTCGAAAGGGTGGTCCTCGAAATCGAGGCTGACGACCTCGGTGAAGGGCGGCACCGCATAGATGCGTTTCTCGCGGCCGGCGCCGAAGAGCTGCAGCGCCTCCGACATGTGCATCTTCGGATTGTCGAATTTCGGCGTCGGCGAGGGGTCCATGACGTAGCGGCCCTCGACCTTGACCGGATAGGCATAGGTCGTGGCGATGTGGCCGTTGCGGGCGATGTCCTCGTAGAGCTTCACATGCATGAGGCCGTATTCTTCGAGCGCATGCATCTTGCGCGTCTCGGTCTCGCGTGGCTCCAGGAAGCGCAACGGTTCCGGGATCGGCACCTGGTAGACGAGCGTCTGGCCTTCTCGAAGCGGCTCCTCGGGAATGCGGTGGCGCGTTTGGATGATCGTCGCATCCGTCGTCTTGGTGGTGACGGCGATGTTAGCGACCTTCTGGAAGAAGGCGCGGATCGAGACGGCATTGGTGGTGTCGTCGGCGCCCTGGTCGATGACCTTCAAAACGTCATCGGGGCCAAGGATTGAGGCGGTGACCTGCACGCCGCCGGTGCCCCAGCCATAGGGCATCGGCATTTCGCGGGAGGCGAAGGGCACCTGGTAGCCGGGAATGGCGATCGCCTTGAGAATCGCCCGCCGGATCATCCGCTTCGTCTGTTCGTCGAGATAGGCGAAATTGTAGGTGGCAAGGTCGTTCATTCGGCGGCCTCCTTCATGCCTTCCGCTTGGCCGGCGTGGGCGGCCTTGTAGTCGCGGCGCATGCGCCGCACCAGGTCGAGCTCGGCCTGGAAATCGACGTAGTGCGGCAGCTTCAGATGCTCGACGAAGCCGGTCGCCTGGACGTTGTCGGCATGCGAGATGACGAATTCCTGGTCCTGGGCCGGGGCGACGATGTCCTCACTGAACTCGTCGGTCCGGAGCGCCCGGTCGACGAGCGACATCGACATGGCCTTCCGTTCGCTCTGGCCGAAAACGAGACCGTAGCCACGGGTGAATTGCGGCGGCTGTTTGGCCGAGCCCTTGAACTGGTTGACCATCTGGCATTCGGTTACGCGGATGGTGCCGAGCGAGACGGCGAAGCCGAGCTCCGGCAGATCAAGCTCGACCTCCACCTCGCCGATCCGGACCTCGCCGACGAAGGGATGGGTGCGGCCGTAGCCGCGCTGGGTGGAATAGGCGAGCGCCAAGAGAAAGCCTTCGTCGCCGCGGGCAAGGGCCTGCAGGCGCAGGTCGCGGGCCATCGGGAATTCCATCGGCTCTCGCGTCAGGTCGCCCGCCACATGACCATCGGGCATCTGGCCGTCGACTTCGATCAGGCCCTCGCCGTCGAGAATGTCCGAGACGCGCATGACCTGTTCGCCCGATGACTTCATCGCCGGCGCCGCGACCGGTTCGTCGCCGATGAGCGACGGGTCGAGCAGGCGGTGGGTGTAGTCGAAAGTGGGGCCGAGAAGCTGACCGCCGGGCAGGTCCTTGTAGGTGGCGGACACGCGCCGTTCGACCAGCATTCCGGCAGTGTCGATCGGCTCGGAATAGCCGAAGCGGGGGAGCGTGGTGCGATAGGCGCGCAGGATGAAGATCGCCTCTATCATGTCGCCGCGCGCTTGGCGCACGGCAAGTGCGGCGAGCGAGCGGTCGTAAAGCGAGGCCTCGGCCATGACGCGATCGACGGCCAGACCGAGCTGCTCGACCACCTGCTCGATGGTGATCGAGGGCAGCGAGCGGTCGCCGCGCCGGCGGTCGGCAAGCAGGCGATGCGCATTGGCGATGGCGGCTTCCCCGCCCTTCACGGCAACATACATGGATCAGAACTCCTTCGCCGAGAGCTTCGTCGTGCGCGGCAGGCAGAGCACCGCGTCGCCCGACGTCAGCACCAGATCGATGCCGCGCGGGAAGACCGCCCAGTTGGCCGCCCAGAAGTCGAGAAAGACGTCCGGCAGGCCCTTCGGTGCGACGCCGATCTCAGTTTTGATGCCCGGCCCGCGAGCGACGAGCGCCTCACCGCCGGTCAGTGCCTCGATCTCGACCACCAGCGTCGTCGAGCGGTCGGGATATTCCTGGGTGCCGAGGGCGAACTGATCGAAGCCCGGCACCGCGGCCCCCTTCTCGACGAAGGCGAAACGCGCCTCGTCCTTGGCTTCGGTCAGGGCGGCGCCGGTATGGAAGGCGATCCATTGCGGCACCGAAGATTTGGCGAGCGCCGGTGAGAGCCAGACGGGGGTGTCGTGATCGCAGAGCGTCAGTGCCACGGCGCCGCTGGCGTTACCAAGAGGCGAGCGTGGTGACGATTGAGCCGAGAGGCGGCCGATGGTGCCCGGGCGGGCAAAACTGTCCATCAGGGTGCGGAACACGGATTGCGCCGCGAAGACGGGATCGGCGAAGGCGCCGGCATAGATCTGCGACTGCGTGCCCATCAATCCTCTCCCCGGACCATGGTGAAGAAATCGACGCGGGTCGCCGCCGTCTCCTCGGCTTTCCGCTGGTCTTGCCTATCGAGGCGGGCGGCGATCAGCCGGTGCAGCGCTTCGACCGCCGGACGGTGCGCATCGTGCTGGAAAAGGGCGTCGAAGATCGCCGCGTAGCGGGCGCGCTCCTTGTCGGTGCCGAGCATCTGCCCGTGGCCGACCTCGCCGGTCGAGAGCCGGACGGTGGCACGTGACACTGTCGCCTCGCCCAGGTTGAAAGGATCGCCGCAGCCGCCGATGCGGCCGCGCACCATGACGAGTCCGGTCTCCGGACCGCGGACCGGCGCCACGTCCGGCTTGTCGGCTATGGCTTCCCAGGCGGCCGTCAGTTCCGCAAGGGTGGCGCGGGCCAGAAGCCGCATGCCTTCCTTGCGATCCCACGCCTCTGGGGCTTCAAATCTCTGCTTCGCGTCCATTTGCTTCATCCCAAATGTCTATTGATCTAGACAACTATACATCCTATACCATTCTCTAACGGTCGGAAATGACAGGCTTGTGACGGTGGCAAAAACGGCAGTGAAAAAAACGGTCGAGCGGCAGACCGGTGTGGCGCTCTGGCGGCAGATTGCCGACCGCATACGGCTGGCGATCAGCAATGGCGACTACGACACGACCGGAATGGTGCCGCCCGAGACGGCGCTGGCGCACGACTTCGGCGTCAACCGCCATACGGTCCGCAGCGCGCTGGCGGCCCTTGCCGACGAAGGACTGGTGCGCGCCGTGCAGGGGCGCGGCACGCTGATCGAGCGCAAGGAGCGGGTCACCTATCCGATCTCGCGGCGTACCCGCTTCTCGCAGGGGCTCGGCCGACAGGTGAGGGAAATCGGCACCCGGCTGCTGGCGCACGGCCAAGTGCCGGCGAGCGGCGAGATTGCCACGGCACTAGGTCTTGCTCCGAGTGCGCTGCTCGTCGAGCTCCACACCGTCAGCAGTGGCGACGGCCGGCCGCTCTCCACGTCGCTCAGCTATTTTCCCGCCGACCGCTTTCCGCGGATGGCGGAGGAATATGCCCGTCTCGGCTCCGTGACCAAGGCCTTCGCCGCCCAGGGCGTCTACGATTATGTCCGCGCTTCCACCGAGATCGTCGCGCGACATGCGGAAGCGGAGGAGCTGACGCTGCTCCAGCTTTCACCCGGGGCGATCGTGCTAGAGGCCCAATCGGTCAATGCCGACCTCGAAGGCCGGCCGGTCGAATACTCGCGGACGCGTTTTGCAGCCGACCGGATGAAGCTCAGGGTCGAGACTTAGCGCCGTCCAACGACAGCTTGATGCGCATCGTTTGACCGGCAGCCAGTTTTTCTCGCTGCCGAACCTCCGCCTTCACCGGCAGCAGGAACGAACCCGAGGCCTTGTCGGGGAAGATCGACGTGGTCCAATCCGTCTTGCCCGTGCGTGCGATCACAGCCTCGCTACCCCAGCCGCGTTTTCCCCGTTCGGCCAGGAACTTGATCTGCCGTGCAATCTCCGCTGGCAGGGTGACGAAGTGCCAGCCGCCCTTGCCGGGATAGAGCCAGAGCTCGCCGTCGAATTCGAATTCGCCCATCTGTCTCAGTTACTCTCGCTTGCCGCCATTCCGTTAAATAAGGCCAAAACGCCGCATTTCCGACGCGTTTTTGCCGCATCACCTAAGCTTGCATCAGGATCCACGCATTGTCTTCTCTGGGGGAGAAACGAAATGGCGACGTGGCGACCCGATCCTTCCTTCTATCCATCCCCACGCATGGCCGCCAAGGCGCCGAAAGAGACGCTTGCCTATGTGGCGGCCTTCGACCCGGACCGGCAGCGGCCGGACGCAATCGCCGTCGTCGACCTCGACCCGGCATCCGCAAGCTATTCTCAGATCGTCGGGCAGGTCGACATGCCGAATGTCGGCGACGAGCTTCACCATTTCGGCTGGAACGCCTGCTCATCCTGCTTGTGCCCCAATGCGCCGCATCCGCATGTCGAGCGCCGCTACCTCGTCGTGCCCGGCTTGAGATCATCGCGGCTGCATATCATCGACACGAAGCCCGATCCACGCAAGCCTGAGATCGTCCGCGTCATCGAGCCCGAGGAAGTCGCCGAACGGGCCAACTATTCGCGGCTGCACACGATCCATTGCGGACCGGAGGGCATCTACGTCAACGCGCTCGCCGACCGTGACGGCAAGGCGCCAGGCGGCATCTTCCTGCTCGACCACGACAGTTTCGACGTGCTCGGCCAATGGGAAATGGACCGCGGCCCGCAGAAGCTCGCCTATGACTTCTGGTGGCATCTCGGCCACGACACGATGATCACCAGCGAATGGGGAACGCCCGATACGTTCGAAAACGGCCTCGTTCCGGAAGTGCTGCTCGGCTCCCAGTATGGCCGCCGGCTGCATTTCTGGGATCTGCATACGCGCAAGCACCTGCAGGAGATCGACTTCGGCGAGGAACATCAGCTCGTCTTCGAATTGCGCCCGGCCCATGATCCGACCAAGGCCCATGGTTTCGTCGGCTGCGTCATCAGCCTTAAGGACCTCTCCGCATCGATTTGGACCTGGTATCGCGAAGGCAACCAGTGGGCGGTGAAGAAGGTGATCGAGATACCCGCAGAGCCGGCCGATCCGGACCTCTTGCCGCCCTTGCTCAAGGGCTTCCAGGCCGTGCCGCCGCTCGTCACCGATATCGACCTCTCGATGGATGATCGCTTCCTCTACGTCTCCTGCTGGGGCACCGGAGACATGATCCAATACGACGTTTCTGATCCGCTTGCGCCGAAGGAGGCCGGACGGGTGCGGATCGGCGGAATCGTCGCGCGCGCGACGCATCCGAAGGCATCGAATGGCCGCTTGAACGGCGGGCCGCAGATGGTGGAGATCAGCCGCGACGGCAAGCGGGTCTACTTCACCAATTCGCTTTATGGCGCCATCGACCCGCAATTCTATCCGGAGGGTCTCGACGGCTGGATGGTGAAGCTCGATGTCGGCGACAATGGCGGGATTTCCTTCGACGGAAAATTCTTCGTCGACTGGCCGAAGGGCCACCGGCCGCATCAGGTTCGGCTCGAGGGTGGCGACTGTTCGTCGGATTCCTATTGCTATTCTTGAAGTGAGCAGAACGATGCTCGCCGGAGCGGATAATGGATTTCTGGCCCTGGCTCTCGCTTGCCGGTCTCGGCGCCTTTCACGGCGCCAATCCGGCGATGGGCTGGCTTTTCGCCGTGGCGCTCGGGCTGCATCGGCAAAGCGCCCGCACCGTCTGGCTCTCGCTTGTCCCGATCGCCCTCGGGCATGCCGTTTCCATTGGGACCGTGCTCGCCGCGATGGTCGCCTTCGGGGCGGTCATGGACCTGCGCGGCCTGCAGCTCGTTACCGCCGTCTTCATCCTGGGCCTTACCGGCTATCTTGCCATCTACGGACACCGTCATCGCGTCAGGGTCGGCATGCAAGCCGGCATGGCGGGGCTTGCGGCCTGGTCCTTCCTGATGGCCACGAGCCATGGCGCCGGACTGATGCTCGTGCCCGCGGTGCTTAGCCTCTGCCTTTCCGATCAGGCGGGGGTGGCCGGCACCACCGACTCGCTCTCGGTTTCCCTTGCTGCAATTGCCGTCCATACCGGCGCGATGCTCGCGGTGATCGCCGCGATTGCCCTGATGGTCTTTACCTGGCTTGGCCTTGCCGGATTGCGATCCGCATGGATCAATTTCGATCGGCTCTGGATCGCCGCACTCGGCGCAACCGGCATCATCCTCCTCGTCTGGTAAAGCGCATTCTGCCTACAACGACTTCACATAATCGATGTAGCCGCGGACATCGGCGGCCGGCTCGTTATAGGCGTCGCCAAGCGACGTCTCCATGGCCGCGACATAGGTCTTGGCCCAGTCCGGCAGGGAATAGTCGATCGCCGCTAGGAATTCGAGTGTCGCGGCAAGCCTGATATCCGCGATCGACGGGCTGTCGCCGCCGATGAACGGCTTGTCGCCTATGTAGAAAAGGCGGAAGACCTCGAGCGGTTCGGCAAGCGCCTCAGCGGCGGCCTGGCGGGCCCGCTCCTTGGTTTCCGCATCCGCCTCGCTGAAGCCGACTTCGCCCGGATATTGCGGGAAATTGAGAGCCGGGTAGGTGGCGCGGGCCAGATAAGGATAGAAGGTGCCGATCAGGTAGAACATGGCGCTATCGATCATTGCGCGCGCTTCCGGGTCCTTCGGATAGAACCGATCGAGTCCATGCTTGTTGCAGAGATACTGCATGATCGCGCAGCTTTCCCAGAGCGCGCCCCTGGGCAGGTCCGCCGTTTCGATCATCGGCGTCAGATGCGACGGGGCGCGAGCCAGATATTCGGCGGAGCGGGTTTGTCCGTAGACGTCATGCTCGGCAAAATCGAGATTTGCCGCCCTTAGAAACACGCGCACCGTCATGTTGTTGACGCTGGGCTTGATCACGTTGAGCTTTATCGTTGCCATCTGCCTTCCTCCCTCTGCTTCCCTAAATTGATCCATATGGGTCCTTCGGCGCGCGGTCAGCCGAGAGCGTCGGCCGTACACTTTCGATCAGTGCCTCGATCGCATCGGCGAGATGCACCTCGGCGATGGCGTAGTCGCCGCGCGCCAGCCGGATGTTGTGCGCCTCCATCAGCACGTCGGCATGGGTGTGGCCGGCCGGCGGCTCGAAGCGGTAGGAGGCGAGCTCGACCAGGAGGCCGAGCGGGTCTTCGAAATAGATCGAGTCCATGAAGCCGCGATCCTTGACGCCGCTGTGGCGGATGTTGCGCTCATCGAGGCGCTCGACCGCCTGCTGGAATGTCGCCCGCGAGACGGCGAAGGCGATGTGATGCACGCAGCCGATATCCGTCGACGTCCGTTTCGGATCGGGCTTGCGGGTCTCGTCGGTGAAGACGGTGATCAGCCGCCCGTCGCCGGGATCGAAATAGAGATGGCTTTCCGAGGCCCGGTCGAGATTCGGCTGCTCGAAGATGAAGGGCATGCCGAGAATGCCCTCCCAGAAGTCGATCGACGTCTGCCGGTCGGCTCCGACCAGCGTTATGTGATGGACCCCCTGCGATTGAAGCTTCCGCATTGCCGTCCTCCCTAATCTTCTTCCGCGGGTGAGCGCGGAAAGCCGCTTTCCTCATGCCGTTTGATGCACCAGTTTCGACTTGTATTCGCTGCGCTGGAGAGTGCCCCAGGGCACCATTTTTATTCTTGTTGAAACGACGAGCACCTCACGAATACGCTTCTGGATCCTCTCGGCCAGATTCGCGATGCCTTCGCTGTCCCTGGCGAGTTCCACCGAAACCGGCAAGGGCGGCTGCTGCCGGGCACCCGCGGCCACCGGTGTTATCAGGATGGCGCCGCTGACGGCCGGGGCAAATTCGTTCACGACGTCGCGGATAGCCGAGGGAAACACGTTGACGCCGCGGACGATCAAAAGGTCGTCTGTCCGGCCGATGCAGCGCAGCCGCGGCGCCGTCCGTCCGCAGCGGCAGGGAGACGTCCACATCTCCACATGGTCACGCGTGCGGAACCTCAGCATCGGTGCCGCCTGATGGCGAAGATGGGTGAGCACCAGCTCGCCTTTCGCGCCGTCGGCAAGGGCTATCGGCGCTGCCGAATCGGGATCGATCAGCTCGGCGTGGACGAAGCCGCGGGCACCGAGATGCATACCGCATTGTTCCTCGCATTCGCCCCACAGCGACACGCCGATGTCACCGATGCCCATGGCCTCGGTGACCTTTGCGCCCCAGGCCTCCTCAAGGCGCGCCCTAAATTTAGGTTCGCCGCCCCCCGGTTCGCCGGCGACGAGTAACCGGCGGACGCTGGAGCCTTTGAGATCGAAGCCGCGGTCGGCGGCCCATTCGCAAAGGTGGGCCGCGTAGGACGGCGTCATCACCGCCGCCGAGGGCCTTAAAAGGCGAATGGCGGCCATCAGGCGTTCGGTGTTGCCGGTGCCGACCGGGATGTGGCACATGCCTAGCCGGTCGAAGGCGCCGAGTGCGGCGCCAGCAGCGAAGGGTCCGGCGTTGTAGGTCGAAACGATCGCCTCGCCTTGCCTGATCCCCGAGGCGGAATAGCTGCGCGCCGACGCCGTCACCCAATTGTCAAGATCCTGCGCCGTCAGCGGAATATAGCTCGGCGTCCCGGTCGTCCCGCTGGTGGAATAGATGCGGACAATCTGGTCCATAGGTGCGGCGACATGCGCACCCATCGGCTCTGCGTCACTGCAACTCGCCCGGATATCGCTCTTCTCGGTCAGCGGCAGATCGGCGATCGCATCGAGCCCGCCGATCATTTCGGCTGTGTCGAAACCCGCCTCGCCGAGCTTGCGCTGATAAAAACGCGAACGCGCCAGCAGGTATGCGATCTGCTTTCGGTAGAGCGCGTCATCCAACCGGATCTGGTCGCGCCAGGGCAGCGTCTCGACATCGGGCTCGAACATGATCAGCCGTCGCCCTTGTCGTTCTGGTAGGTGACAGCCGCTTCCGCATGCGCTGCCAAGGTGAAACCGATCGGGCGTTGCTGCTCCTCGGCGAGATGGGCAAGCAGGCCGCCGGCGCGGGCCAGCAGCGGCACCGCCTTGATCATCGCAACCGGAAAATCGAGATCGAGAAGCACGGCGGCGATCGGCATGGAAACGTTCATCACCAGGGGCTTGCCCCAGGCCTCGGCCGCAGCGGCGCGGAAGTTTCGCGCCATGCGGACATGCGGTCCGCTGACGCCGCGCGCGTCCGCGAGTTCGAGGATCCGTTCGGCGCGGGGATCGGTCGGGCGATGCACCGGGTGGCCGAATCCCGGCAGCTTTCCGCCGGCCCTACGGACGTCCTGCAGCATTGCGACGGCGACCAGCTTCGCCTCCTCGCCGGCTGCGACCCGGGCCTGCGCCTCGGCCAGAAACTTGCCGCATCGCTCCGCTGTTCCGACCAGCACAGGGCCGCAGCCGAGAAGACCCGCCGCCAAGGCGCCCTGTAGGGAATCCGGGTCGGCGGCGAGCGTCATGCGCGCCGCCTGTACCGTCGGCATCATGCCGTGCTCGGCGATGCCAATGAGCAGCAGGTCGAGAAAGTAGCGCTGGTTATCCGTCGGCTCCCGCCCGGTCAGCAGCAGGTAGAAATACTCGGTAAAGCTCAGCCGTCCCATGAGATCGCGGCAGAGATCGCGGCCGCGCACCTCAACGCTGTCCGCACTTGCCTGGCAAATGCGGGTGATCGCCTCGTGAGGTTTGCCGATCTGCATGCGGTTCCCTCTGGCGGTGTCTGCGGACGCTGTTGTCCGCGGGGCGCGCTACAGCGATGATAGTAGTTCAAAAAAAGCCGAGGTAAAGCGGCGCACGTTGCGCGCTCGGCGCGTGCAAAGGACGGCTCGCCTCGCGAGCCATCCTCGGAATGGCATCCTTGCCGATGGTCTTCAGACGTTGCGCCGCTTGCCTTCGATCAGGTCGAGCACCGCGCGCGCCGCATCGAGCACATGCGTGCCTGGCCCGAAGACGGCGGAGACGCCGTTCTCAATCAGATACTGATAGTCCTGTCGCGGGATGACGCCGCCGCAGACGACGATGATGTCCTTTCCGCCGCGCTTCTTCAGCGCTTCGGCGAGTTGCGGCATCAGCGTCCTGTGGCCGGCGGCGAGCGAGGAAACGCCGACGACGGTGACCTCCTCGGCAAGCGCCAGTTCGGCCGCCTCGTCCGGCGTCTGGAACAAGGGGCCGGCGACGACATCGAAGCCGATGTCGCCGAAGGCCGAGGCGATCACCTTGGCGCCGCGGTCGTGGCCGTCCTGGCCGAGCTTGGCGACCATGATCTTCGGCTTATGACCAAGCCGTTTTGTGACCTCCCCGAGCCGTCCGGACAGCACGCCGAGCTCCGGGTCGCCCTCATAGGCCTTGCCGTAGATGTCGGTGACGACCTCGGGAATGGCTGCATGGTCGCCGAAGGCCTGCCGCATCGCGTCGGAGATTTCGCCGACGGTGGCGCGCGCCCGTGCCGCCTCGACCGCAGCGCCAAGCAGATTGCCCTTGCCGCTTCTTGCCACTTCGGCCAGCGTTTCCAGCATCTGCTTCACCTTCTGCGAGTCGCGGCGCCGCCTGGTTTCCTCGATCCGTTTGATCTGGGCCGTCCGGACGGCGGCGTTGTCGATCTGGAGAATGTCGATTGGTTCTTCGTTCTCGAGTCGATATTTGTTGACGCCGACGATGACCTCGTCGCCCCGGTCGACCGCCGCCTGGCGGCGGGTTGCCGCCTCTTCGATCAGCCGCTTCGGCAGGCCCGCATTGACCGCCTTGGTCATGCCGCCGAGCGCTTCCACTTCCTCGATCAGCGCCCAGGCCTTTTCGGCAAGCTCGTTCGTGAGACTCTCGACGTAGTAGGAGCCGGCGAGCGGGTCGACGACTTTCGTCACGCCCGTCTCGTGCTGCAGGATCAGTTGCGTGTTGCGGGCGATACGGGCGGAAAACTCGGTCGGCAGCGCAATCGCCTCGTCGAAGGAATTGGTATGCAGCGACTGCGTGCCGCCAAGCACGGCCGACATCGCCTCGAAGGCCGTGCGGATGATGTTGTTATAGGGATCCTGCTCGGCGAGCGAGACGCCGGAGGTCTGGCAATGGGTCCGGAGCATCAGCGAAGATGCCTTCGTCGGCTCGAACTCCTTCATGATCCGCGTCCAGAGAAGGCGCGCGGCGCGCAGCTTCGCGGCCTCCATGAAGAAGTTCATACCGATCGCGAAGAAGAAGGAGAGCCGGCCGGCGAAGTCGTCGACGTTCAGCCCCTTCGCGAGAGCCGCGCGCACATATTCGCGCCCGTCGGCCAGCGTGAAGGCAAGCTCCTGCACCAGCGTCGCGCCGGCCTCCTGCATATGATAGCCGGAGATCGAGATCGAGTTGAATTTCGGCATCTCCTTCGCCGTATATTCGATGATGTCGGCGACGATCCGCATCGAGGGTTCCGGCGGGTAGATGTAAGTGTTGCGAACCATGAACTCCTTGAGAATGTCGTTCTGGATGGTCCCGGAGAGGTTCTCACGCGACACGCCCTGTTCCTCGCCGGCAACGATGAAGGAGGCGAGGATCGGGATCACCGCGCCGTTCATGGTCATCGAGACTGAGATTTTCTCGAGCGGGATGCCGTCGAACAGGATCTTCATGTCCTCGACCGAGTCGATTGCCACCCCCGCCTTGCCGACGTCGCCGACGACGCGGGGGTGGTCGCTGTCATAGCCACGATGGGTGGCGAGGTCGAAGGCGACCGAGACGCCCTGCTGGCCGGCGGCAAGCGCCTTGCGATAGAAGGCGTTCGAGGCTTCCGCCGTGGAGAAGCCGGCATATTGCCGGATCGTCCAGGGGCGGCCGGCATACATGGTGGCACGCGGGCCGCGCAGGAAGGGCTCGAAGCCTGGGAGCGAGTCGAGCACGCCGATGTCCGCGAGGTCGTCGCGCGTGTAGAGCGGTTTGACCTCGATGCCCTCCGGCGTATGCCAAGTGAGGCTTTCGGGGGAGGCCTTCAGCTCCTTCTCGGCGAGGGCTTCCCAGTCTTTGAGGTTTTTGTCAGGCATCGACGCCACTCCGTGCATATGCGTATTTCGCCGCATTTGAGGACACCCCCCCCCTCTGCCCTGCCGGGCATCTCCCCCTCAAGGGGGAAGATAGAGGAGGGACCGTTGCGCACCACTCCAACTGGTGATGCGCAGTTAAGGCCATCGAAGAGGTGAGTGGCGAGCTCGCGTCTTGCCGATCTCCCCCCCTTGAGGGGGAGATGCCCGGCAGGGCAGAGGGGGTACCTGTACCCACGTCGCGACGATCCCCATCACTCGAACTCCATGATCAGCTCATCCACCGCCAGGCTAGCGCCGGCGGCGATCGCAACGCGCTTCACCGTCGCGCGCTTTTCGGCCCGCAGGATGTTTTCCATCTTCATCGCCTCGACGACGGCGAGCGATTGGCCGGCCTCGACCGCATCGCCGGCCTTCACTGCAATCGAGGTGACGACGCCGGGCATCGGGCAGAGCAGCATCTTCGAGGTGTCCGGCGGCGGCTTCTTCGGCATCAGCCGGGCGAGTTCGGCGACGCGCGGGCTTCTGACCCGGGCGACGACATCGATGCCGCGCCAGCGCAGTCTTAAGCCGGTGCCGGCGAGGTCGACCTTCACATTGATCGGCCGATTGTCGAGCTCGAAGGTGGCGAGCGTGCGGCCGGGAAGCCAGTCGCTGGCGACCGAAATGGCCGGTCCATCGGCGAAACGGATGTAGCCGCCGTCGGCCGAAAGATCCGCAGTCGCCTGGAATTCGCGCTCGGCAAGGTTCACCATCCACTCATGGCCGACGACCCGGCGGGGGTTGCCGATCGTCCCGGAAACCCGGCTGGCGCGCTCCTGCAGCGCCTGATTGATGGTGACGGCGATGGCGGCGAGTTTCATCGCCGATGCCTCGTCCGGCACGACGCCGTGGAAGCCATCGGCGAATTCCTCGGCGATATAGGCGGTCGTCAGCCGTCCCTCGCGGAAGCGGTCCTGCTGCATCACGGCGGAAAGGAACGGCAGGTTGTGGCCGATGCCTTCGACCTCGAAGGCGTCGAGCGCCTCCGCCATCGCCGCGACTGACGCTGCACGATCCGGCCCCCAGGTGCAGAGCTTGGCGATCATAGGGTCGTAGTACATCGAGATCTCGCCGCCCTCGAAGACGCCGGTGTCGTTGCGGATGACCGTGCCATCGTCCTGCCGGCCCTCTGCCGGCGGCCGGTAGCGCGTCAGCCGGCCGATCGAGGGCAGGAAGTTGCGATAGGGGTCCTCGGCATAGAGCCGGCTCTCGATCGCCCAGCCTTCGAGCTTCACGTCGCCTTGGCCGAAGGCGAGCTTCTCGCCGGCGGCGACGCGGATCATCTGCTCGACGAGATCGAGGCCGGTGACGAGCTCCGTCACCGGATGCTCGACCTGCAGGCGGGTGTTCATCTCGAGGAAATAGAAGTTGCGCTCGCCGTCGACGATGAATTCGACCGTGCCGGCCGAGTGATAGCCGACGGCCCTGGCGAGCGCCACCGCCTGCTCGCCCATGGCACGGCGGGTCGTTTCGTCAAGGAATGGCGAGGGGGCCTCCTCGATGACCTTCTGGTTCCGCCGCTGGATCGAGCATTCCCGCTCGCCGAGATAGAGCGTGTTGCCGTGCTTGTCGCCGAGCACCTGGATCTCGATGTGGCGCGGTTCGGTCACGAATTTCTCGATGAAGATGCGGTCGTCGCCAAACGAGCTTTTCGCCTCGTTCTTCGACGACTGGAAGCCTTCGCGCGCCTCGCGCTCGTTCCAGGCAATGCGCATCCCCTTGCCGCCGCCGCCGGCCGAGGCCTTGATCATCACCGGAAAGCCGATCGACGAAGCAATCCGCGCCGCCTCGTCGGCGTCCTCGATCAGGCCCATATGGCCGGGAACGGTGGAAACGCCGGCCTTGGCCGCGATCTTCTTCGAGGTGATCTTGTCGCCCATCGCCTCGATCGCCTTGACCGGCGGGCCGATGAAGGCGACGCCCTCCTTTTCCAACGCCTCGGCGAAGGCGGCGTTTTCGGACAGGAAGCCGTAGCCTGGATGGACGGCGTCGGCACCGGTCTTGCGGATCGCCTCAAGGATCTTGTCGATGACGATGTAGGACTGGCTCGACGGGGACGGGCCGATATGGACGGCCTCGTCCGCCAGGCGCACATGCATGGCGTCGCGGTCGGCGTCGGAATAGACGGCGACGGTCGCAATCCCGAGCTTCCTGGCGGTCTTGATGACGCGGCAGGCGATTTCGCCGCGATTGGCGATGAGGATTTTCTTGAACATCCGTTTCCCTTTGAACTCTTTCGGTCGCGTCATCGCCTGAATTTTCTGAAATAGGGCAGCAAGCCGATCGCGGCACCCGCGGCGGCGCCGACAAGGGCGAAGGGCGCAAGCACCGTCGCTGCGGCAAGCAACGGGTCGGTGGAGCGCGCCACCAGCGTGCCGATCGAGCCGATGTCGAGCATCATCAGCGTGCCGACAGCGACCGCCCCGGCGACGAGCCCGGAGAGGGTGCTCATCGCCAGATGCCGCAGCAAGCGGCGGTGACCGCGGCCGGCGGCGTTGGGCGTCATCCGAACCTGCAGTTTCTGCCCCATGGTGTCCATCAAAGCGGAATCGTATCGTGCTTGCGCCAGCGGGTCTCCACCTGCTTGTTGCGAAGCGAGGCGAAGGCGCGGGCGATGCGGCGGCGCGAGGAGTGCGGCATGATCACCTCGTCGATAAAGCCGCGCTCTGCGGCGACAAAGGGATTGGCGAAGCGCTCCTCGTACTCCTTCGTGCGCGCCGCGATCTTCTCCGAATCGCCGAGTTCGGAGCGATAGAGGATCTCGGTCGCGCCCTTGGCGCCCATCACGGCGATCTCGGCCGTCGGCCAGGCATAGTTGACGTCGGCGCCGATATGCTTCGAGGCCATGACGTCATAGGCGCCGCCATAGGCCTTGCGAGTGATCAGCGTCACCATCGGCACCGTCGCCTGGCTGTAGGCGAACAGGAGCTTGGCGCCGTGCTTGATGACGCCGCCATATTCCTGGGCGGTGCCGGGCAAGAAGCCGGGCACGTCGACGAGCGTCAGGATCGGGATCGAGAAGGCGTCGCAGAAGCGCACGAAGCGCGCGGCTTTCCGCGAGGAATCGATGTCGAGGCAGCCGGCGAGCACCATCGGCTGGTTGGCGACGACACCGACTGTCTGGCCTTCCAGGCGGATGAAGCCGGTGATGATGTTGCGGGCGAAATCCGCCTGCAGCTCGAAGAAGTCACCCTCGTCGGCAACGGCGAGGATCAGCTCCTTCATGTCGTAGGGCTTGGCGGCGCTTTCCGGAATGAGGCTGTCGAGCCGCATCTCGAGGCGTGCAGGGTCGTCATGGAAGGGCCGCACCGGCGGCTTCTCGCGGTTGTTCAATGGCAGGAAATCGAACAGCAGCCGTACCTGTTCGAGCGCCTCGATGTCGTTCTCATAGGCGCCGTCGGCGACCGAGGATTTGGTCGTGTGGGTACGGGCACCGCCGAGTTCCTCCGCCGTGACGATCTCGTTCGTCACCGTCTTCACCACATCCGGCCCGGTCACGAACATGTAGGATGAGTCGCGCACCATGAAGATGAAGTCGGTCATCGCCGGCGAATAGACGGCGCCGCCGGCGCAGGGCCCCATGATCACCGAGATCTGCGGGACGACGCCGGAGACCTCGGCATTTCGGCGGAACACCTCGGCATAGCCGGCGAGCGAGGAGACGCCTTCCTGGATGCGGGCGCCGCCGCTGTCGTTGAGACCGATCACCGGGGCGCCGTTGCGAGCCGCCATGTCCATGACCTTGCAGATCTTCTGGGCGTGGGTCTCGGAGAGCGAGCCGCCGAGCACGGTGAAGTCCTGGGAAAACACATAGACCTGGCGGCCGTTGATCGTGCCCCAGCCGGTGACGACGCCGTCGCCGGCGACCTTCTGGTTGGCCATGCCGAAATCGACGCAACGATGCGTCACATACATGTCGTACTCTTCGAAGGAGTCTTCGTCGAGCAGCACGTCGATGCGCTCGCGCGCCGTCAGCTTGCCCTTGCCGTGCTGAGCGGCAATGCGCTTCTCGCCGCCGCCGGCGCGTGCCTCGGCCCGCCGGGCCTCGACCTGTTCAAGTATGGCGCGCATCGCTCTCCTCCTGTTTTTTGCTGATTGTGCAGAGGCTTCGCTCCTGCATATCAACTCAAATCCTAGCGGATTTAAAGAAACATGCAGCAATTCAAAAGTGCTATGGCGACGCTTACGCGTCTGATCGGACGCGCGGCGCTGCAGGATGGCAATAGCGCCGAAGGTCGGATGGTAAAACGGCCGATGATGTGCAAAGGTGGAATATAGAAAATTGTAAACCGCAAATTGCGAAGTTGCGAAATGGCGATCGGCAAGCTCTATATCGGCCGCAAGGTCAGGGAAGTCAGGGAAGCAAACCGCGCCACCCAGGGCCAGTTCGCCGAGCGGATCGGCATCTCGACGAGCTACCTCAACCAGATCGAGAACAATCAGCGCCCGGTCTCGGCGGCGGTGCTCCTGGCGCTGGCGGAGAAATTCCAGATCGATATCGCCGAACTCTCCACCGGCGAGGGTGACCGGCTGCTATCGGCGCTTACGGAAGCGCTCAGCGACCCGCTGTTCGAGACCTATGCGCCGAGCCTCCAGGAACTCAAGCTGATCAGCCAGAACGCGCCGGGACTAGCGCATGCGCTGATCAAGTGCCACCAGGCCTATCGCCGCAACAGCGAACAGCTCGCCAGCATCGACGACACGATCGGCCGCAACGCTTCCTTCGTCGAGACCACCCCCTACGAGGAAGTGCGCGACTTCTTCCATTTCGTCGACAACTACATCCACGAGATCGACACTCTGGCCGAGCGCCTGGCGGGCGAACTCCGCCTGGGAGAGGGCGACAGTCACGCCGCGCTCACAAGCTATCTCGAACAGCGGCACGGCGTGCGCGTCGTGCGGGGCGCCGCCGGCGACGAGGCGATCCGCCGCTTCGATCCGCGCGCCCGTATTCTGACCTTGAATCCCTACGCCCCGCCGCCGACGCGCGACTTCCAGCTGGCGCTGCAGATCGCCCAGCTTCACGCCCGCGAGGAGATCGATCGGGTGGCGGGAAGCGCCGGCTTCCGCACCGAGGAGGCCCATGAAATCTGTCGCATCGGCCTGCAGAATTATTTCGCAGGCGCGCTGATCCTGCCCTACCAGACATTCCTCAAGGCGGCGCGCGAGCTGCGCCATGATATCGAACTCATCGCCGCCCGGTTCGGCGCCTCGCTGGAACAGGTCTGCCACCGGCTGTCGACCTTGCAGCGGCCGGGCCAGAAGGGCATTCCGATCTTCTTCGCCCGCATCGACCGGGCCGGCAACATCACCAAGCGCCACAGCGCCGCCAAGCTGCAATTCGCCCGTTTCGGTGCGGCCTGCCCGCTCTGGAACGTCCATCAGGCCTTTGAGGCGCCCGGCCGGATCATCCGCCAGCTCGCCGAGACGCCCGACGGCGTGCGCTACCTGTGTCTCGCCACCCAGATCACCAAGGGCGGCGGCGGCTACCGCGCCGCCCATCCGCGCTATGCGCTGGCGCTCGGCTGCGAGATCTCCTATGCCGACGCCTTCGTCTATGCGGACGACCTCGATCTCGGCAACCGTGCCGCCTTCGATCCGATCGGCATCTCCTGCCGCATCTGCGACCGCACCAAATGCGCGAGCCGCGCCGTCCCTCCGCTGAAGCGCAAGTTGATCGTTGACCATGACATGCGCGGCTCTCTGCCGTATCGTTTGAGTGAGAGCTGATCTGCCTCGTCTCGAAGGTCTGTTCGATTTTGAACAGATGCTGTGAGAATTTGCGTCTGTGCCTGTGCGAGATTTGATGTAACTACAGCGCCATATCGTCAATATGCCGGTCAGGGAGGACATGCATATGGATTTTCGCCTGTCGGAGGAGCAGGAAGCCATCCGCGCGATGGCGCTCGATTTCGCCTGCGACGAGCTCGCGCCCCACGCGATCGACTGGGACCAGCAGAAGCATTTTCCGGTGGAGACGCTGCGCGCCGCCGCCGCCCTCGGCATGGCGGGCATCTATGTCCGCGACGACGTCGGCGGCACGGGGCTCACGCGCCTCGACGCCGCGATGATCATTGAGGCGCTGGCGACCGGCTGCCCGGCGATCGCCTCCTTCGTATCGATCCACAATATGTGCGCCGGCATGATTGATCGCTACGGGACCGAGGAGCAGCGTCAGCGGCTGCTGCCGCGGCTGCTCACCATGGAAATCCTGGCGAGCTATTGCCTGACCGAGCCCGGTTCCGGCTCGGACGCGGCGGCGCTGAAGACCAAGGCCGTGCGTGACGGCGACGCCTACCTGCTCACCGGGCAGAAGCAGTTCATTTCCGGGGCCGGCGAATCCGGCTTCTACATCGTCATGGCGCGCACCGGCGAAGAGGGGCCGAAGGGCATTTCCGCCTTCGTCGTCGACAAGGAGACGCCCGGTCTGACCTTTGGCGCCAACGAGAAGAAGATGGGCTGGCACGCCCAGCCGACGCGGGCGGTGATGCTCGACAACGTCCGCGTTCCGGCCGAGAACCGCCTGGGCGCCGAGGGCCAGGGCTTCAGGATCGCCATGGCAGGGCTCGATGGCGGTCGCCTCAACATCGCCGCCGCCTCGCTCGGAGGTGCACAGGCCGCCTTCGACAAGGCGCTCGCCTATGTCCAGGAGCGCCGCGCCTTCGGAAGAGCGATCGGCGAATTCCAGGCGCTGCAGTTTCGCCTCGCCGACATGGCGACCGATCTGGAAATCGCCCGCACCTTCCTCTGGCGTGCGGCCTCGGCCCTCGATTCGGGTGACCCGGAGGCGACCAAGCTCTGCGCCATGGCCAAACGTTTCGTCACGGATCGCTGCTTTGCTGTCGCCAACGAAGCGCTGCAGCTGCACGGCGGCTACGGCTATCTCGCCGATTACGGCGTCGAGAAGATTGTCAGGGACCTAAGGGTGCACCAGATACTCGAAGGAACGAACGAGATCATGCGGCTGATCGTGTCGCGCGCCGTCATGGGACGGAAATAGGAAGGACACTTCATGGAGATGCAGACCGCTCAACCGGAGGTCATCGTCGAACGTCAAGGCGCGATCGGCAGGCTCCGGCTCAACCGGCCGCGCGCGCTGAACAGCCTCAACCTGGCGATGATCCGGGCGATCGACGCGGCGCTCACCGAATTCGAGGATGATCCGGCCATCGCCGCCGTTCTCGTCACCGGCGAGGGCGAGCGCGGGCTTTGTGCTGGCGGCGATATCCGCATGATCTACGAGAGCGGCCGCGAACGCCCGCAGGAGGGAGCGCAATTCTGGCGCGAGGAGTTCATCGTCAACAGCCGCATTGCCGCCTATGGCAAGCCCTATGTCGCCATCATGGACGGCATCGTCATGGGCGGCGGGGTCGGCATCTCCTCCCATGGCAGCCACCGCATCGTCACCGAGAAAACGCGCTTCGCCATGCCCGAGACCGGCATCGGCTATTTCACCGATGTCGGGGCGACATGGCTCCTGCCGCGGGCGCCGGGCGAATTCGGCACCTATCTCGGTCTCACCGGCCGCGACGTTGGGGCTGCGGCGGCGATCTACGCGCGGCTTGCCGACAGTTTCGTTTCGTCGGAGAAGCTCGATCAGCTGATTGGCTCTCTCGTCGGGCTTTCGCCGTCCGCCACTGCCGAGGATGTTTCGGCCGCGATCCGCGCCGTGTCAAGCGAGGCGCCAGCCTCGGCGCTGCTCGCGCACATTGCCCTCATCGACCGCTGCTTCGCCTTTGACACGGTCGAGGAAATCTTGGCGGCACTGGAAAAGGACGGTTCGGACTTCGCCCGCGAGACGCTTGCCCTCCTGAAGACGCGCTCGGCGATCAGCCTGAAACTCACCCTTTCGCTGCTGCGGGCCGGCCGCGAGAGCGTGACGCTGAACGACTGCCTCGAGCGGGAATATGCGGGCTGTGTCGCCATGCTGTCGAACCCGGATTTCTACGAAGGCGTGCGCGCCGCGGTGATCGACAAGGACCGCAATCCGAAGTGGTCGGTCGGGCTCAAGGAGGCC
The DNA here is from genome assembly GCF_002531875.1 of Sinorhizobium sp. FG01. Taxonomy (NCBI): domain Bacteria; kingdom Pseudomonadati; phylum Pseudomonadota; class Alphaproteobacteria; order Hyphomicrobiales; family Rhizobiaceae; genus Sinorhizobium; species Sinorhizobium sp. FG01. Next base: position 147,419 of record NZ_NWTB01000006.1, read on the forward strand.
ACGCCGCAGATGCTTGCGCGCTTCGGGAACTATAACGGCGCGCCGCTTTTTGCCGGTGGCTGACGCGGCCGCGCCAATCGCTGGGCCATGGGACGTGAGTTGAGGAGGAGGAGAGACAAGATGACCAAGATCGCCTTTATCGGGCTTGGCAATATGGGCGGCCCGATGGCCGCCAACCTGGTGAAGGCGGGACACGCCGTCACCGGCTTCGACCTGTCGGAGGCCTCGCGCAACGCGGCCGCCAAGTCGGGCGTTTCCGTGGGCGGATCGATCTCCCAGGCGGTGCGCGAAACCGAATGCGTCATCACCATGCTGCCGGCCGGATCGCATGTCATCTATGTCTGGGACGAGCTGCTCGGCTTCGTCGATCCGGGCACGCTGATCATCGACAGTTCGACGATCGACGTCGAAAGCGCCCGCAAGGTCCACGGTTTTGCCGACAAGGCCGGTTGCCCATCGCTCGATGCGCCGGTTTCCGGCGGCACCGCCGGTGCGGCCGCCGGAACGCTGACGTTCATGGTCGGCGGCAGCGACGGGGCCTTTTCCCGCGGCAAGCACCTTCTCGAAGCGATGGGCAAGAAGATCGTCCATTGCGGCGATGCCGGTGCCGGCCAGGCCGCCAAGATCTGCAACAACATGATCCTCGGCGTCTCGATGGCGGCGGTCTGCGAAGCCTTCGTGCTCGCCGAGCGGCTCGGCCTGTCGCACCAGGCGCTCTTCGACGTCGCCTCCACCTCCTCCGGCCAGTGCTGGTCCCTGACCAGCTATTGCCCGGTGCCCGGACCCGTGCCGGCCTCGCCGGCCAACAACGACTATAAGCCCGGCTTCATGGCGAGCCTGATGCTGAAAGACCTGATGCTGGCCCAGCAGGCGGCGAGCGCGAGCGGCGCGACGACGCCGTTGGGCGCCCAGGCGGCGCAGCTCTACAGCCTGTTCGAGAAGCTCGGCCATGGGGCCGAGGATTTCTCCGGGCTGATCCGCATGTTGCGTGGGACGGAGGAGGCGAAGAGCGGGTAGTAATGCTCACGCATTTAGGAGCACACAGGTGGCTGTTGCCCCCTCTGCACTGCCGGGCATTAGCGTGGAGAGAGGCGGCACTTTAAGCCCTTGCCCAATCTGCGGAGTGGCCGACGGGCGAAAGCGCAGATCCTTGCCGATCTCCACCCTTTTGGGGGAGATGCCCGGCAGGGCAGAGGGGTATCGCCCTCGACTCAGAGCTTTACTTCGCGGGGAGATTCCCCAGTGGATCCAGTCAAGGTCGCTGTCGCTTCGCCGGCTTTACATCTGCACCGTCATGCCGCCGTCGACCGTCAGCGTGATGCCGTTGACGAAGCTTGCTGCGGGCGAGGCGAGGAAGACGGCGGCGGGCGCAATTTCTTCCGGCCGGCCCCAGCGTTTCAACGGAATGCGCACTTCGACAAAGGCCTGAAGCGCCGGATCGGCGGCGAGATGGGCATTGGTCTCGGTCGAGAACCAGCCCGGCGCGATCGCATTGACGGTGAGATTGTCGGGACCGTGCTCGACCGCAAGTGATCGGGTGAGCGCCGAAAGCCCGCCCTTTGCCGCCGTATAGGCCGGGTCGCCGGCGCGGGCGGCAAAGGCGGCGATCGAGGTGACGAAGATCAGCCGGCCGGCCGTGGAACGCTTGAGGAGCGGAAGGGCTGCTCTTGCGACGGCATAGGCCGCAGTGAGGTCGGTGTTCAGGAGCTGCGCAAAGTCCTCCGGTTCCATTGCCTCGGTGCCGCGCCTGTCGCGCTCGCCGACCGCATGAATGAGGATATCAAGCTGGCCGGTCTTGGCGATCGCCTGGGCGAGGATGGGTCCGACATTGCGCGTGATATCGCCTGGCGCGATACCGATCGCAATGCCTTCGCCGGCAAGCCGCTCGCACACCTCTTCGAGGTTTTGCCGGCTGCGGCCGTTGATCACCGTCCAGGCGCCCGCCCTTGCCAGCGCTTTCGCCATTTCCAGCCCGAGCCCGCGGCCGCCGCCTGTGACAAGCGCTGTCTTGCCGGTGAGATCGAACATCGCTTGCCCTCGTCGCTCGTGGAGCCATCGATCCATGGGGTGGCTCCTTCGTCCCGAGGGACATTTGCAGCGAAGGGTTCTTTACGCAAGTGTTGCCGTGAACGCGTCGCGACACACATCCGGCAAGGCGATGCCTTGCCGGATGTGTCAGCCCTCAGGAGAAGCAAACGCTGCCGAAAGCACCAATCAGCTGGAGCCCAGAACATAGCGGCGGTTGCCGGCAACCGCCGGCCGCGCATTCATCGAGTAGAGCGCCGTGAACTTCTTGATGTCGGCCGAATCGACCTCGATCGGTTCCATCGCCACCATCCAGTCGACGATCTCGCTGCAGGGCGGGGTGGTGAGCGATCCCTCATAGGCCCAGTATTTGAGCGAAGTGGGCAGTAAGCCCTTCGGGTCGACGGCGTCGAGCGCTACCTCTTCGCCGGCCTTCTGCGGGAATTTGGCGGCGACGCTGGCGAAGGTCTCGTTGCGGGCGCCGGGAACCATGAACACGCCTAGGACACCGAGTTCGCCGGTCTCGGCGTGCTTGTGGACGAAATGCACTTCCATCGGGAAGCCCTTGCCGTCGACGAGATGCTCGCTCGGCGCGTGGAAGTGGTACTGCACCAGATCGTAGGTCTTGTCGCCGCGCTTGAGCGTGCCGCCGGCCGCCTTCACCTGGATCGTATGGCCGTTGTTGAGGATCGTGCCGCCGCTCTTCCAGTCGGTCGCGAGGTCCGGGATATCGGCCTTGATCGCGCCCGTGATGTCGATCGGCGATTGCTGCGAGCCGGCCGAGCAGGCACTGTTGTCCTTGCCCAGGGAGCCCCAATGCTCCGGGCCCTCTTCGCCTTCATAGCCCCAATGCACGCCTTCGGCGGCGTAGGCCGTCTTGACGCAGAGCGGGCAAGCGGCAAGCAAGGCCAGGCCCCGGAGGAATTCACGCCTTTCCATTCTTATTCCCTTTCGAATATTCGCGAGCGGATGCGCCCGCGGGGACGGGATGTTGTGCTTGCAAACCTGTCCAACAACTGTCCGAAACGCCGCAGCTCAAAATGGCTGCGCGAAACGGATATCGCCTGCGGGATTCGCCTGTTCGAGGGGGAGGATCTGGCATTCCGCCGGCGGCCGCCCAGGCCGACACTCTTCGAAAAGTTCGCCATTTACTTGTGCTCCAACTGCGCAGAAAATAGACGGATGGGAGGGAGCCTTCGACGCGCCTCTCGCAAACCGCGCCCGAACCGCTTTCGCCCGCTGACACATGGAGGGGGAAGGGGCAAAACGTACGCGGTTTTCCACCTGTATCCCGCTCTAGCCACTGGGAAATGATCACGCAGGCTTCGGTTGCGAAGACCGGCCCGAGGCGTGATCCAAGGGAGGAAAGCCATGAGGCGAGTTTTGCTCTCCGCGGTCTCGGCCGCGGCGTTATCAGTTGGCGTCACGTCTGCATTCGCGCAATCGGGCAGCGTGGAAAAGGCCGTCGGCGGCTACAATTTCGATGACGCCGCCAAGGAAGCGCCGGAAACCAAGGACTTCCATTCCGCCGACGGTCGTCTGACCTTTGCGATCGTCACGCACACGGCCGGCAACGGCTTTTTCGATCCGGTCTATGTCGGTGCAAAGGTGGCCGGCAACATGATCGGCGCCGATATCCTGCTGCTCGGCTCCGAATCGCCGGTGGACGACCCGGCCCGCGAAATCGAGATTCTTAATCAGATCGTCCGTGATCCGAAAATCGACGGCATTATTATGACGACGCCGCAGGTCGGCGCCTATAACGACATCGTCAAGGCGGCCGAGGCGGCCGGCATTCCGGTCGCCACCACCAATTCGTTCGATGGAACGCTCCTCAACCGCAGCGGCATCAGCCACACCGGCCAGGATGCCTCGGCGGCGGCGATCGGCGGCGAGGCGCTTGCCAAATGCGTGCTCGACAGCGGCAAGACCAGCGGCTCGATCCTGCTGCCGTCATCGACCGCCATGGGCAATATCGAGGTGAACAACCGCGTCACCGCCGCCTTCAACGCGATCGTCAAGACGCTGAAGGACGCCGGCAAGCTCGAGGCCTTCAAGGTCGATGCCGGGCCGGAGAATGTCGGCATCGACACGAACCCGAACGATCCGGTCAATGCACTGGTGACGCTCTTCGAATCCCGCGGCGACGTCGTCGGCACCTTCACAGCCAACAACGTCTTCACGCCGCCGCTCGTCAAGGCGGTGGAGCAGATGGGCTGGACGAGCAAGTTTTGCGCCTTCGGCTTCGACCTCGGCCCGGCACAGCAGGAAGGCATCGCCGCCGGCAACCTGACCGGCTCGCTCGGCCAGCAGCCCTTCCTCCAGGGCTTCTGGCCGGTCATGCAGCTCTATCTGCAGATCGACCGCGGCATCTCGGCCGCCAATCTCGACACGCGCGCCCAGCTCGTGACGAAGGAGAATGTCGCCAAGGTCGGCAAGCGATTCGAGAACTGAGCGCGAAGTCCGGCGCGATGAAGAGCGGATGATGGCGGCGCTGCACCCCCCTCTCACCTGCCGGCCATCTCCCCCACAAGGGGTGAGAACGCCTGAGGCACGCCCGGTGCCGCCATCAGAGGGCCGTCCATGCCGCACCGTGCCGTTTGTGCGGCTGACTCGCCGCGAGTCGATCTCCCCCCTTGGGGACCGTCGGTTGCGGCGGCCTGACCCGCATGCGAGGAGCACGCGGAAGAAGCCGCCATGATACCGACCGCAACGACATCGCTCGGCCGCGCACCCTCCCAACTCGCGGGTAGCTGGGAGGGTGGGCTGCTGATCTTCATCGCACTGCTCTATCTTGCCGGAGCGGCCGTCAACCCCGCATTTTTCGGTTCGACCGAGGGCCTCCATGCGCTTCTTCGCGACACCTCCCGCGTCGGGATCATCGCCGTCGGGATGACCTTCGTCATCGTCAACAAGGATCTCGACCTCTCCGTCGGCTCGATCTACGGGCTGATCGCCGTCGTCTTCGCGAGGCTCTTCGCGTCGAGCTTTCTCGATCTCGGCATCGTCGCGGCCATCGTCCTCTGCCTGCTCCTTGGCGCCGCGATCGGCCTTCTCAACGGCGTGCTCGTCACACTCCTCAAAGTCCCGGCCTTCATCGCCACGCTGACGATGCTGTTCATCGGCCGCGGCTTCGTGCTGGCGCTGACGCATGGCCAGGCGATTTACTATTCGGGCAAGGCGAGGGAATATCCGACTTTCTTTCATCTGGGCGAGACGAATGGTTTTGGCTTCAACAACCAGATCGCCATCTTCGCCATCGCCGCAACGGTGGGGGCGATCGTGCTTGGCAAAACGCGGTGGGGATACGAGACCTTCGCCACCGGCGGCAACGAACAGGCTGCCGTCTATGCCGGTATCCCGGCGAATTGGGTGCGGATTCGCGCCTATCTGATCTCGTCGCTCTCGGCGACCGTCGCCGCTCTGTTGGCGGCCGCGCAGGACAAGGGCGTCACGCCGCTCTATGGCGTCAGCTGGGAACTGACCGTGATCGCCTCGGTGATCATCGGCGGCGCCTCGATCCTCGGCGGCCGCGGCCGGGTCGTCGGCTCCTGCCTCGGCGCTGCCCTCGTCGTGCTCATCGACAAGGTGCTACGCGAAGGCTGGCCGATCACCCGTACCGTTGTCATCGACGGCGAAAGCATTGCGGTCAGCGCCCGCTATACGCTGCCAGCGGGCGCGGTGCTGGTCTTTCTCGGCCTGCTACTCGTCGCCGCCGTGCTCATCGAACCCTATCTCATTCGCCGCCAGGTGCTTGCCCGCTTCTGGGCCTGGCTGCGCCGACGGCCGCCGCCCGCGGCCATGGAGATTGGCGGCGTCGCGCTCGAAGGCGTACAGACCAAGGGAGCGATGGCGGGGGACATGGCGCTGTCGGCGATCGGGTTCGGCAAGTTCCTGGCGCGTCGCGATGCGCTCGCCATCATACTTGCAGCTGTCTTGTGGCTGACGGGGCTGGCGCTCCGGCCCGACTATTGGTGGAATCTCTCCAACACATTCGCCATCCTGCTCAATTATACGGAGCTGGCGCTGATCACCATCGGGCTCACCTATGTGATCGCCGCCGGGGACATCGACCTCTCGGTCGGCGCGGTCCTCGCCCTTGCCGGCAGTACGGCCGCCTATTTCCTGAAGGTGCTCGGCGCCGATCCAATGACGGCGATCGCCATGGGGCTCGTCGCCGGCATGGCCGCCGGGCTCGTCAACGCCACCTTGACCGTCGGTCTCAAACTGCCCTCCTTCATCGCCACGCTTGGCATGTTCTACATCGCCCGTGGTCTCGCCGCCTGGTTCGTCGCTGGGCAGCAATTGACCGGCTGGACGGAGGCCTACAATCTGATCGGCCGCAAGGTTAGCGACGTGCTCCTCTACTTCGGCGTCTCGCTGCAACCGGGCATCATCCGGACCGTCGCGGAGGTCGTCAGCGTCCAGACCGTCTGGATGTTCCTCGTCGCTATCGTCGCCGGCATCGTGCTCGCCTATACACCGTTTGGCCTGAAGGTCTGCGCGACCGGCGGCAATCAGCGGGCCGCCGCCTACGCCGGCATCAACACCAACCGCATACGCTTCCTCTCGTTGATGCTGGCTGCGCTCTGCGCGACCATGGCCGGGCTGATCAACGTCGCCTATTTCCGCAGCTTCAATCCGGTCGCCGGGCAGTTCCGCGAGCTCGACGCCATCGCTTCGGTGATCATCGGCGGAGGGTCGATCTTCGGCGGCCACGGGACGATGATCGGCGCGCTCGCCGGGGCGGCCGTCATCACGCTGATTCGGGCGCTGCTGCAGCTGAACGTCCAGGGCTTTACGATGCCGCAGCACTGGATCAACGTCTTCATCGGCGTCATCCTGATCGTCGCGGTGCTGATCGACATATGGGTGCGTCAGGCCAACATTCTCGGAACGCTGCGGGCGCGCTTCGCGAGGCGAGCGCCAACAGGAGCGGGCAGTCATGGTTGATACGCAATCGCCCCGGCCGATCGTCGAGATGCGCGGCATCGAAAAGGCCTTCGGCGCCGTACAGGCGCTTCGCAAGGTCGATCTCGTCCTCTATCCCGGAGAAATTCTCGGCCTCGTCGGCGACAACTCGGCCGGCAAGTCGACGTTGATGAAAATCCTCACCGGGGCCTATCAGCGCGATGCCGGCGAAATCCTCGTTGCCGGTCAGCCGGTGCAGTTCAGGAGCCCGCACGAGAGCCGCGACGCCGGCATCGAGATGATCTACCAGGACTTCGCGCTCTGCGGAAACATGGATGTCGGCCAGAACATCTTTCTCGGCCGGTGGCCGCTGAAAGGTCCCTTCGTCGACCGGCGGGCGATGTATGCGGAAGCCGATCGCGTTCTGAAGCGGCTCAAGGTCGACGTCAACTCGGTCTACCAGAAGGTCGAAAGCCTCTCGGGCGGTCGTCAGCAATCGGTGGCGATCGCCCGCGCCATCTCCTTCGAGCCGCGGGTAGTGATCCTCGACGAACCGACCGCCAATCTGTCGGTGATGGCGACTGAGCGGCTGCTCGAGACCATGCTCGAACTGAAGAGGCAAGGCGTTGCCCAGATCATCATCTCGCACCGGCTCATCGACATCTTCGCCGTCGGCGATCGCGTCATGGTGCTGAAGCGCGGCGAATATGTCGGCGACCGCTTTATCAGGAACACTGACGAGCACGAGGTGCTGGAGATCATCGTGTCCGGCACCCAGGACACGGCGCTGACGGCAGACCAGGCAAGAGACCGCCGGTCATAGCATGGACCACAACGGAAACCGCTCCAGGCTTCAGATCAATTGTGCGGTCACGCAGTGGATCGAGTTGTTGCCGTAGCCCAGGCGGTTCCACTCGGCGTGCTCAGGCTGGGTCCGGCCCGCCATGTCGGTGGCGCGCGCCCGCACGATGAGCGGCCCCGTCTCGTCGAGGCGGGTGATCAGTTCCCACCATTGCCACGCAGAGCGCCGCCGTTCGCCGACGAGCCGCGCCTCGCGCCACGGCCCACCGTCCAGGCTGACGTCGACCCTCGCTATGCTGCCGGCGCCCGACCATGCGACACCGCGGATCGCCGTCTCGCCACGCGGCAGGCTCTCGCCTTGAGCGGGCGTTGCGATCAGCGCCCTCACATTCATCAGCGTCACCGGCGCGCGCTCGTCGTGGCCGTTGCGTATCCACTCGTACCAGTACTTTTCCACCTGATAGTGTGCCTCGCAGGGCTTGTCGGTGACGATGATCTCGGTCAGCCATTTCACGGACGCCACAGCGTACCAGCCGGGCACGACCAGCCGCAACGGGTAGCCGTGCGGCGGCGGCAGCGGCTCGCCGTTCATCTCGTAGGCGAGCAGCGCGCCCGCTTCGCGGATCTGGTCGACGGTAAGGCCCCGCTCGAAACTGATCGGCGCATCGTGACCCTCGACGAGCCCGCCGTCGGCGCCGCGGAAGGTGAGTTGCGTTGCGCCGGGTTGCAGCCCGGCCCGTTCGACCACCTCGACCAGGGGCACGCCGGTCCATTCGGCGGTGCTGACGGCGCCCATGCCCCAGGCCTCGCCGGGCACCGCCGGATCGAACAGGCTGCGGCCGTTACCGGCACATTCGAGGGTGACCACAAGGCTCTCGGCATGAAGATTGCGAAGGTCCCGCATGCTCAGGCTCAGGGGTTTTTCGACCAACCCGCCGACCGAGAGGCGGTAGCGCTCGCCATCGAGGTGCGGGATATCGAAATGGTTGCGCAGGTAGAACCTACCGTTGGGCATGACGGCCCCGCCGGCGAGGTCCGGCACCGACGTCTCGCCGTTCAACGGGTAGGCCCGGTGGACGAGAAGTCCCGCCTCGATGGCTTCCTGGCAAGCGTTGGCCGGAGCGAGCAGCGCCGCCGAAATGTCTGCCGGGGGCGCATCGCAGCCGCCACTCGCGACTACCTCCGCGCAGGTCGACGCGGCCATCAATTCCACCTCGCCGACTTGCCGGAACGGCGTTAAGAACGCCTGGAGGGCGGCCTCATCCGCCGCTTCGGCGATGAAGAACAGCGTGTGTGCACCGCGAACGACGGCCTCGCCCTTGATAACGACCCCGTGGCGCGCGGCGCTTGGCCTGCTCAGATGGTTCAGCAACATCCCGCCCATGGCCGGATCGCGCGCGGGGCAGGCTTCGGGCGAGTGCTGATGTCGCACAATGAACAGAGGCATCGGGACCCCCACGCCTTTCGGCAAGACCGGACGAGCATTCGCGGCAATATATCATGCGGCATCTTCGCTTTCGCCGGGTATCGCTGAAAAGCTCCTTTTGGAGGAAGCCTGTCCGCAGCCGGGGCACGCAGTTCCACGCCGGTCACGGGCTATATCGATAATTCCATTCAGTCGCGCACCGGATGTCGAGCTGTTGAACGCCTACTCTCGGACGGTGGCCGATGCGGCCGACCTCATCGGCCCGGCGGGCAGGGATCCGTCTTCGCGATCTCTCCCGACGGGCCGAGTCGTCTGCTGTCTTGACTGGACGCAGGACGGACCTATCCGCAAGTCATCCTGGATCAGAGGGAGTCGCGCTCGGTGCGCAAGTTGGAGACGACGCGCCGGTTCTGCACCTTGCAGGAGCGGTCCGTGCAGTCACGGACCTCGCGCTCGTTGCCGTAACCCTTGGCCCACATGCGGTTGGCATCTACGCCCTTCGAGACGAGATAGGCCATCGCCGCGTCGGCGCGTCTCTGCGACAGCGTTGCCATATTTGCCCCGGACCCGGAATCGTCTGCAAATCCCTGCAGCTTGACCAGCCAACGCGGATTGCTGTTGAGCCAGATCGCCTGCTTGTCCAACGTTGCCATGGCGACGGAGTCGAGCGTGGCCGAGTCCTCCGTGAAGTAGGTCCGTCGGCCGACATTCAGGATGAAGTCCTCTTCGCTGCCGGTCACGACATTCTCGAAGCCGGGCGCCGGATCATTGGTCTGTCCGATCATCGGTGACGCAGTCGGCTCTTCCAACGCCGCGATTTCAGTCGTGTTGCAGGCGGCGAGCGTCAGCAGCATGGCCACGCCAACAAGCAGCCTCGTATATCCGGTCAAAGCAGACATCAGGGTGATATTCCTCATTCGACCGGGCTTGCTTGGCTGACCTGAGCGGCGGCACTTTCAGCCTGGTCGGCAATATGCGGCAGGACTTGCACCGCGGTGCCGATGGGGCAACGCTGATAAAGATCGATTGCGTCTTCGTTGAACATGCGGATGCAGCCGCTGGAGGCATCCTTGCCGATGCTGCCCGGCTCCAGCGTACCGTGCAAACGATAGCCGGTATCGACCCCATCGCGAAGCAGGTACATGGCGCGCGGGCCGAGCGGGTTCTTTGGCGAACCTCCCTCGACCGATTCAGGCAGTTCGGGGTGGCGCTCACGCATTTCCGGCGGCGGCGTCCAGCGTGGCCAGTGCGATTTCCGGTCGATCGTGGCGCGACCATACCATTTGAAGCCCTCTCGGCCGACACCGACGCCATAGCGAATGGCAGTCTTGTTCTCCATGATCAGGTAGAGAAAATGGTGCCTTGTATCGACAACGACGGTGCCAATCGGCTCGCTGCTGAAATATCTGACAACCTGGCGGCGCCACTTCTTGTCGATCTTGGCAAAGTTGGTGCTTCGGAATGTCACACCATCGTCGACGGCGGTGCCGGAAAAATAGGAAGTCGCCGCTGCCAATGTGGGTTTCTGTACCGCCACGGTGCCAAATGACGCTAAACCGCCAAGCACAATATCCCTGCGCGTCCACCCCATCGGCAATATCCCCCGTAAAGCCAAGTAGCGAAGTGGCAGTAAATCAGATTTTTCACCTGCCACAACATAAAATTTCGCCGGATTTCCAAGTAGAACGGCGTTTTGGTCTCTCGTGGGTTCCGATGCGCTCCCGCCCAACCCTCGCGCGCCTCCATGTTCGCGAACCTATGGCGCGGATTTCCTCATTTGCGCCGCGCCGAGCGCCTCTTGCCGTGTCGGGCGAGTGCGATCTTCACGACGACTCGGCGAGAGATGAAGGTCGACGACTACACTTCGCAACCATGTATCAGGTTCACTCTGTCACCATATATAGGCTGGACGGAGAGTGCGGTATCATCCGTTCCCTCTGTCTGTCAGGGAGAAGGTGCAGCAGCCGATGAGGGGCGTATCGACTCACGCATGGGCGCGCAGCGTTGCCGCCGAGCCCTCTACGAAGAGCCTCGTCAAAGCCTTGACAAGGGCAAGGCGGAACGGAACACTCCCGGCGAGATCCGCATCGAACACATCCCGCATCGTCAGATAGGCGTCGACGATCTGCTCAGGCTCGACTATGTCGCGGACGAGTGCGGCAATCCGGGCGGCATGCGGGTCGCGGACGTCGATCTCCCGGCCATGTTCGTCGAGCCCACGCGCGTAGCGCATCCAGGCAGCGACGCCGAGCGCCAGGCGCTCGTAGCCGGCTCCGGCTTGCAGGCGGTCGCGGATGGTGCCGAGCAGCCGTTGCGGCAGTTTCTGCGAGCCGTCCATGGCGATCTGCCAGGTCCGGTGCCGGAGCCGTGGATTACGGAACCGCCGGAGGAGGTCGGCGCGATAGGCGGAGAGGTCGAATCCGGGAAGCGGCGGCAAGGTCGGCGTCGCTTCTTCGCGCATTAAGCCCTCGATGAGCACCTCCATCCCGGGAAGGGCCATGGCCTCGGCCACCGTTTCGGCGCCCGCCAGATAGCCGAGATAGGCAAGGGTCGAATGGCTGCCGTTGAGCAGCCGGAGCTTCATCATCTCGAACACGGCGACATCGTCGACGAAGACGGCGCCCGCATCCTCCCAGGCCGGACGGCCGAGCGGAAAGTCGTCCTCGATCACCCATTGCTGGAAGGGTTCGGTCATGATCGGCCAGGCGTCCTCGAGCCCCAGCGCCGTCGCGATGGCCTCCCGATCGCTGTCCGTGGTGGCCGGCACGATCCGGTCGACCATGGTGGAAGGGCAGGAGAGACGGCGCGCGAGAGCCGCAAGGACCGGATCGCGGAGTTCCGCAAAGCGTGTGACCACGCGTTTCAGCACATGGCCGTTGGACGGAAGGTTGTCGCAGCAAAGTAGGGTGAACGGAGCAATGCCGGCCGCCTCCCGTCTGGCAAGCGCCTCGACGATGAAGCCGATTGCGGAGCGTGGCCGCTGCGAATTTGCAAGATCGTGGACGACATCGGGGTGGGCTTCGTCCAGCGTCCCGGTCGCGGGGTTGTGGCAATAGCCCTTCTCGGTGATCGTCAGCGAAACGATCCGGGTGTCGGGACCGGCCATCCGGCGGAGAACGGCTTCCGGATCCTCCGGTGCGCAGAGTAGCTCGACGACGCTGCCGACGACCTGCAGCCGCTCGCCTTCGCCGTCCTGTATCCTGAGCGTGTAAAGCCCGTCCTGAGGCTCAAGGGCGTCCCGCGTATCGGGGCTGCGGAGCGAGACGCCAGAGATGCCCCAGGAAGGATCCTCCGCCAGGATTGCGTCGGTAAAGGCCGCCTGGTGGGCGCGGTGAAAGGCGCCGATGCCGAGATGGACGATGCCTACGGAAATTTTTGCCGGATCGTAGCCCGGCTTCTTCACGGCTTCCGGCAGACGGTCGAGCGTCATTCTTGAAAGCCGCATGGCCTTCCTCCCGCGTTGATTGGCAGTGCACGGAAATTGATATACTAGTATTACAAACACTGTCAAACATGGCGGCACGGGTCTTGCGGCATCAACCTTCAGATCGGACGAGCGGCATAAGGCTGCGCCGGGTGACGACGGCGGCTGCTATTTACCAGCAGCTCCATGCTGCAATCCTGTCGCTTGACTTGCCGCCGGGAATGCCGCTGCAGGAAAAGGTCCTTGCCGAGGAATTCGGCGTCAGCCGGACGCCGGTGCGCGAGGCGCTCCTGCGGCTTGCCGAAGCAGGCCTCGTCGAGATTTTCCCGCAATCAGGCACCTTCGTCTCGCGCATTCCGCTGTCGGCCATCCCCGAGGCGGTGATCATACGCAAATCCTTGGAGCGCACGACCGTCGAGCGTGCGGTGCAGGTCGCCGCGGCCGACGATATCGCACGCCTCGATGCGATTATTGCCCGCCAGCAGGCTCATGCAATGCTCAACGACGCTTCACTCTTCTACGCAGAGGACGAGGCTTTCCACGAGGCGATTTCCGCAATCGCCGGCTATCCCGGCATCTGGACTCTCATCAAAACGGTCAAGCTGCAGATCGATCGCGCCCGCCGGCTGACATTGCCCGTGCCCGGTCGCATGAAGACGGCCATTGAGGAACATGCGGCCATCCGCGACGCGATCGCGGCGCATGACGTTGAATGCGCCTGCGAGGCGATGATGCGCCACCTCGGCGCCGTCATTCCCGACGTCACGGCCCTTCGGCAGCACCATCCGGACTATTTCGCATAAGATTTCCGAGTGTGCGGAGGAACCGGCAGAGACGTGCGGCGCAGTTGGGGTCATGCAAATGCCACAAAACTGGGGACCCTCGGAACCGGATCGAGAACGATCTTAGCCGCCCGTTGGCAAAATACGCCGATCGCTCCGCCGCGCCGATATTGGTTGCACTTTCGGAACGGGCATTTTCCAAGGACCTGAATGAGAAGGTTCGCCGCGACCAAAGCAGATCTGCGAGGTTTATGCGATGCATTCCATCCAAGACCGTCTTCCAGTCTCCATCATCATCGCCAATTACAACTATGCCCGTTTCCTGCGGCACGCGATCGAGAGCGCGCTCGGCCAAGACTACGGCGAGGTGGAGGTGATCATCGTCGATGACGCGTCCACCGACAATTCCGCCGAGGTCATCGCTTCTTACGGCCCCCGCATCAAGGCATGCTTGAGAGAGGCGAACGGCGGTCACGCCGCAGCGTTCAACACGGGCTTTGCGGCAAGTCGCGGGGCGATCGTTCTGTTCCTCGATGCGGACGACTATCTCTACCCGAACGCCGTCTCGGAAATCATCGGCCAATTTGATGGCGACGTGGTGCAAATGCAGTTCCGCCTGCACATCGTCGACGAGCGGCAGCGCGTCCAGGACGTTTTTCCGCCGCCCGAAGTGCCCTTCGATTCCGGCGACGTCACCCCGCAACTCTTGCGCCGGGCCCGCTACCAGACCACGGTGACCAGCGGACTGGCCTTCACCCGGTCGGCGCTCGACAACATCATGCCGGTACCGGAACAGGAATTCCGCCAGGGTGCGGACGGCTACCTGGTCACGTTGGCACCCCTTCACGGCAAGGTCGGGTCGATCGATACCTGCCTTGGTGCCTACCGCATGCATGGAAGCAATCATTCGGCCTTCGCCGAGAAGCTGGGCCAGAGGGCCCGGTGGCGCGTCCAGCACGACTTTCACCGCTTGCATGCTCTTTCGCACCAGGCCGAGGAGGTTGGCCTGGAAGTCCCGCCGGACGCCAATCTGCGCGATCCGACGCACATCGAGGAACGTCTGGCGTCGCTCTGCGTGGACCATCGGCGCCATCCGGTGGCGGAGGATTCGCGGCTTTCGCTTGCCGCGGCCGGTGCCGCCGCCAGCATGGAAATGAATGTCTCGCTCCGCCGCCGCGCCATGCTGGCGGCCTGGTTCCTGTCGGTCGGGCTCCTGCCGCGACGCATGGCGCAGGCGGTGCTCTCCTGGAAGCTTGTCGCCTCTTCGAGGCCCGCTTTTCTCACCCGGTTGTCGAAAACCATTCGCAATGTGATGGGATAGTTCGGTCCCCAGCGCGGAGCGCAGGCTGGATTTGCAACAAAAGCAGTAGCTAATACAACCCTCTCTTAATCGAGCGCAATGTGGTAGATTGCGCTGGGAGCAACGTCGGCTTGTGGAGAAGCCCGATGACGCCGGGCCTGCCCGAGCTCATGCACGTTGCATCAGCCTCTCCGCCAGCCGATCGGGCGGGACCTCCATGAGGAGGACTCGTCAAGAGCTCGGATTGGGAGGTGTTCAATGGTGCGCAAATTCTGTCTGGCCTTCGCCGTCACGGCATCGGCACTCGCGATCAGCGCGTCAGCCTGGGCCGACATCACGATCCTCGTGCCTTCCGGCAGCGAGGGTGACGGCCTCAGAGCCGCAGCCGCCGACTACGCGAAAATGAAGAATACGAAGGTTGAGACGGTGCAGGCGCCCTATGCCAATGTGTTCGAACAGGGTGCCAATGCCGGGGCAACCAAGTCCGGCGTTTTCGACATCGTCCTGATGGACGATCCGTGGATCCCGTTCTTCGCCGAGAACGGCCATCTCGAAGATTTGACGTCCTATTTCAAGGGCGCCGGGGTGGAGGGGCCGGACAGTGACTTCCTCTCGAAGTCGCTGGCGATCTGCCGCAATCCCTATAATTCAGGGCCCTATGTGTGCCTGCCTTATGTGGGCAACGCCCAGATGTTCTTCTATGACGCCGCCAAATTCAAGGAAGCGGGCGTCGAAGCCCCGAAGACCTGGGACGATGTGCTGAAGGCTGCGAAGGCGCTGACCGAGCAGGGCGGCGGCCGCTATTTCGGCTATGTCTTCCGCGGCGGCCAGGGTAATCCCGTCGTTGCCGACTTCATGCCGATCTTCTGGTCCTACGGTGCCGACATGTTCAATGCGGATCGCACCAAGGTGACGATCGACACGCCCGAGGGCGCCGCCGCCATGAAGATGTTCATGGCGCTGCGCGACGTCTCGCCGAAGGGCGTTGAGAGTTATAACGCCAACGAGGTCGGCACGGCCCTTGCGGCCGGCACTGCCGCCTCGTCGATCAACTGGCCCAACTGGGTAGCGACCTTCGAGGACCCGAGCCAGTCGAAGATGGTCGGCAAGATCTCCTTTAGCCCGATCCCAGCCGGCACCAAACCGGGCAGCTCGGAGATCGGCCACTGGACGATGGGCATCATGGCGGCGTCCAAGAACAAGCAGGAGGCCTTCGACTTCATGATGTGGGCGACCACGGCCGAGCAGATCAAGATCTCCGCCGAACGCGGCAATCCGCCGGTTCGCACCTCGGTCTTCACCGATCCGGAACTCACCAAGCAGGAGAAGTTCCGCCATTACCCGGTGCTGATGGAGGCGATCCAGGCCTCGACGCCGCGGCCGCGCCACCCGAAATGGCCGGAGATCGAGAATGCCTTCGGCATCGAGCTTTCGAAGGCCGTCGCCGGCACGATCACGCCGGAGGAGGCGCTGAAGAACTCGCAGGCGGCGGTCGAGCAGATCACCGGCCTCAAATAGGTGGTTTGCCTGCATCGAGCGGGGCCTCGCGCCGGTCCCGCTCTCGCGGCCGCAAAAAGAACCGCTGCGGCGGCCGGTGTCGAGGTATGCAGGGAGAAGGTCTGCGGAGGGACCGATGTTGCAAACCGGCAAAAGCGCGTCGGTTCGACGGAGAGGGCCGCTGGAGCAATGGACGGAGCGCCATCTGCGCTACCTGATGCTCGCGCCGACGGTGCTCATCCTGCTGGCCCTGACGATCTTTCCGAGCGTCTACATGTTCTATGCGGCGGTCCACCGGATCAGCCCCAATCCCGACCTCCCCTGGGAATTCGTCGGCATCGGCAATTTCGCGCGGCTCATTTCCGATCCGCAGTTTCACGTGGCGCTCCGCAACACCGCAGTGTTCACCATTGTTGCCGTGACGCTCGAATTCCTTCTCGGCCTCGGGCTCGCTCTCCTTCTCGATAGATTCATCCGCCGGCTCAGCTTCTTGAAAACGGTGCTGATGATCCCGATGATGCTGCCGCCGATCGCGGTCGCGATCACCTGGAAGCTCATCTACGAGCCGCAGTTCGGCGTTCTGAACGAGGTCATGTTCCTGCTCGGCCTGCCCGTTCAGGCCTGGGCCGGCGACGTAAACCTCGCCATGTTCTCGATCATCGTCGCGGATGTCTGGCAATGGACGCCGTTCATCTTTCTTCTGATGCTGGCGGGGCTCGCAAGCCTGCCGGTTGAACCCTATGAGGCGGCCGCGCTCGACGGCGCCTCGTCCTGGCGGCAGTTCTGGGATCTGACGTTGCCGTTCCTCAAGCCGGTCATCGCCATTGCGCTGCTCCTGCGCGTCATGGATGCGCTGCGCCTTTTCGACCTCGTCTTCATCCTGACGGGGGGCGGCCCGGCAGACCGCACCAAGGTCCTGAGTCTCTACATCTACCAGGTCGCCTACCGCTTCGCCGACCCCGGCTACGCGGCGGCGATGTCGCTCTTCGTGCTGTTCGTCACTATCGTGCTCAGCACCTGGTTCATGAAGCGCATGCGGCTGGCGGAGTGAGAGGATGGCGACGATCAGAACACGCAGCCGCACCCGGGAGATGCTTCTTCGCCTGTCGGCCTATCTGGCGATTCTCGTCGCGCTAATCCTGACGCTGTTTCCGGTCTACTGGATCGCAGCGAACTCCTTCAAGTTCGACATCGACATCTTCGCCGTGCCGCCGGAATGGGTGCCGCGCAACCCGACCCTGAAGCACTATGACGAAGCTTTCGTCCAACGCCCCTTCCTGCGCTATGCCCTGAACAGCTTCCTCGTCGCGATAGGCACGACCGTGATTTCGGTGACCTTTGGCACCATGGCCGGCTATGCGCTGGCGCGGTTCAGCTATCCCTGGCAGTGGCGCAAGCAGATTTCCTTCTGGATACTTTCGACGCGCATGATGCCGCCGATCGTCAGCATCATTCCGCTCTACCTGTTCTTCAACTATTTCGACATGCTCAACACCAAGTCGGCACTCGTCATCGCCTATACCGCCTTCAACCTGCCGTTTGCGACCTGGATGATGAAGAGCTATTTCCAGGATCTTCCGGTCGAGCTGGAGGAAGCGGCGATCGTCGACGGCGACACGCGCTGGGGCGCCTTCCTGCATGTCGCCCTGCCGCTCGCCCGGCCCGGACTTGCGGCGACTGCTATCTTCTGCCTGATCATCTCGTGGAACGAGTTCCTGCTGTCACTCGTCATCACGCTGACAGAGCAATCACAGACGCTGCCGATCGGCATTGCCGGCCGGGTGACGCAGTACAGCACCTATTGGGGCGAGATCAGCGCCGCGGGCTTCATGGCCTGCGTACCGATCGTCATCTTCGCCTTCGTCGTCCAGAAGCACCTCGTCCGGGGACTTTCCCTCGGCGCCGTCAAGGGTTGAGACCTGTGGCCTCCGTCCGGTTCGACAATGTCACAAAGAAGTTCGGCGAGTTCGTCGCCGTCCACGATTTCAACCTCGAGATCCGCGACAAGGAATTTCTCGTGCTGCTCGGACCCTCGGGCTGCGGCAAGACGACGACGATGCGGATGGTCGCGGGCCTCGAGGAGGCGACAACCGGGGATATCTACATCAACTCGGACCGGATCAACGACGTGCTGCCGAAATATCGCGACGTCGCGATGGTCTTCCAGTCCTATGCGCTCTATCCTCATCTCTCCGTCGAGGACAATATCGGCTATCCGTTGAAGATCCGCAAAGTGCCGCCGGAGGAATATAAGCGCCGCATCGGCGAGGTGGCGCGGCGGGTCGAGCTCGATACGATGCTCAAGCGACTGCCCAAGGAGCTATCGGGCGGCCAGCGCCAGCGCGTGGCGCTCGCCCGCGCCATCGTGCGCACGCCGCGCGTCTTCCTCATGGACGAGCCGCTGTCGAACCTCGATGCGAAGCTCCGCACCCAGATGCGCGCCGAGCTGAAACACCTGCAGCACGAGCTGCAGGTCACGACGATCTACGTGACCCACGACCAGATCGAGGCGATGACGCTCGCCCAACGCGTCGCGGTGATGAACCGCGGCGTCATCGAGCAGCTCGGAACGCCGCGGGACATCTATAACGACCCGCGCACGCTCTTCGTCGCCGGCTTCATCGGCTCGCCGGCGATGAACCTCATCTCCGGCGAGGTGAAGGACGGCGTGTTTGCCAGTGCGGGTCTCCGGGTAGGGGGTGCTGGAAACGTCAGCATTCCGCGCGCCGTGCTCGGGGTGCGTCCGGAGGATGTCCATGTGGTGAACCCGGAAGACCCTGGTGCAAACCTGGTAGCGCCGATCTATTCGGTGGAACTCACCGGCGAAAACACGCTTGTCAGCCTGCAACTCGGCGGCCGGCTCATGACCGTGCGCGCCGACAAAAACTTCGCCGGCCAGATCGACCAGCGGGTCGGCGCCAGGATCGAGACGGACCGGATGTTCCTGTTCGATGCGGAGACGGAGCGACGTGTCGACTTATAGCCGATTGGTTGAGTTAGCGTACCGACACCGCAATGCGGGTGTCGATACGCCCCTCTGCCCTGCCGGGCATCTCCCCCACAAGGGGGGAGATCGGCAAGAGGTACACTCTGTACTGCCCCCCGGCCGCGCCAGCCGAACAGCAGGAGATGAGACGGATGCGGAGGTGGCGCCCCTTGCGAATCTCCCTCCTTGTGGGGGAGATGCCCGGCAGGGCAGAGGGGGGTGCGCCCCGACACCCGGATACCCTCCTCGTGCAACGATAGCCGCAATCGCTCTCCTGGCATCCGGCGCGCTTGGCGCCGACGTCGGTCCCATCGTCGGCAACCCGCTCATCGCGGTTTCGGCTGGTCCCTTCGTCTTCGGCCGCGACGACGGCCCTGACAACGAACGCCCGCGGCGCGTGGTGCAGGGACGGCCATTCGCGATCAACCGCACCGAGATCACCAACCGGCAATATGAAGCCTTCGTGGCGGCGAGCGGCCACCGTCGCGCCTTTTATGCCGATCACCCGCTCCTGGGACTTCCCGATCGGCCGGTCGTCGGCGTCAGCTGGGGCGATGCGATTGCCTTCTGCCGCCACTACGGCCTCGCTCTGCCGTCGGAGCAACAATATGAGAGAGCGGCGCGGGGCGTGGAAGGTGATGCCTTTCCCTGGCAGGAGGGGCCTCGCGACGAGGCGCGGGCCAATGTCGGTGCCGATGTCTGCTGCTCCGGTGATGAAAGGGATGGCTATCCGATGACGGCGCCGGCAGAGTCCTTCGCCGCGGGCGCCAGCCGGGAAGGCGTGCTCAACCTCGTCGGCAATGTCTGGGAATGGACGAGCGACGTTTATGCGCCTTACGTAGGCGTATCGACTACCGCCGAGGGTCGCCATCGCGTGCTTCGTGGCGGATCCTGGAACAGCGACGCACGCCACCTGACAACCACTTACCGGCTCGCCTATGATCCCGACTTCCGTTTCGCAGCCAATGGCGGCTTCCGATGCGTCCGCTCCTCGCCCTGATCATCGCTGCCGGGGTCCTGCTTCTGGCACATAGCGCGGGTGCCGAGCCTGTGGCGGCAGCGGGCTACCGCTTCGCGACGGTTCATGTCCCCGGCGCCGCCTTTGCCGGTCTTGCGCGCGACGGCGATACGTTGCTCGTCACCGATCTTGCGAAGGGCCGCCTTTATCGCCGCGATGCGAACGGGTACCTTGTCGCCTTCGGTCCCGTCTTTCCCCATGGCCCCGACGTGGTAGGCGACCCGACGGGGCCCTATCGTGCCGTTCGTGTCGGTGGCGAGTTCATCGTGGCCCAGGGATGGACGCCGACCAACGCCGATCAGAACCCGCTCGATCACAGCCTGGTCGCGATCGATGACGCAGGCAAGACGCGGGTCATCAGCAATGATTTCTGGAACCCGTTCGATTTCGTCGCCGTCGACCAAGGCTTCTACGTCGTCGACGCGGCGCGCAACAGCGTCGAGCATGTAAGACGCGATGGTCGAAGGAGGACGCTTATCAGTTTCCGCCGATTGCCTCAGGCGGCAGGAGCCTTGCAGAGCCTTTCGCCGACGGAATTCGCGGCGGGCAGCGGCTACGAGGTCGATGCCGTACCGACCGGCATAACGCTTCACAGAGGGCGCCTCTATGTCGCGCTCTTCGGCGGCTTTCCCTTCCTTGCCGGGGCAGGGAAGGTCGTTTCGATCCCCACCGTGGGCGCCTCCGAACCGCGCCTCGAGGCCGACGGACTGAACGCGCCGGTGGCGATTGCCTTTGCGGGTGACGGAGGCATGCTCGTGCTCGAACACGGGACCTACGATCAGAAGCAAGGCTTCGCAAAAGGCAGCGGCCGACTGCTGAGGATCGATGCTGAAACGAAGAGCAGAAGCACCATCTTCGACGGCTTGACACGGCCGGTCTCGGTGCTCGTCTTGGACGAGCGGCAAGTTATCGTTTCCGATCTTGCCGGCAACCTGCACGTTCTGGCGCGTCAGTAGCGCGCCGACAGCCCTGTTCTTCCCCCCGATGCTGCTCCATATCTCCAGCGGCACCACAGGAAAGCAGGAGAGAAGACATGCGCATTGAACCGGCCTTCCTGTTCGATCTCGACGGCACGCTCGTCGACAGCGTCTACCAACATGTGCTTGCCTGGAAGGAAGCGCTCGAGGGCGAGGACATCGACCTCTCGGTCTGGCGCATCCACCGCAAGATCGGCATGAGCGGCGGCCTCTTCACCAACCAACTGCTGCGCGAGACGGGCGTGGAGATCAGCCCGGAACGGGTGGCGCGTCTGCGACAACGCCATGCCGAGGCATACAAGCGGCAGGCGGATCGCATCCGGCCGCTGCCGGGCGCGCTCTCTCTTTTGCAATGGCTCACTGACACAAAGATTCCCTGGGCGATCGCCACTAGCGGCCGGATGGAGACGGCTGCCGTCAATCTCGCTGCTCTCGGCGTCGACCCGGCCGTCGTGCCGGTTGTGACCCGGGACCTGGTCAAATACGCCAAGCCCGATCCGGATCTCTTCGTTGCGGCCGCCGAGCGGCTCAGCGCCCCGATCGAGACGGCGGTCGTCGTCGGCGACAGCATCTGGGACATGCTGGCGGCGGTTCGCTGCCGCGCCTTGGGCGTCGGGCTATTGAGCGGCGGCTATGGACTTGAAGAGTTGCGGCACGCCGGCGCGTTCCGCATCTATGAGGATCCCGCCGACATGCTCATTCATATCGACGAGGTCGGCGGGCGTCGGTGATCGACGCCTGGAGCTCAGTGTTTGGTGGTCGTTTCCTCGCGAACCGCTTCCTCGTGGTACCAGCAGCCGTCAATGGCAGCCGCGCACACGTCCGACGAAGCGAGATCCGCTTGGCGCTGTGCTTCGGAACGACGATCTTCGGCCTTGCGCGAGATGCGTGTCGGGAACTGATAGATCGTCGCACTCTTGCCGTGGAAACTCGTGGCCATGCTCTGGTCTCCGGTGAGTCCTGTCGAGAAAAGATAGTACGCCGCGGCAGAAATTGCACATCATTTACGCGAATTGCCGAAAAATCGTTCAATTGAATGCCGGAATCGCAAGCACAGCACCCTCATTGCGCTTGAGGGAGCGTATTCAGTGCGATTTTTTAGGCAGCTGCGCGCAACTGACGCATTTTGGAGCAGGTGATCCTTCGCCGCTCATGGCGGACCCTTGAACGTCAAGCGCAGGAGAGGCGCGGGATATCCAGCAAAATCAAGGCGGTGGAACGAAGTCAGCGCCTCGGGGGTCGATTTGCCGTTCGCCGCGACCCTGACCGGCAGCCACTTGGAATCCAGTTTGAGTCCCCTGCGGGTCAAAAAAAGATTCGCACCCACCACCGAGTTGGCACGCTTGATGCTTGAAGGAGTCGATCCCTGGTGGTCTGGCACGTTTTCCGTGCAAGGCCGCGCCAGGAATTGCTCAAACCTCGCAGCACCACGTTAGAGAGATTCGCTAATGACCAAGTATAAGCTCGAGTACATCTGGCTCGATGGCTACACGCCCGTACCAAATCTCCGCGGCAAGACGCAGATCAAGGAATTCGACGCGTTCCCGACGCTCGAGCAACTGCCGCTCTGGGGCTTCGACGGCAGCTCGACGAACCAGGCCGAGGGCCGCAGCTCCGATTGCGTGCTGAAGCCGGTCGCCGTCTACCCGGATCCGGTCCGCACCAATGGCGTGCTGGTCATGTGCGAGGTCATGATGCCGGACGGCAAGACGCCGCATCCGTCGAACAACCGCGCCACCATCCTCGACGACGAAGGCGCCTGGTTCGGTTTCGAGCAGGAATACTTCTTCTACAAGGACGGCCGTCCGCTCGGCTTCCCGGAGCAGGGCTACCCGGCACCGCAGGGCCCGTACTACACCGGCGTCGGCTACAAGAACGTCGGCAACATCGCGCGCCAGATCGTCGAAGAACACCTCGACATCTGCCTGGCCGCCGGCATCAACCATGAAGGCATCAACGCCGAAGTGGCCAAGGGCCAGTGGGAATTCCAGGTCTTCGGCAAGGGCTCCAAGAAGGCTGCCGACGAAGTCTGGATGGCTCGTTACCTGCTGCAGCGCCTGACGGAAAAGTACGGCATCGACGTCGAGTACCACTGCAAGCCGCTTGGCGACACCGACTGGAACGGCTCGGGCATGCACTGCAACTTCTCGACCGCCTACATGCGCGAAGTTGGCGGCAAGGACTATTTCGAGGCGCTGATGGCCGCCTTCGAGAAGAACCTGATGGAACACATCGAGGTCTACGGCCCGGACAACCACTTGCGCCTCACCGGCAAGCATGAGACGGCGCCGTGGAACAAGTTCAGCTACGGCGTTGCCGACCGCGGCGCGTCGATCCGGGTTCCGCACAGCTTCGTTAACAACGGCTACAAGGGCTATCTCGAAGATCGCCGCCCGAACTCCCAGGGCGACCCCTACCAGATCGCTTCGCGCGTGCTGAAGACGATAGCGTCCGTTCCGGCGCAAGTCTCGAAAGTAGCTTAAGCGTAAGACTCCCAAGACCTTGGGCGCCGACCTCGGTCGGCGCCTTTTTTCGTTTGGCTATGATAGATTCATTCGGTTCCGCCGCGCCTCGCAAGGATCCAGTCCACCGCCGCCGCAACGTCGGGCACCGTGGCGCTCGGCGCCGGCGCGAAGCGCGTCTCGTCGCCCTCGCGATATTTTCCCGTACGCACGAGCAGCGCGTGAGCGAGACCGGCGCTCAATGCACCGGCGACGTCTGTTTCCGCATCGTCCCCGACCATCACCGCTTGCGTCGCCGCGCAGGGTATGGTGGCAAGGGCTGCGTGGAAAAAGCCGGGTGCTGGCTTGCCGAGGACGATGGCATGCTTCTGGCTGGCGAATTCCAGCGCGGTAACGAATGGGCCAGCATCGAGGCTCAACCTGCCGTCGGCGTCCCGGAAGGAGCGGTTCGGCGCGAGCGCCACCAATTCGGCGCCGTCGATCAGTTGCCGGAAGGCCGCATTGAGGGCCACATAGTCAAAGGCGTCGCCGGCATCGCCGACAACGACAGCCATGCGGCCGTTCACCGGTAGGTCCCGGAATTCGGACGTTAGGTCGGGATGGACGAGAAGATGGACGGCACGCTCGTGCCTGCGAAGCCAGTCGCAGGCAGCCTCGGCCGGCGTGAAGAGCTCGCTGCCCGTTACCGGAAGTCCAAGTTTTGCGAGCCGGGCAAGGATCGCCGGCTTGCTCGAGCGGGTCGTGTTGCTGACGAAGCGAATGGGGAGCCCGGCCGCGCGCAGCCGGGCGACGGCCTCGGCGGCGCCAGGCACGGCCTCTTCGCCATCATAGATGACGCCGGCAAGATCCAGGAGCACAGCGCTGATCATCCGATGAGGATGACATGGGTGCGCTGCGGGTCAAGCTCTGGTGGCTTGCCGCCAGCGACGGTCCCGGTGCTCCAGAAAGTTGCCGTGACAGCCGGACGACTGCTTCCGCCTGAAATTGGTTGTGTTTCTCCGAGCCTCAACTCACCGAGACATTGACATTCGTCCCAATCTCCCAGCATTTTAGCGGCGGGGATTCATCAGACACTTCATCAATGCACAAACTGAGACTAGCGGTTGCAGCACTTGTGTTGCTGGCAAGCGGGCTGCCAACTGCGGCCGAGCTATTGCCGCGCGCGGCGTCTGCCGAGGGTTCCGTCATTTCCCGCAAGTCCGGTGAGGAAATTAGCTTCATCGACATCGAAGGCTGGCGCAGCGTGGAGGTCAGTCAGGACCTTCTTGCGGGCGACATACTGCGCACGAACGCCGCCGGTAGCCTTGCTCTGTTGTTCTCCGATGACACGCAGATGCGTATGGGGCGCAATACGACGCTTCTCGTCAAGAAAATCGGTCAGGGCTCCGACAGCGAACTTGAACTCAAGTCCGGGACCGTGTGGGCGCGAGCCAAGCGTGGGGGCAGCGGCCTCACCGTCGACACACCCTCAGCTGCCGCCGCGATCCGCGGGACGGATTGGACGCTTAGCATAGGTGAGAACGGCGCTACCACTCTCTCGGTGCTTGAGGGAAGCGTCGAACTCAAGAACGCGCAAGGATCGGTCGTCGTAAATCAGGGGGAGGGCGCGTTTGCGGCAATCGGACAAGCGCCCCGCAAATATGTCCTCGTCAATCTCAAGGAGCGCGAACAGGTACTTCTCTATTCGGAGCTGCGTGGCGTCTTCGCAGGTTTGCCGACAAGCGGGATGAGCGGCCGCCAGACTCGTGCCGAGCGGGCGCGCGTTCTGGCCATTCCTCCTGCTCGACGGAGCAGCGAGGATTGGGTCTCACTTGCCGAGGCCTCGCTATCGCATGACGGCCGGGCAGCTGCCAGAGAGGCTCTAGTTGGACTGAGGCGGCCCTTGCCGGCCCAGTTGGAGGCGCGTGCCAACCTCGTCGAGGCGATGATCGCCGGACTGGAGCAACGCTACGGCGATGCAACCCGGCTGTTCGCCGCCGCCTTGCCGGCGCTGCCGCGCAATCGCAGAGCATCTGCGATTTACGGTCGCTGGTTCGCGGAATCCTTGGCTGAACCGGACCGCGAGCGACCACCGCCGCCGGACAACGCCTATAGCGACGATCCGACGTCGGCGCTGATGCGGGCTGCAACTGCTTCCCATGTGCTCGGCGCGGCCGAAGCGATCGATATATTGAAGGCGGCGGAGCGCCGTTTTCCGAATGACGCACGCCTGCCGGCAATGCGTGCGGATCTTGCCTTCCAGCTCGACCGCCGCGACGAAGTGAAAGACGCGCTCGCCCGCGCGAGCGCTATCGATCCCAACGAGCCGGCCTATCTGCTCGCCAATGCGCGCTTCCGCGCAAGCATTTCCAGCGACCTCGATGGCGCACTTCGGGACCTGAAACACGCCGCGAAGATCGCTCCTGGCAACGATGCCATCTGGAACGAACGCGGCATCGTCCTAAGCGATCGCAATGCTATGGTGGAGGCCGATGCCGCCCATCGGCGCGCGGTCGAACTGAACCCGGAAAATGCCGCCTTGCACGCAAACTATGCGCGCTTCCTGATGGACAACGATCAGGTCGCAGCGGCAAAGGCGGAGGTCGAAAGGGCGGAGGCGCTTGACCCGCAATCCTATGCGGTTTTGGCGGCCAAAGGCCGATATCTCTTGCGAATAGGAAAAACCGAGGAGGGCGAGAAAACGCTACTCGAAGCCTCCGCCGTCAACCCGACCTACGGGGACAGCCTCATCGGTCTGGCGATCGGCAGCTATCAACTGGGGGCGGAGGAGGAGGCCGCCCAGGCGCTCGACAATGCCGACCGGTTTGATCCGGAAAACCCGTCAATTCCCTTGATCCGCTCCGGCATCGCCCTCGACCAGTATCGCGCCGACGATGCGATCGTCGAGGCGCGCGAGGCACTGCGGCGCCGCCAGGCTCGCGGCGGGTACTACGGCGGTTACGATGCCAATCGCCAGGTCTCGTCCTTCCTCGGCATCGCCCTCGACAATGTCAGTCTTAACGAATGGAGCCAGTATTACGCGGACCGCTCCTATGATCCTTTCAGATCGACCACTTATCTCGACGAGGCAGCGTCCGGCCGGATCAGTCCTTTTGAGGGATTTTCCCCTCTGCTTTCTCCGAGCCAGCGGACCGAGGCAGGCAGTTCAAGCGCTTCGTCGAACTTGCAGGCGCTATTGCTCGATCCTCTTGCGGTGGCGTCCGCCACCACCCGCAACTCACTCGAACGAACCAGCTTTTTTGAAACGGCCATTGGGGGCGGCCTGATCTTGCAGGATGGCGAGCTTGGCTGGAAGAGCGACATGCTCGTCCAAGGTACGACCTTTGCACCACTGCCGATAAGCTATTATCTGCAGGCGGAGGCACTGCGGCCGGATAGCCCGCGCGCGAACGATCGCGATGATATCACCGGCGCAAATTTCTCTGTCGGCATACATCCGACCTTGGAGGACAATGTTTACCTGTTCGGCGGTTTCGTCGATCTCGAAACGGGGTTTCCCGGGCAGACTTGGTTTCCGACGCCCTTCGACATCAGAGAAACTCGATTTTCCGACCTTGGGATCGCGTGGAGTCATACCTTCGGCAATCGCAATCTGCTGCAGGCGTTCGCCGTCCTCGGCGACACGCATGTGGACCAGAGTATCGATCTGGTCGACGATATCGGACCATACCGCGTTGAGCAAGAAACGGAAAAGGAGACCGCAACGATCGGCGTCAGCCATCTGTACGGGATCGGACCCGTCACGCTGCGATACGGCGTCGAAACCGGCCGGTTCCATACGCGCGACTCCGCAATCTATACGGATCTGCTCACGGGAGGCGTGTTCTTCGTCGATCGACTTTCCGAGAAGGGCAATGCAACGCGCGGCTATGGCGACGCCATTTGGGAAATTTCCGAGGATCTCACATTCCAGGGCGGTGTTTACCTCAATTGGTTGGACGACGTAACCGATGATTGTCCCTGCGTCGATCCGCGTGTCGGCGTCGCCTGGTCGCCGGTAGAAAATCACTGGCTGCGCGCATTTTATCGCGAAGATACGCAGTCTTCATCGAATTACACCCTCGCCCCGGTGTCGACCGTCGGGTTGACGCCACTGGAACTGCCGTTGTTCATCGGCGGCAGCGCAAGGACAGCGGCGCTGCGTTGGGAGGCGGAGTGGTCGGAGCGGCTCTTCACGTCGGTCGAGTACCAGCACCAGCGTTTCGACGGGCTTTCGTTGGATGTCCCCGAGTTGCTCGGCAGCTTCGACACGACGACCGGCGAGATCGACCGCATCAATATCAGCGGCAACTACTGGATCGGCGAAGGTCTCGGTGCCTTCGGATCGTTCACCTGGAACCACAGCGTCGACTTGACGCCCGGTAGCGGCGGGGAGTTCGGCGTGCCACTTGTGCCGGATTATCGGGCGCAGGTCGGGCTGACGATCGTTCACCCTTCGCGCGTCAAGGCCACTATAGCTCAGACCTTCGTCGGGGAACGGGTTGGCGCGCCCTTTGGCATCGAGCTGTCATCATACACGACAAGCGATGCTGCGATTAGTTGGGAGTCGCCGGGCGGACACCTGGAACTCGGTCTGCAATTGCTAAATGTGTTCGATGACGACTTCGATCTGGCTTTTGGCATTCCCGGCCCAGGCCGCACTGTCCTGGGCACCGTCAGGGCGAAGTTTTAGCGACTCGATCACCCGGAGTCACGCACGGCGTGTCGATCAAGCGTAGTTCGGCGTCATCAGCCGCGGCGGGTGTCCGGGAAGCTGGCCGGGTTGATGCCGAGGGTGTGGAGGTCGCGGGCGTTCGGGCGGCGGTGACCTTCGACTGCCGCGGCTGCGGCGGTCGCTGCGCCGAGGACGGCGAAGGCGCGACCGATGAAGCCCATGCGGTTCTTGCTAGTCATTGTCTTTGCTCACTTTCTTTCTCAATTCGATGAGCAAAAGATGGGGCCCGTCGGGCTTTTTTGCAATGCACAAATCCTCACCCCAGCCATGCAACGCAAGCAGGCCCGGCTGGCGGTCTGCCAACCGGGCCCGCGCCAAAGCGCCTTGGGAGGCGAAAGCGATCAATCTTCGCTGGCAGCAAGCTGGGCGAGTACCTCGCCGCGGCCGCGGGCTCTGAGGATCAGCGGCACGATGAAGGCCAGCGCCGCAATCACCAGCAGCACAGCGGCGATCGGCGAGGTGAAGAGCACGGTCACGTCACCTTGGCTGATCGACAGCGCCCGGCGCAGCTGCTGTTCGGCGAGCGGCCCGAGGATCAGGCCGACGACGACAGGCGCGATCGGATAGCCGAAGACGCGCATGACGTAGCCGAGCAGGCCGAAGGCGAGGAGCATGCCGAGTTCGAACACCGAGGGGTTGGCGCCGATGGTGCCGAGCGTCGCGAACAGCAGGATGCCGGCATAGAGCCAGGGTTTCGGGATCGTCAGCAGCTTCACCCAGAGGCCGACCAGGGGCAGGTTCAGGACGAGCAGCATGAAGTTGGCGATCAGCAGGCTGGCGATCAGGCCCCAGACGAGCTGCGGGTTGGTGGCGAACAGCAACGGCCCCGGCTGCAGGCCATATTGCTGGAAGCCGGCCAACATGATCGCCGCCGTTGCCGACGTCGGCAGGCCGAGCGTCAGCAGCGGCACGAGCGTACCGGCTGCCGAGGCGTTGTTGGCGGCCTCCGGGCCGGCGACGCCCTCGATCGCGCCATTGCCGAATTCTTCCGGATGCTTGCTCAGCCGCTTTTCGGTCGCATAGGAGAGGAAGGTGCCGATTTCGGCGCCGCCGGCCGGCATCGCGCCGATCGGGAAGCCGATGAAGGTGCCGCGCAGCCACGCCTTCCAGGAGCGCGCCCAATCCGAGGCGCTCATCCAGACCGAACCGCGCACCGCCTCGACCTTGTCGGGACCCTTGTCGCCCTGGGCGGCGATGTAGAGCGTCTCGCCGATCGCGAACATGGCGACCGCAAGCGTCGTCACCTCGATGCCGTCGAGCAGGTCCGGGACGCCGAAGGAAAGCCGCGCCTGGCCGGTCAGCTGGTCGATGCCGATGCAGGCAAGCGTCAGGCCAACGAAGAGCGAGGTAAGGCCGCGCAGCGTCGAGTCGCCGAAGGCGGAGGAGACGGTCACGAAGGCGAGCACCATCAGCGCGAAATATTCGCGCGGCCCGAAGACGAGGGCCAGCTTGACGATATAGGGGGCGACGAAGGCGAGCCCGAGGGTCGCGATAAGGCCGGCGACGAAGGAGCCGATCGCTGCCGTTGCCAGAGCGGGGCCGCCGCGGCCGGCGCGCGCCATCTTGTTACCTTCGAGCGCGGTGACGATCGAGGAGCTCTCGCCGGGCGTGTTCAGCAGGATGGACGTCGTCGAGCCACCATACATGCCGCCGTAATAGATGCCGGCGAACATGATCAGCGAGCCGCCGGGGTCGAGCTGATAGGTCACCGGCAAAAGGAGCGCGACGGTGAGCGCCGGGCCGATGCCCGGCAGCACGCCGACGGCCGTGCCGAGGGTGACGCCGATCAGCGCGTAGAGCAGGTTCATCGGTTGCGCAGCAACCAGCAGCCCCTGCAAAAGGAAGTCAAGAGTACCCATAATTGTCGGCCTTTCTAGAAGAGCAGGCGTTCAAGCGGTCCTGCCGGCAGCGACAATTGCAGGACTTTGGCGAAAATCGTCCAGACGAGGAAACTGGCGACGATGCCGAAGGGAATTGTCAGCCAAAGTTGCCGTTTCCCGAAGCCGCGCGCCGTCATGGCGAAGAGGATGCCGGTGGCAATCGAAAAGCCGAGCGTGTTGAGCAGCAGCATCTGCGCCGCAAGCCCGCCGACGACCCAGGCGACCGGTCCGAACTGCTGCGGTTCACGCTCGGCAAAGTCGCCCCTGAAACCCTCGACGGCCGTCCAGATGGCAAGCACGATCAGACAGCAGGCGATCGCATAAGGCACCGTGGTCGGGCCGACCTGCGAGTAGCCGGCAAGCCCGGTAAGCCGGGAAACGTCCCAGAAGATCACGCCGGCAATGGCAGCCAGCACTACGGCGATGATCAGCGCCGCCCGATCAGGGCGGCGCGTTTCGACGGAAGGACTATCTCCCCTGCTCATTTGACCAGTCCGATGTCCTTGAGGACGGCTTCCGTGGCCGCGACGTCCTTGGCGAGCTGCTCGTTGAAGGCGTCGCCGGCGAGATAGGTGTCCTGCCAGCCCTTGGTCTTCAGCACTTCCTGCCAGCCGGCGGACTTGGCGAGCTTCTCGATATCGGCGGAGACGGCAGCCTTCTGCTCGTCGGTGAGGCCCGGAGCGGCGGCGACCATGCGCCAGTTCTCGACGACGACGTCGAGGCCGGATTCCTTCAGCGTCGGGGCATCGATGCCGGGGATGCGCTCGGCGCTCGTCACCGCGAGGAGGCGGAGCGTGCCGGCCTTGACCTGCGACTCGAATTCACCATAGCCGGAGATGCCGGCCGTCACCTGGTTGCCGAGGATCGCGGCAAGCGCCTCGCCACCGCCGGAATAGGCGATGTAGTTGATCTTGGTCGGATCGACGCCGGCCGCCTTGGCGATGAGGCCTACGGCGATGTGGTCGGTACCGCCGGCCGAGCCGCCGCCCCAGGATACGGCGCCCGGATCCTTCTTCAGGGCTTCGACGAGATCAGCCATCGTCTTGATCTCGGAAGCGGCCGGAACGACGATCGCCTCGTATTCGCCCGTCAGGCGAGCGATCGGCGTGACGTCCTTGAGGGTGACCGGCGAGTTGTTGGTGAGGATGGCGCCGACCATGACATAACCGCCGACGAGCAGCGCGTTCGGGTTGCCCTTCTGCTGGCTGGCGAACTGGGCGAGGCCGATCGTGCCGCCGGCGCCGGGTACGTTCTGCACCTGGACATTGCCGGAGATGCCTTCCTGCTGCATGACGGTCTGCAGCGAACGGGCGGTCTGATCCCAGCCGCCGCCGGGATTGGCCGGCGCGATGATCGTGTAGTCGGCGGCATAGGCCGGAAGCGCCAGCGCGCCGGCGAGAATGGATGCGAGGAAGAAGTGTTTCAAGGTCGGTCCTCCGTAGGCGCGGTTCGTCCGCGCGTTGATCGTTGTCGCGAACGGGAGAAACGGGCGGCTGACCTTGAAAGCGGCAGCCTCCGACCGGATTGGCAATTTCCTCCCGATGCGCTGCTGGCATTCCGCCTCCACGGGTCGCCAGCGGCCCTAAACCAACATAGAAAGCTGACATTAACCTGACATCAACCGGCTGGCTCGTAAACGGTTTGTTTCGGCTCCACAAATATCACTGGAGGAAGAATATTCACTGGAGTCTGAGCACCTCGTTCCAGCGGGCGATCAGCCGGGCGCGTTTGACTTGGTCGAGATAGACCATGAGTCCCGGACTGACCGGCACCGGCTTCAACTGGCCGCCGAGCATTTCCTGCATGGTGTTGGCGGTGTTCTCGCCGGCGACCTCGGGACTCACGGCCGGGATCTCAAGCTCGCGCGCCATGATCGTCTGACCTTCCTTCGACATGAAGAATTCGAGATAGCGGCGGCCGAGATCTGGAGAGGCGGCGGCCTGCGGAACCAGGCCGATTCGCGACATCACCACGGTATAGTCCTTCGGCAGCACGATGCCGACATCCGGATGCCTGGAGGCCCAGTCGGCGGCATAGGAGCCGAGGATATTGTAGCCGAGCACGAAGCGCCCGTCCGCCACCCGCTCGAGGATCGCCTGGCTGGTCGAATAGAGCTTGACGCCCGCAGCACCCATTGCCTGGATGACGCTCCAGATGTCGCCGAACTGTTCCTGGTCGCGCGCCATGAACAGGAAGCCGACGCCGGATCGCTCGATATCATAGGTGCCGATCCGGCCGAAGATCTCGCTTCCCTGACGCTTCAGATAGTCGACGAATTCGGCGCGCGTCGCCGGCGGCTTTTCTTTTGAAAAACTCGGTTTGTGATAGACGAACACGGCCGGCTCGAAGGTTAGCGCATAGGCCGTGTTGCGCCAGTTCGCCCAGGCCGGCCAGCGGCCGCTCATCGGCAGGTCGCTGCGCTGGGCATAACCGTCATTGCTGAGCTTCACCTGCAGGTCCATCGCGGAGGAGAAGGCGAAATCGGCCGTCCTCTGGCCGGCATCGGTCTCCTTGACGATCCGGTCGTAGATCTCGCCGGTCAGCATGTCCTCGTAGCGGACCGCGACATCCGGATTGGCCTTCTGGAAGCCGACGATCATCGGGCGCGCCAGCGGCTCGTCGAGCGAGGAATAGACGACGAGAACGGGCGCCGCCGCATCGCCGGAAAAGGCCGGGAAGAGCACCGGCGCGGCGCAGGCGAACCCGACGAAAAACAACCAAAAAGCGAAGGAAATCAAGAACTGCATAATTTCACAATGCCTCACCCGCACGCCGTTCACAAGCAAGGTCGCGGCCGATAAGGTGAAGCGGGGGAGAGTGACGATTTGCGTATCTTGCTTGTTGAAGACAATCAGGCCCTGGCAGAGGGTCTCTCGGCGCTTTTGCGCGGCAGCGGCTATGCCGTCGACGTGGTGAACGACGGCGCCTCGGCGCATGCCGTCGCCGCCGCCGAGAGCTTCGATCTGGTGATCCTGGACCTGAACCTGCCGGAGATGGACGGGCTCGACGTGCTGCGCGCCATGCGGGCCCGGCAGAACCGGGCGGCCGTCCTGATCCTGACGGCCCGCGGCTCGCCCGAAGAAAGGATCAAGGGCCTCGATCTTGGCGCTGACGACTACCTGATCAAGCCTTTCGACATCGGCGAGTTCGAGGCGCGCGTGCGGGTCCTGCTCCGCCGTCAGGCCGGCCTGCGCAGCTCGATCGTCAGCTACGGCAATGTCTCGCTGGATCTGAACGCCCGCAGTTTTTCCGCCGGCGGCGTGCCGATCGAGATTCCGGCGCGCGAGCTCGGGCTGCTCGAGCTTCTCTTCATGCGCGCCGGCAAGGTGGTCGCCAAGGACGCGATCGTTCAGTCGCTGACCGGCCTCGATGACGATCTCAGCCCCAATGCGATCGAGCAATATGTCAGCCGGCTGCGCAAGCGCCTGGCGCCCTACGGGCTGACGGTGCGCACGGCCCGCGGCATCGGTTACTACCTCGACAAGGCAACGGGCCCCGAATGAGGACGGCCGTCTATTCGCTGAGAAGAAGGCTGCTCGGCTGGCTGCTGATCTCGACCGCGGTGATCGGGGTCATCGCCTTGATGGATACCTATCGGGAAGCGGTCAAGACGGCGAATGTCGTTTCGGACCGCGTGCTCGCAGGCTCGGCGCTGGCGATCGCCGAGCGTGTGGTCGTCGCCGAGGACGGCACGCTTCAGGTCGACATACCCTATGTGGCGCTGGAAATGCTGACCTCGGCCGCGCAGGACCGCGTCTTTTACCGGGTGGATGGCCCTCCGGGGGAGTTCATCACCGGCTACCAGACGCTGCCGTCGCTTCCCGAGGCCGCCGGCCAGTCGACGAGCTTTGCCGATGCGGTCTTCCGCGGCGAGCCCATACGGCTGGCGGTGCTTCGCCGCTCCGCCTCCACCGGCGTCAATTCCGTTCCCTTCGTCGTCACCGTCGCCGAGACGACGATTGCGAGACGCCAGCTGACGCAGACGATCCTGCTGCACTCGGCGCTCCGCCTCGGCTTGATGATCGCCGGTGCCGCCCTGATCGTCTGGGTGGCGGTGACCTTTTCCTTACGGCCGCTCTACCGGCTCGGCGACGCGATCGCCGAGCGCAGTCCAGACGATCTCCATCCGATCGGCGAGCGTGTGCCGAGCGAGGTGCAGGGGCTGGTCGACACGGTCAATTCCTTCATGGTGCGGCTGCAGTCGGCGCTCGATGCGCTTCGCCATTTCACCGGCAATGCCAGCCATCAGTTGCGCACACCGCTCGCGATTATCCGCACACAGCTGGCGCTCGCCCGCCGGGCGGCGACCGTCAACGAGGCTCTCTCGGCCGCCGCGAAGGCGGACGAGGCGGTTGCGAACGCCGAGCGCATCCTGGCGCAGTTGCTGCTGATGGCGAAGATCGATGCGGCGGCCAAGGAGGAGGCGCGCGGATCGGAGCGGATCGAACTTGCTCGGCTGGCACGCAGCGTCACCGCCGAGCACGTGCCGGCGGCCGGCGAGGTGGGCATCGATCTCGGTTTTGCCGGCGAGGGGGAGCATTGGATCCGCGCCGAACCGCTGCTTGTCGGAGAGCTCCTGAAGAACCTCATCGGCAATGCGCTGCTCTATGCCGGGCGCGGGGCGGAGGTGACGGTGCGCGTCTCAAGGTCGGATGACGAGATTGCGCTTGAGGTGGAAGACAACGGGCCGGGTATCAGGCCGGAGCTGCGCGAGGCGGTGCTGAAGCGCTTCCGGCGCGGCGGCAATGAGGCGCCCGGCACCGGGCTCGGCCTGCCGATCGTCGAGGAAATCGCCACGCTTTATGCCGGAACGATGCGCCTCGAGGACGGCGAGGGCGGTCGCGGTCTGAAGGTGGTCGTGACTTTTCCGGCAGGGTGAAGAGCCGCAGCCGCGAAGCCGTTACGAGCGCTCTTCGCTTTCCTCGCGGTCGCGGGCTTCGAGAAGAGATGCGGCGTCGCGGGTTTGAACCCGCAGCAGCTCGTTCCAGAGCTGGCGAGCGAAACGCGATTGAACCTGGTTCGCAGGCTTGCGCTGCGATGACATGACAAATCTCCGATAGGTTTGGAATGCCGTTCATATAGTCTATCGACGAGCCGATGGCCACGGCAGAGTCTACCGAGCTGCTTTGCAAGGGAAGCATATGTCGAGTAGCAAGAATATCGATAGATCCGCGTAGCAGACAACAAAAATGCCGGGATGAATTTCTTCATCCCGGCGAGCGGCTGCACTGGGAGGCAGTTTCTTTACGTCTTTTTCCGGCCTTTCTGGCGATAGACGTCGACGACCACGGCGGCAACGATGATCACGCCCTTGACGATCTCCTGGTAGTACGCGTCGACCCGCAGAAAGGTGAAGCCGGAGGTCATGACGCCGAGGATGATCGTGCCGATAACGGTGCCGGTGATGCGGCCGACGCCGCCGGTCAGCGACGTGCCGCCGATGACCGTCGCGGCGATCGCGTCGAGTTCGTACATGACGCCCATGCCGGCCTGGGCGGTCTGTGCCCGGGCTGCGGTGACGACGCCCGCAAGGCCGGCCAGCATGCCGGCGATGGCGTAGACCTTGATCAGATGCGCTTCGACATTAATGCCGGAGACGCGTGCGGCCTGGACGTTGGCGCCGATCGCATAGGTGAACTTGCCGTAGCGGGTGTAGCGAAGCGCAATATGGAAGATCAGCGCGACCACGAGAAAGACGATGACCGGCCAGATG
Source organism: Sinorhizobium sp. FG01 (assembly GCF_002531875.1). Lineage (NCBI taxonomy): Bacteria > Pseudomonadati > Pseudomonadota > Alphaproteobacteria > Hyphomicrobiales > Rhizobiaceae > Sinorhizobium > Sinorhizobium sp. FG01. Next base: position 183,335 of record NZ_NWTB01000006.1, read on the forward strand.
CCCGTGCCGATGAAGTTGAACTGCTCAGTGAGCCCGGAGACCGGCTGGCCCTTCGTGTACCACTTGGAGATGCCGCGTGCCGACACCATCATGCCGAGGGTGGCGATAAAGGGCGGGATCTTGGTCTTGGCGATCAATTGCCCGTTGATATAGCCGGCGATAAGGCCGATGCCGACGCCAAGTCCGATCGGCACGATGGCCGGCAGGTCGGTCAGTGAGGGATAGAGCGCTCGCGGCCAGGTAGAGGCTTGCGCGACGCTCGCCGAAATCATCGCCGTCATGCCGACGACGGAGCCTGAAGAAAGGTCGATGCCGCCGGTGATGATGACCTGCGTCACGCCGACGGCGATGATGCCGATCACCGATACCTGCAGGATCATGATCGTCAGGCGCTGGGGATTCATCAGGAAGCTCTGGCCGACGAGCAGCCAGCCGAGAACTTCATAGACGAGCGCTATGCCGATCAGCACCAGGAAGATGTTGAACTCGGGCGGTAGGCGCCGTCTCGATCCGGCAAGCGGCGAACCCGCGCCCTGTGCAGCGATATTGGTTTCCATTGTCTTTCCTCCCTGCGGTCGGCATCTGCGCTAGCGCGCGGCAAGTTCCATGACCTTGATTTGGGTGGCTTCTGCCCTGTCGAGGAAGCCGGTGACGCGGCCCTCATGCATGACCATGATCCGGTCGCTCATGCCGAGCACCTCGGGCATTTCCGACGAGATCATGATGACGGCGACACCGTTGCGGGCGAGTTCGGTCACCAGGCGGTGAATCTCGGCCTTGGCGCCGACGTCGATGCCGCGGGTCGGCTCGTCCAGGATCAGAATATGCGGATTGGTGAGCAGCCAGCGGCCGATCAGCACCTTCTGCTGGTTGCCGCCCGAGAGGTTCTCGATGCGCTCCTGCAGGTTCGGCGTCTTGACGCGCAGCTTGCGACTCATCTCCTCGCAGGCGGCGGTGACTTCCTTCTCGGAGACGAAGCCGCGCTTGACGAACTTGTCCTGCAGCACGGCGATCTGCATGTTCTCGAGAATGTCGAGGATCAGCAGGCACCCGGTGTCCTTGCGGTCCTCGGTCAGGAACGCCATGCGGTTCTTGATCGCCGTATTCGGGCTGTCGATCACCACGTCCTTGCCGTCGATCGATATCGTGCCCGAGCTTGCCGGGGTGACGCCGAACAACGTCTCGGCGACATTCGATCGGCCCGAGCCGACAAGGCCGGCAACGCCGAGGATTTCGCCGGCGCGCACGTCGAAGGAGACGTCGTGGAAGACGCCGTTGAGCGTCAGGTTCTTGACCGACAGCACGACGTCGCCGATCGGCACCTCTTCCTTCGGGAACATCTGGGTGATCTCGCGGCCGACCATCATGCGGATGATGTCGTCACGGGTGACCTGGCTGGAGGCGTGCGTGCCGATATATTTGCCGTCGCGGAAAACCGAGAATTCATCCGCGATCTCGAACAGCTCGTTCATCTTGTGGGTGATGTAGACGATGCCGATGCCTTGCGAGCGGAGATCCCGGATGATTTCGAAAAGATGCGCCACCTCGCGTTCTGTGAGTGCGGAGGTCGGCTCGTCCATGATCAAGACGTCGGATTCGTAGGAGACCGCCTTGGCGATCTCGACCATCTGCCGGTTGGCGACCGACAAGTGGCGGACTTCGATTTCCGGATCGATGTCGATCTTCAGCCGCTCGAAGAGCTTGGCAGTCATGCGGCGCATTTCGCCGTGGTCGACGAAGCCGAAGCGGTTCTTCGGCTCGCGGCGGATCCAGATGTTCTCGGCGACCGTCATGAACGGCATCAGGTTCAGTTCCTGATGGATCATGGCGATGCCGTTTTCGAGCGCGTCGAGCGGCGATTTCAGCTGGACGTCGGCGCCGCGGAGCTTCACCTCGCCGCGGTCTGGGTGATAGATGCCGGCGAGGATCTTCATCAGCGTCGACTTGCCGGCACCGTTCTCGCCCATCAGCGCGTGCACGGTGCCGCGCTTCAGCTTGAACTGAACGTCGTCGAGCGCGACGACGCCCGGGAATTCCTTGCGCACGCCTTCGGCGGCCAGGAGATATTCGGCATTGGGTACGGCACCGCTGGCGCGCACGGCTGCCATCGTTGTGGGACTGAGCGTCATGGTCATTGCCTCCCGATCCTCCGGCCCCGGCCGGAACGTCCACGCGGCGGGCGGAACAGCCCTCTCTTAGGCCCAAGCGGGCTTCAGGCTGGACTCGCTTAGAGTGGGAGCGCGGCTGAAGCCGCGCTCCCCACGAGGAACGATCAGTTCTTGGCCTGGTACTTGGCTAGGTTTTCCTTGGTGACGAGCTCGAAGGGGATGTAGACCTTCTTCTCGACCGGTTCGCCCTTGGCGAGCTTCAGCGCGGCATCGACCGAGCCCTGGCCCTGGCCGGCGGCGTTCTGGAATACGGTCACGTCGAGGTCGCCGGCAGCCATGGCGGCGAGCGCGTCCTGGGTGGCGTCGACGCCGCCGATCACGACCGAGTCCATCGACCGGCCGGCAGCTTTCAACGCCTGGATGGCACCGATCGCCATTTCGTCGTTATTGGCAATCACGGCATCGAACTCAACGCCGGCGGAAAGCCAGTTGGTCATCAGGTCGGCGCCCTGGGTGCGCGACCAGTTGGCGGTCTGCTCTTCGACGATCTCGATCCCCTTGCAGGCGTCGGTGGCGAGAACGTCGTGAACGTCCTTGGTGCGCATGCGGGCGGCCTGGTTGGAGAGTTCGCCCATCATGACGACGGCCTTGCCCTTGCCGCCGAGCATCTTGCAGACTTCCTGCGTCTCCAGCGTGCCGGATTCGACTTCGTTCGATGCGACGAAGGCCTGCTTTTCCGGGAGCGAGTCGATGTTCACCGGCTCGCGGTTGACGTAGACGAGCGGAATGCCGGCGTCTGCGGCGATCTTCGACATGGCGGCGGTTGCATCCGTGTCGACCGGGTTGACGATGATCGCGTCGACGCCGGCAGCGATGAAGTTCTGGATCTGGCTCTGCTGCTTGGCGACGTCGTTCTGCGCGTCTTCGATCTGCAGCTCGACGCCGTTCAGCGTCTTGGCATAGTCCTGCATGCCGTTGCGCAGAACCGTCAGGAAGTTGTCGTCGAACAGCGCCATCGAGACGCCGATCGTCTCCGCATGCGCAGCCGTCGACAGCATAACAGCCATCGCAGTGCCCAGAATGAATTTCTTCATGTCTACTTCTCCTCCACTTTGGTGCCGGCCACACCTTTTCTTGCCGGAAACTCGATTCTCGTTGATCGAGCTCATCTCCTGTCAGAAGCAACACTCCCGTTGCGCTTCTGATGAAAACGGAACAAACAAACCAGTGGTTCGCAAAGACGGAATATGTATTCCATTTTATCCGGACGCCGTCAAGTGCATCTTGCGGCGCCGGGGCCAATTTCCGCGCCCTCTCTCCCGTCAAGCGATCAGGCGCGGGATTGCAGGTAATCCATGCTCTTACGAACGGCCGTGGCCGGCTCGCTCAAGGCATGGACGGAAGGCGCGAAGGGCTCGAACGAGAAGGGACCTTCGTAGCCTTCGGCGCGAAGCCGACGGATCTGTCCCGCATTGTCCAGCCGGTCTGCAGCGTCGACCAGAATCCTGTGCGGGTCGCGCATTTCGGAGACCGCAACAGCCTCGTCGCTGACACCGGAAATGTGGACGAGGCCGGTCAGTTCCGGGAAGAAAGCGTCCTCGCCGGCGAGGTGATGGTGGAAGGTATCGTGGACGAGCCGGAAGGTCTCGCCGCCGATTTCCCGAATCGCCTCTGCGGCCTCGGTCTTGGAGCGCAGCGAGCAGATTTCGAAGCCGAGCGGCTCGACAAGGCCGATGACGCCGGCCGCATCGAGCAGCGGCTTCAGGGCTCGCAAAGCCCTACGAAGATTGGCCTGGCGCTCGCCGTCCTCCTGGCCGCTGCCGTCATTGACAGGCACCAGCACCAGAGCCTCGGCGCCGCAATCGCGCGCATAGGAAATGAGCTCGCGCGCCTCCGCCTCCCGTGCCTCGTTCCATTCGTTGAAGCGCTGCAGGGCGTTGATCGAAATGATCGTCAGTCCGTCTCTTTCCGCAAGCGCCTTCACCTTAGAGGGCGTCGTGCCGTCGAGAATGGCATTGCCCGAAAGGTCGTTGCGAATTTCCACCGCCGAGACTCCGAGCGATCTCGCCAGCGCGAAAAAGGCATCGAGCGGCAGCGCCGGAGCGGCCATATGGTTGAGGGCGAAGGGAAGGGCGGTCAATGGATGTCCTCCAGGAATGTTTGGAATGGCTGTCGCCGTTGTTCGGAACGTTTGTTCCATTTCGGCGACCACATTCACCGTGAAGACGCGTCCAGTCAAAGTCCTAGTCGTGCAGCGGCATTGCATTCCTGCAAGATTGCGCCGCGGCGATGAGAGGAATCTGTCAAAGCGCCGGAGCGATGCGCCGGCGATCGGTTTCAGGATTCGACAGTCAAGCCTAGATCGAACCAGGCAAATTCCGCCCGCGTGGGTTCACTTGACCCCGTTGGCCTCGGCAACGAAATCCGAGAGCATCGGCACATAGTCCTCGCCCCGCCCGGCCCCGACTGCCTGGGCGAAGGCGTTCCTGACGGCCGCGCCGATCGGATTGGCGACGCCGGCGGCATTGGCGAAGGCGGCGAGATAGCTCATGTCCTTGAAGCCGTTGCGGATGGCGAACTTGTGGGCATTCGGGTCGCGCTCCAGCACCCAGCGGAAGAAGGTCTGGTAGAAGGGGCAATCCATGCGGCCGCCGCGGATCACGCTGTCGAAGATCTCCGGTTCGAGGCCGGCCTTTCGCCCGAGCATCAGCGCTTCGGAATAGAGCGCCGCATAGCCCATCGACAGGAAGTTGTTGAGCAGCTTCATCGTGTGGCCGGTCCCCGTCGGGCCGGTGTGAATGATGCGGCCCGCAAAGCACTCAAGCACCGGCCAGACGCGACGCACGTCTTCGTCCGCCCCGCCGACCATGATATCGAGCGTGCCGGCGGCGGCGTCCGCCGGGGTGCGGCTCAGCGGCGCATCGACGAGCGTAATGCGCCTCGGGGCCAGGTCCGCAGCGAGCTTCGTCGTCACCGAAGGATCGGAGGTCGAGCAATCGACGATCGTCAGCGGCCTCCCGGCGGCGGCAATGCCGTCCGCGCCTTCGACGACGGCCAGCACTTCAGGCGAGCCGGTCACACAGAGCACGATGACTTCGCAGTGCTCCGCCATCTCGCGCGGCGTCCTCACCTCCTTCGCGCCTTCTGCAACGAGCGTCTCGACCGGCGCGCGGTTGCGGTGCGCCATGACCGAGAGCGGCCAGCCCTTTTTCAGGATGTTGGCGGCCATGCCCTGGCCCATCAGCCCGAGCCCGATGAAACCCACATTCGCCTTTGTCATGTTCGCCTCCATGGTGCTGACGCCATGGTGCACGATTGGCGCGGGATCGCCAGACCGAAATTCTGGCCGCTCCGCCTGCTAATCTCTCAAGGTGACCCACACCGGCGCGTGGTCGCTGGCATTTTCCCACGCGCGCACATCCCGGTCGATGCCGGCGCCGGTCAGCCGGCGCCTGAGTTTTCGACTGAGCAGGATGTGATCGAGCCGCAGGCCGGCGTTTCGCTGCCAACGATTGCGGCGATAGTCCCAGAAGGTGAAAAGCTGCTCGTCCGGGTAGATCTTGCGCAGCGCATCGAGCCACCCCTGCTCGAGCAATTGCCGAAAGGCGGCGCGGCTTTGCGGCTGGACGAGGGCGTTGTCGTCGTAGGAGCGGGTCGGATAGATGTCGCGCGGTTCCGGGACGACATTGTAGTCGCCGGCAAGCACGACCGGCAGGCCGGTCTCGAACAGCTCGGCGGCGTGGCTGGCGAGGCGCTGGTGCCAGGCGAGCTTGTAGTCGAATTTCGGCCCCGGCTGCGGATTGCCGTTCGGGGCGTAGAGCGAGGCGATCAGGATGCCGTTCACGGCCGCCTCGATATAGCGGCTCTGCGTGTCGGATCGATCCCCGGGCAGGTCCGTGCGTGTCAGGACCGGTTCGCCGTCACGGGCAAGGATTGCCACGCCGTTCCAAGCCGATTGGCCTCGCCACACGGCGCCATAGCCGGCGGCCTCGATCGCCTGCTTCGGAAACTGCCCGTCCGTTGCCTTGAGCTCCTGCAGGCAGACGACATCCGGCTCGGCCGCTGCGAGCCAAGCCAGCAGGTTGTCCAGCCGCTTGTTGACGCCGTTGATGTTGAAGGTGGCAATCTTCATGCGGGCTCAGCGGACCAAGTCGCCGGCCCAGCGCGTGACAGCGTCAGCGAGCGTTTTCAGATGATCGGCCGCGGAGAAGCCGGAGATGCTCTTGCGCGGTTTCAGGTCATGGTCGCCGTCCTCCAGCCAGAGAACTTCGATCTGGTCGGACAGCGTATAGCCCCGAACCTCTTCGCGCGTGCCGAACTCGTCGCGGGTTCCCTGGCAGATCAGCGTCGGCGTCTGGAGCCCGGCGAGATGCCTGGTGCGGAGCTGCTCGGGTTTGGCCGGCGGGTGGAAAGGATAGCCGAGGCAGATGAGCCCGGCGACTTTACCCCCGGCATGAAGCTCGTCGGCGACCATGCTGGCGACGCGTCCGCCCATCGACTTGCCGCCGATGATTAGCGGGCCCTTCGCGCCGAGTTCGGCGACCGCGGCGCGATATTCCGGATTGAGCGTTTCGGCGCGGGGCGGGGGCTTGCGCTCGCCGGTGCGCCGCGCCGCCATATAGCCGAATTCGAACCGGACGACGCGGAAGCCTGCCTCCGCGAGCGCCCTGGCCGTGGCGCTCATCGAGGCCGAATCCATCGGCGCGCCGGCGCCATGGGCAAGAAGAATTGTGACCGGCGCGTCCTCCGGTCCGTCGAACAGGAACTTTCCGACCATTCAGGCAGCCGTCCTCTGGATGATTCCGTTTATCAGGCGATCTCAGGATAAGATCATGCGGCGATCCAAAGCGCCACAGGCCGCACCTGTTCAGGCGCTGGGCGCCGTCGGGAGAAGGTGAAGGTTCACGAACTGCACGCCGCGCTCGGCGGTTCGCGCCCATTCGGAATCCCTGTCGAATTCGAGATAACGCTTCCACCAACGGCGTGCCTCGCCGAGATCGCCGGCATCGAATTCGAGTTTAGCCAGGTTGAAGATCGCATCAGCGTAATTGCCGCCGACGTCGATCGCCTTTTGAAGGTATCTGCGGGCGGTGTCGATGCGGCCGCGCTCGCCCATGAGCCCGGCGAGGTTGAACCATGCCTCGGCAAAGGAGGGGTCGAGCTTAAGCGCCCGGGCGTAGTCATGCGCGGCATCCAGTTCGCGGCCGGCAGCCCGAAGGCAGTTGGCGCGGTTGAAGGCGGCGACGGAGTCGGTACGGTCGATGGCGAGGTAACGCTGATAGATGGAGGCTGCTTCGTCATATTCGCCTTCGTGCTCGGCCGCCTCGGCTTGCGCGAAGAGCTCCTCGAGTTCCGCCTCCTCGACGGCGCCGAGGTCGAGCAGCAACTGCCCATCGAGTTCGCTCAGGCCCTCGGCCCGCCGGGCATAGATCGTCCTCGGGCCTTCGTGATGGAGCGACAGCGCCGTCAGCGAAGCGACATGGCCGGAGCGCTGGACGGAGCGCGCGATCGCCCCCCAGCCAGCGCCGCTCGAGATCAGTCCGGCATACTTGCGGGCGAGGATCACGTCGCGGAACGAGTAGGGTTCGCTGTCGTGTTCGAAGGCGTCGAACAACGACAGCAGGTCGAAGAGGCGAGGCGCGATCTTCGCCTGGTCGATCAACGATTGCCGGGGCAGCGCCGACGTTTCCGGCGCGGTCGCCAGGCCCAGGAGCCGAAGGAAACCGTTCTCGCTGAGCAGGCGCCGTCCGAAGACGGCCTCCCGTTCGAAACGCGCCTCGATTTCCGCATCGGTTGCCTTCAGGAGTAAGCCGCGGCCGAAAACCACATGGGTAGTTTGCCGGGTGACGCCGCGTCGCAGATGTCCGCCCTGGCGTTCGACCTCCCGTGCGATCAGCCGCCGCGGATAAGCGGCGAGCGGCCCGACGATGCCGAATGTCTTGCCGGCGACCGCCATCAGGCCTTCTTCTGTGTGGTCGTCTTCTTTGCCGCGGCGGGTTTGGCAGCAGCGCTCTTGGATGCGGGCTTGGCAGCTGGTTCGATTTTGCTCTTGCTTTTGGCCGGCGGCTTCGTCTGCGACAGGCTCGCCTTCAACGCATCCATCAGGTTGATGACGTTGCCGCGGTCAGGCGGCGCCGCGATAATCGGCTTATGGCCCTTCAATTTTTCGCGGATCATCTGCATCAGCGCGATCTCGTAGCGATCCTCGTAGTTCTTCGGATCGAAGGTCGTGGTCTTTTGCTGGATGAGCGCCTCGGCGAGCTGCAGCATTTCCGGGTCGGGACTGCCGACCGGAATGTTGCCGAAATATTCGGCCGTGCCGCGCACCTCGTTCGGGTTCCTGAGCGTGCAGACGAACATGCCGGTCTCGCGTGGGCCGATAGTGATCACTCGTTCACGGCTCGAGAGTACCAGGCGGGCGATGGCGAGCTTGCCGCTCCGCCGCAGGGCCTCCCGCAGGACGATGAAGGTCTCCTCGGCCATCGCCCCGTCCGGCGCCAGATAATAGGGCGCATCCTGGTAGATCACGTCGACGGAGCCTTCCTCGACGAAGGCCTCGATGTTCATCGTGTGGTTCGATTCGATCCTGACGCTGTCGAGGTCGGCCTCGTCGATGACGATGTATTTCTTGTCCTCGTATTCGTAGCCCTTCACCAGGTCGGATCGTTCGACAAGGCCAAGCTCCGGATCGACCGGCTTCATGTTGATCCGGTTGTGGGTATCCTTGTGCAACTGATTGAATGTAATGCGTTCGCTGCTGCTGGTGGCCGGATAAAGCCTAACCGGGCAGCTCACGAGACTGAGTCTGAGATATCCCTTCCAACTTGCCCTGGGTGCCATGGTGGTCTCCTACGCGGCACTACGATTACTTTTCCGTCCCGGACTGAGGCGGCAGTTCCCTGGCGAAGTCGCCGATGTCGGCCCAGGGATCGCCGGATGTGGCCAGAAGGCCTGGCAGCGAAGAATAGTTCAAATCCCCCGGAGCGTCGATAGCTTCGAGATCGGACCAACTGAGCGGCGTCGAGGCCGGCAGGTTGGTACGGGCGCGCAGCGAATAGGGTGCGGCCCAGGTATGGCTGCGCGCATTGCGGTGGAAGTCGATGAAGATGCGCCTTACGCGATTGCCCTTGCCCATGGTGGTGGTGAAGGTCTCCGGCGCGGTCGCCGCCAGGCGGGCGGCGATCGCGCTTGCCGCCTGGTGGAACTTCTTCCAGTTAAACTTCGGTCTGACCGGCAGGACGACATGGAGGCCGTTGCCGCCCGAGGTCTTGACGAAGGGGACGAGGCCGACCGCCTCGAGTTCGGCCTTGATGTGAATGGCCGCTTCGACCACTACCCGCCAGGCGACACCTTCGCCGGGGTCGAGGTCGAAGACCATGCGATCGGGCTTGTCGAGCAGCATGCGCGTCGTACCCCAATTGTGGAATTCGACGACGCCGAACTGCGCCAGCGCCAGATAGGATTTCGCATCCTCGACGGAAAGATAAGTTTTGGTTTCGCCGTCCGAGTTGGCGGTTTGGAAGGTCGCGACCGAAGGCGGCATGCCGGTGAAGGGGTGGCGCTGAAAGAAGCAGTCCGCCGTTTTTCCCGTCGGGCAGCGCACCAGAGAGACGGGTCGGCCGAGGATGTGCGGCAGCATGAAATCGCCGATCATGGCGTAGTAGACGGCGAGGTCGAGCTTGGTCGGGCCGGACTTGCCGAACAGGCGCCGGGTCGGATTGGTGATCGAGATGCTGGCCAGGTCCGCGTCGGAAATCAGCCGTTTTTGCCGCGGTGAAACTGGCGTCGAGAGGTCGACGTCACGGAGGCCCCGGAACACCGCATGGCGCAGAATATTGTCGGCTGTTCGATTCCCGTAGTGAATGCGCGCCCTCAATACCGGTCGGACCCAGATGATCTCCTTCGGAGCACCCTCGAGCTTCGCCGCACCTGCCCTCAGCGGCTCCAGCCGCGCCAGCAATTGTTTCAGCGTTTCGGCGTCAAAGCCGGTTCCGACCTTGCCGCGATATTGCAGTTCGCCGTCGACCCATTCGCCGAGCGCGAGCGCGGCAAGGCCTTCGGCGGCTTCCGACATGGTATAGCCGGCGATGACGAAATCTTCCGCCTTCAGCGCCTTGGTCTTGGTCCAGGTCTTGGAGCGGCCGCTCTGGTAGGGCGCCGAGGCGCGTTTGGAAATGACCCCCTCGAGCCCCAGTTCCGAGGCCTGCTGGTAAAAGGCGCGCCCGTCGCCGATGACGTGATCGCTCAACTGGATGGCGGAGCGGCTCGACAGTTGCGCCGCGAGCACCTGCTTGAGCAGAGCCTTGCGCTTCTCGAGCGGGACAGCGGCGAGGTTCCAGCCGTCGAGATGCAGAAGATCGAAGGCATAGAACACCAGCCGGTTGCCTGCGCCGGCGGAGAGCGCCTCCTGAAGGAGCGCAAAACGGCTGATGCCCTCCTCGTCGAGCACGACGATTTCGCCATCGATGACGGCTTCGGGGCATGGCAGCCGGCGAAACGCCTCGGGCAGATCGCCGTAGCGTCGCGTCCAGTCGAGGCCGCCGCGGGTGATGAGGCGCACCTCGCCGCTGGATAAGTGCGCCATCGTGCGGTAGCCGTCGAACTTGATCTCATGCAGCCATACCTCGCGCCCGGGGGCACTGTCCGGCGGTGCGGCGGTTGGTATTGCGAGTTGCGGTTCGATGCGTGTCGGCATCGGCGCCTTCGTCGCGCCGGGAAGAACGCCCGGCTTGAGCTTCACCGTCTTGGCGGCTGGCGTCGGCTTTTCAACGAGCTCCTCGATCCGCCGCCCCGATTTGACGCTTTCCGGCCGGGCGGCAAGAATATCGATGGAGGGATCGGCGGCCGGATCGCGTTCCTTGAAGAGAAGCCAGTTGCGATCGTCCTCTTCGCCGGGCCTCGCCTTCAGCCGCGTCAGCATCCAGCCGCCGTTGAGCTTTTCGCCGGCCAGGCGAAACTTGAAAGCGCCCTTGCGCAGGCTCTCCTCGACATCGTCCATCGGCGCCCACACACCGGTGTCCCAGACGATCATCGGCCCGGCGCCATATTGGCCCTCCGGAATGACGCCTTCGAAGTCGATATAGTCAATCGGATGGTCCTCGGTCTCGACCGCCAGGCGCTTGTCGGCCGGGTTGAGCGAGGGGCCCTTGGGGACCGCCCAGCTCTTCAGCACGCCGCCGACTTCGAGCCTCAGATCGTAATGGTCTGCAGTCGCATGATGCTTGTGCACGACGAAACGGTTGCCGCCGCCGGCCGGGCGCCCGGCCGGCTCCGGCGTCTTCGAAAAATCGCGCTTCTTGCGGTAGGCCTCAAGCTTCGACGTCGCCATGCGACCAAGCTATGGCTTATCCATCGAACCCGCAATATCGGCTGACGCGAGCCGCAACGAAGTGCCCCGGCTCGCGTGGCTCAGCTCAAGCGCACCGACCCGGCGTGCCGAGCGCCATATGGCGGTTGACGTCCTTGTAGAGCAGATAACGGAACTTGCCCGGACCGCCGGCATAGCAGGCCTGCGGGCAGAAGGCCCTGAGCCACATATAGTCGCCGGCTTCGACCTCGACCCAATCGGCGTTGAGGCGGTAGACCGCCTTGCCCTCGAGAACGTAGAGGCCGTGTTCCATCACATGGGTCTCCATGAAGGGAATGACGCCGCCCGGCTCGAAAGTGACGATCGTCACATGCATGTCGTGGCGCATGTCGGACGGATCGACGAAGCGGGTCGTCGCCCAGCGGCCGTCCGTATCGGGCATCGGCGTCGGGGTGATTTCACGTTCGTTGGTGACGATCGGTTCGGGGAGAGGGATTCCATCGACCTTTTCGTAGGCTTTGCGGAACCAGTGGAATCGGGCCGGCGTGGAACCGTCATTGTGGAGGCTCCAGTCGGCGCCGGGCGGGATGAAGGCGTAGCCGCCGGGCTGCATCCGGTGGGTCTCACCGCCGATCGTCAGCCGGAACTCGCCGTCGACCACGAACAACACGGCTTCTGCGCGCGGATCGCTTTCAGGTTGGTCGCTTCCCCCAGAAGGCCCGACCTCCATGATGTATTGCGAGAATGTTTCGGCGAAGCCTGACAGAGGACGCGAGAGGACCCACAGACGGGTATTCGTCCAATGCGGCAGGTAGCTGGTGACGATGTCGCGCATCACCCCCTTCGGAATGATCGCATAGGCTTCGGTGAACACCGCCCGATCCGTCAGCAGGTTCGTTTGCGGCGGATGCCCGCCTTCGGGGAAATAGTAGTTGCTCTTCATCTTTCTCGCCTATCGGGGTGGCTGGTGAGCCGGGCTCTGCCGATCCCGGCGGTGGTAAATCGCTGTGGCGCCGTTTGTCGGCAGGCCAGGGGGTTTTACTAGCGCTCCTCCGGTCTGTGCCCGCCGATGGCGTGCGTCAACGCGTCGGCTGTCCGGCGGACGACAGGCCCGATGATCGTGAGCTTGGCGTCGTCGATGCGGACCGTGGGGCCGGAGATCGAGATGCCGCCGATCGCCTCGCCATATTCGTTGAAGACGGGCGCCGCGATGCAGCGCATGCCAAGCGTATGCTCCTCGTCGTCGATCGACCAGCCGCGAAAGCGGATCTCCGTGATATCGGCGAGGAGCGCCGGGAGCGTATCGAGTGTGCGCTCGGTGAAGTGCGCAAGCGTTCTGCCGTTAAGTGCCTTGGCGATCTCGGTGTCCGACCATGTGGCGAGGATCGCCTTGCCGATACCGGATGCATGGATCGGCCCGCGGCGGCCGGGGCGGAAGAAGGCGCGCATCGGCGCGTGGCTCTCGACCTGGGATATGAAAACCACGTCGCCGTCGTCCTCGATGCCGATATTGGCCGTCTCGCCGCTCTTCTCCATCAGTTGCTTCAGGAAGGGCCGGCTGATCGTGCCGAGCTTGCGGAAGCGCAGGAAAGCATTGCCGATCTCGAAGGCCTTGACGCCGACGGTCCAGGTGCCGGTGTCGCCGTCGTTCGTCACCATGCCGTGACTGGCAAGCGAACTGAGCAGCCGGTGCACCGTCGAGGGCGCCATGCCGGTCCGCTCCGAGAGAGAAGTCAGGGTCGAGCCGTCACCCTCGGCGACGATGGCAAGCAGCGACAGGCTCCGGTCCAGAACCTGGACGGAGGAGGGGGCGGCATTCTCTGCCGCCTTGCGCCCGCGCTTGCCTTTGACTGTCGACTCCATCAGTCCGACTCCAAATCGCTTCTCATCATCATGCTCTATCGCGATTGCGTCTGATTTTCTCATATTTGTTGAAGATGTTTATTTCCACATGATGGGAATGATTTCCATAAATTTGTTGATCGCCGCGGCATATGGGTTAGCATCCCACTCAACAGGAGGAGTTCCCATGGCCAAGATGCGTGCTGTCGATGCAGCGGTTCATGTTCTGGAAAAGGAGGGGATCGATTGTGCCTTCGGGGTCCCGGGGGCGGCGATCAATCCGCTCTATTCGGCGCTCAAAGCGCGCGGATCGATCCGCCATATTCTCGCCCGTCACGTCGAAGGCGCCTCCCACATGGCCGAGGGCTACACGCGGGCAAAGCACGGCAATATCGGCGTCTGCATTGGCACGTCCGGCCCGGCCGGCACCGACATGATTACCGGCCTCTACTCGGCCTCGGCCGATTCGATCCCGATCCTCTGCATCACGGGACAGGCGCCGCGGGCGCGTCTCGACAAGGAGGATTTCCAGGCAGTCGACATCGCCAAGATCGCGGCGCCCGTCGCCAAGTGGGCGGTCACGGTCATGGAGCCGGCGCTCGTTCCCTTCGTCTTCCAGAAGGCGTTCCATCTGATGCGCTCCGGCCGTCCCGGTCCGGTTCTGATCGACCTGCCGGTCGACGTCCAGCTTGCCGAGATCGAGTTCGATCCGGAGACCTATGAGCCGCTCGCGCCCTACAAGCCGGCCGCGACGCGCGTCCAGGCCGAAAAAGCGCTTGCCATGCTGAACGCGGCGGAACGGCCGCTGATCGTCGCCGGCGGCGGCATCATCAATGCGGATGCGTCGGACCTCCTCACCGAATTTGCCGAGATCACCGGCGTTCCGGTCATCCCGACGCTGATGGGTTGGGGCGCGATCCCCGACGACCACCCGTTGATGGCCGGCATGTGCGGTCTGCAGACCTCGCATCGCTACGGCAACGCGACGCTGCTTGCCTCGGATTTCGTCTTCGGCATTGGCAACCGCTGGGCCAACCGCCACACCGGTAACGTCCCGATCTATACGGAAGGACGCAAGTTTATCCATGTCGATATCGAGCCGACGCAGATCGGCCGCGTCTTCGCGCCGGATTTCGGCATCGTCTCGGATGCAGGCGCCGCCCTCAAACTCTTCCTCGACGTTGCGACCGAATGGAAGACTGCCGGCAAGTTGCGAGACTGGTCTGCCTGGGCGGCCGAATGCCGCGAACGCAAGCGCACCATGCTGCGCAAGACCCATTACGACCAGACGCCACTGAAGCCCCAGCGCGTCTACGAGGAGATGAACAAGGCCTTCGGCCGTAACACCTGCTACGTCTCGACCATCGGCTTGAGCCAGATCGCCGGGGCGCAGTTCCTGCATGTCTACAGACCGCGCAATTGGATCAACTGCGGTCAGGCGGGTCCGCTCGGCTGGACGCTGCCGGCAGCGCTCGGCGTCCGCGCCGCGGACCCAAACCGCCCGATCGTCGCGCTTTCGGGCGACTACGATTTCCAGTTTCTGATCGAGGAACTCGCGGTCGGGGCGCAGCACAAGCTCCCCTACCTGCATGTCGTCGTCAACAACTCCTATCTCGGCCTGATCCGTCAGGCCCAGCGCGGCTTCGACATGGACTTCGAGGTAAGCCTCGCCTTCGACAACATCAATGCCAACGGCGACGCCGAGAAGGGTTACGGCGTCGATCACGTGGCCGTCGCCGAAGGCCTCGGCTGCAAGGCGATCCGCGTCAGGAACCCCAATGAGTTCGCCGATGCCTTCGAACGGGCGCAGGCGCTGATGGAGGAACACCAGGTGCCGGTCGTCATCGAATTCATCCTCGAGCGCGTCACCAACATCGCCATGGGCGCCGACATCAATGCGGTCGTCGAGTTCGAGGAGCTTGCCGAACGCGGCGAGGACGCGCCGACCGCAATCGCCGCCCTGCTCGATTGAAACCATCAACAGCAGGATGAGGGAGGTCTTCCGGCCGCATCCTGCTTCCCCTTCCAGAGGAGTAACCGCATGCCGAGATTTGCGGCAAACCTGACCATGCTGTTCAATGAGGCGCCGTTCCTCGACCGCTTCGCACTTGCCGCCAAGGCTGGCTTCGAAGGCGTGGAATATCTGTTTCCCTATGAATTCGAGAAAATAGCCTTGCGCAGCGCTCTCGAACGCTACGGACTGACGCAGGTTCTTCACAACCTTCCCGCCGGCGACTGGGCGCGCGGCGAACGCGGCATCGCCATCCTGCCGGATCGGATCGACGAATTCCGCAGGGGTGTCGCAACCGCCATCGATTATGCGATGGCGCTCGATTGCAAGCAGGTCAATTGCCTCGTCGGCATCGCGCCGGACGGAGTGCCGGACCGCGTGCTGCGCACGACCCTTGTTGCCAATCTGAGGCTCGCGGCGAGCGAACTCGGCAAGCATGGCATCCGCCTGCTGATCGAACCGATCAACCGCTTCGACATTCCCGGCTTTTATCTCAATACGGTTGGGCAGGCGGCCGCGATCATCGAGGAGGTCGGCAGCGATAACCTGTTCATACAGTGCGACCTTTACCACCAGCAGCGGACCGAGGGCGAACTGATCGGCACCTATAAGCGCTATTCGGACCGGATTGCGCATGTCCAGCTCGCCGACAATCCGGGCCGCAACGAGCCGGGCACCGGCGAGATTAACTACCCCTTCGTTTTCGATGCGCTGGAAGCCGCCGGCTACGAGGGCTGGATCGGTTGCGAATACAAGCCGCGCACGACCACGACGGAGGGGCTCGGCTGGCTCGGGGCCGAGCGCAAGCGCAACCGATCCGCAGACATCATCAAGATCAGGAGCTAAGCAAAAATGGCATCTATCGGCTTTATCGGACTGGGCATCATGGGCACGCCGATGGCGCGCCACCTGCAGGATGCAGGCCACACCATCATCACGTCGAAATTCGCGATCCCGCCGCGTCAGGAACTGCTTGATCATGGCCTACAGTTCGCCGAAACGCCGAAGGCGCTCGCCGAAACCGTCGACACGATCATCCTGATGCTGCCGGACACGCCGGAAGTGAAGGATGTTCTCTTCGGCGAGAACGGCGTTTCCTATGGCCTCGGCAAGGGCAAGCTGGTCATCGACATGAGCTCGATTTCGCCGATCGAGACGAAGGAGTTCGCCAGGCGGATCCGCGAAACCGGGGCGGAATATATAGACGCGCCGGTTTCGGGCGGTGAGGTCGGTGCCAAGAATGCTACGCTCAGCATCATGGCCGGCGGCACGCCGGACTCCTTCGAGCGCGCCTTGCCGCTGTTCAAGCTGATGGGCAAGAACATCACCCTCGTCGGCGATTGCGGGGACGGCCAGGTCACCAAGGTTGCCAACCAGATCATCGTCGCGCTGACAATCGAGGCGGTTTCCGAGGCGCTGGTCTTCGCCTCCAAGGCGGGCGCCGACCCGGCCCGCGTCCGCGAGGCGTTGATGGGCGGCTTTGCCTCTTCGCGGATTCTCGAGGTTCACGGCGATCGGATGATTAAGCGGACCTTCGAGCCGGGCTTCCGCATCTCGCTGCACCAGAAGGATCTGAACCTGGCGCTGCAGGGGGCGAAGAGCCTTGGCATCTCGCTGCCGAACACGGCGGCGACGCAGGAGCTCTTCAACAACTGCGCCGCCAATGGCGACAGCGGCCTCGACCATTCGGGTCTGGTTCGGGCGCTTGAGCGCATGGCGAACCACGAGGTCGCCTGAACTACAGCGCGGCGCTGTAACACGTTGAATCTAGGCATCGTGCTTTCCGAAAATCGATGCCGATTTCGGGCGCTGCGCTGGAGCGGGATGAGGAAAGTGTGTGCGGTTTTCCGCCCGCACCCCGCTCCATGCTTTAGAATCGCGCATGATCGGCCCGGCGGGCGTCCCCATCCACTGCGGCAATCATGCATCCGGGCGGCGGAAGGAGGAGCCGCCGCCCGGGCATTTGCGAACAGGAGGAAAAATGGCCGTCATCGCCGATCCGCGTCAATTCCTGGAATCGTTGTTCGCTTCGGCGGTCGCCGCCGCCGATCCGGCGCGCGTTCTTGCGGCCAATCTGCCGCAACGGCCTAGGGGCCGCACCGTGGTCATTGGCGCCGGAAAGGGTGCTGCACAGATGGCGCAGGCCTTCGAGGCACTGTGGCAAGGGCCGTTCAGCGGCGCCGTCGTAACGCGCTACGGTTTCGGTGTTCCTTGCAGACACATCGACGTGCTCGAAGCCTCGCACCCCTTGCCGGATGAAAGCGGGCTCCAGGCCTCGAAACGACTGCTTTCCGAGGTCGGCGGCCTGACGAAGGACGACCTCGTCGTGGCGCTGATCTGCGGCGGCGGTTCGGCGCTGCTGCCGCTGCCGCCGCCAGGGCTCTCGCTCGAGGACGAAATTGCCGTCAACCGCGCCTTGCTGGCTTCGGGCGCGCCGATCCGGGCGATGAATGCCGTGCGCAAGCACGTCTCGGTGATCAAGGGCGGGCGGCTGGCCGCTGCCGCTTACCCCGCGCGGGTCGTATCGCTCGTCGTCTCCGACATACCCGGCGACGATCCGGCATTGGTGGCCTCCGGTCCGACGATCGCCGACAACAGTACGCGTGCCGATGCGTTGAAAATCATCGAGCGCTACCGCTTGGCGCTGCCGGAACGCGTTCACACATGGCTGGCGGGTGAAGCGGCGGATGCACCAAGGCCTGACGATCCGCGTTTTGCCCGAAACGAGGTTCGGCTGATCGCCTCGGCCGGCGTCTCGTTGGAGGCGGCCGTGACCCAAGCGCGTGCCTCAGGCGTCGAGGCAATTATTCTTTCGGATTCGATCGAGGGCGAGGCCCGTGATGTCGGGCTGGTGCATGCGGCGATTGCGCGCGAGGTGGCGACCCGCAGCCGTCCCTTCGAAAAGCCGGTTGTCCTGCTCTCCGGCGGCGAAACCACCGTGACGGTGAGAGGCGCCGGCCGAGGCGGTCGCAACAGCGAGTTCCTGCTGTCGCTCTCTCTCGGCATTGACGGCGTCGGCGGCATTTCGGCGCTGGCGGCCGACACCGACGGGATCGATGGCTCGGAGGACAATGCCGGCGCTTTCGCCGACGCCACGACGATCGCCCGGCTGTTTCAGCAGCGGATCGATGCGGCGGCGTTGCTTCAGCGCAACGACAGCTGGTCGGCCTTCGATGCGCTCGGCGACCTCTTCAAGCCCGGGCCGACCGGCACCAACATCAACGACTTTCGGGCGATGCTGATCCAATGAGCGCGGCCGGGAGCAAACGACAACAAACGGGAGGAAATGCGATGAAATCCCTGCCGATCCGGCCCCTGTCGCGGGCCGAATTCGCCCCCTTCGGCGACGTGATCGAAGTCGACGAGGCAAAGAGCTTCCCCATCAATGCGGGCAAATGCATCCGCTACCACGATCTCGCAACGGTCGAGACGACCGGCCCGGAGGCGCGCGCCCTGATCAGCCTGCTGCGCGGCGAGCCTTACGAGATTCCGCTGCCGCTCAGGATGGTGGAGCGCCACCCCCTTGGCAGCCAGGCCTTCGTGCCGCTGACGGAGAACGCCTTTCTTGTCGTGGTCGCTCCGGATGAGGGAGGCAGGCCGGGCGAACCAATCGCTTTCGAGACGGCGTCCGGCCAGGGCGTCAACATCGCCCGCAACGTCTGGCACGGCATTCTGACGCCGCTCTACGGCGTCTCCGATTTCGTCGTCGTCGACCGCGGCGGCGAAGGTTGCAATCTGGAGGAGCATTTCTTCGATACGCCCTATCGGGTCGAGTACGCGTGACGGACATTGTCGCCTGCGCCCTTGTTGCGGGGCCATCAAGCTCTTAGGTTCGGGCGATCGAGTCCGTGATCCATTGAGCAATGCTGCAGACGGCCAGAACAATGTGGGGAGAAACCGGGTGGGGCATTCCGACCTCGGTCGCCCTGCATCTGGCGCTGGCCTTCCTGCTTCTCGTTCGGCTGCCGGAGCATGCGCCGCCTGCAAAAGAGCAAAGCATCAATGTCGAGCTTGTTCCGCCGCCGAAGCCTGAGGAAAAGCCACAGGAAAAATCGAACCAGCCAAGGCCTCAGTCATCCCGGGCGCAGCCACAGGTATTCGAATCCGCTTCGTCTGAGGTTGACAAGGAAAAGCCGCCGCAGCCGCAATTGCCGCCCACCGCGCCAAGCAGGATCGAGAGGCCCAAGACACCGGCTGAGCAGGCAAGTGCTCCCTCTGCCAGGAAGGACAACGCCGACAAGCCATCCGAAACTAGAACGGCATTGGCTGAGTTGCGCGTCGAAGCCAAGGACGCGGTAAACAAGTCGGACGAGGCTGCTCCAGCGCGTCAAGGAGCGCCTGTTCTCAGCGAGAAGCCGCTGCCGGAAGAAGCGAAGGCGGATGCGGCGCAAAAGCCGGCAGAGACCGCCTCCGAGCGCCAGTCGAGCAATCTGGTCGAGGCGAAGGAAATCTATTCCAAGGATGCCCTGTCGGACCCCCGCGTCAAACAGGCGATGGGACGGCTGCCGCCGAAGAGGCGGATCGTGCAGCTTTGCACCATCGAGGCGCTCGAACAGGTGCGCCGAGAGAGACCTGATGCCTTTCCGGACATGCTTGTCCCGTTTGGACCGATCGGCGGTATGGTTTCGGCTTCGGGTCTCAATGCCAGCGGCGGCGCCTTCCGCAGCCGGGGAAAATGGTACACGATCGACTTCAAATGCGAGGTCAACTCGGAGACGACGTCGGTCGCCTCCTTCAGCTTTGCGATCGGTAAGGCGATTCCCAGGGGCGAGTGGAGCACGCGCCAGCTGCCGAAGGAGTGAGAGCGCGGTGCGTCTTTCAGATAATGGCGAAATGAGCTTGACGGATTCCTTCCACCCGCACCCATCTACCACAGATCATACACACAGGATTCCTGTGACGAGCACAGGAATGAGGATCGAGGAAGGCCTGCCGGGTGGTTGCGGGCCTCAGCGCATCATCGCCAGCGCCGTGGCGAAGAAGTCGTCGCCGCCGAAATTGCCGGACTTCAGCGCCAGCAGCATGTCGCCCTGGGCATTGCCGACGGTGCGAAGAACCGGCACGCCGGGAGCGATCTCGGGGCCCATCAGGAAGGCGGGGATGGCCAGCCTGTCGACCGTTGCGCCGGAGGTCTCGCCGCCGGCGACGACGAGGCGCTTGACGCCGCGCGCCACCAGTTCGCTGGCGACGGTTGCAGTTGCGGTTTCGATCGCGTGGCCGGACGCTTCGCGCCCATAATGCGCTTGCAGGCGTGAGACCACATCGGGCGAGGCGCTTGCGGCAATGACAATCGGGCCTGCGGAAATCCGCTCGCCGGCCCAGGCGATCGCCGCGGAAATTTCATCGGACCCTCTGAGCAGCTTCTCCGTGTCGAGCCGCAGCACCGGCATGGAGCGTTCGGCAATCTCGAGCTGCCGCAGCGTTGCTGCCGAGCAGCTGCCGGCGACAATGGCGGCAAGTCCCCCGACGGGGCGCACGGCATCCGTCGTGGCTGTGCCTGCCGAAGAAGCGCGACCGGAGCGCACGATGGCGCGGGCGAGGCCGAGCCCAAGGCCGGAGGCGCCGGTCGATACGGGCGTCCGCAGCGCCACCTCGCCGAGCGTTTCGAGGTCGCGCTCCGAGATCGCGTCGGCAAGGGCGGCGGAAGTTCCTTCCGCGCCCAGGGCATCGAGCCGGGCCGTTACGGCGGCGGGGCCGGCCATGATCGTCGCCAGGTCGACGAGGCCGATCTTGCCCTGAGACTGCCGGCCCATGACGCGAACCAGATTGGCGTCATGCATCGGATTGAGCGGATGGTCCTTGAGGGGGCTTTCGTCGAGCGGCTGTCCGTTGACGAAAAGATGGCCGAGATAGACGGTCCGGCCGGTTTCCGGAAAGGCCGGGGTGACGAGCGCGATGCCGCCGCCCGCGGCTTTCGCCAGCGCCTCGGTCACCGGGCCGATATTGCCCTCATCGGTGGAATCGAAGGTCGAGCAGATCTTGTAGAGAACATGGGCGGCGCCGCGGTCGCGCAGCCACCGTTCCGCCCTGCTTGCCGCAGCGACAGCCTCGTCGGCGGCAACAGAGCGGATCTTCAGCGAGACGACCACTGCGTCGACGTCGGGCAGGGCGAGCGCCGGATCGGGAATGCCGACCGTCTGCACCGTGCGCAGGCCGTTCTTCGTCAACGTATTGGCGAGGTCGGAGGCGCCCGTGTAGTCGTCGGCGATCGATCCCAAAAGGATTGTCATTGGTCAGCTCCGTGCAAAGGGTTTGAACCAGGCAAGGCCGTCGAGCGTTCCGCCGCGCGGGGTGTATTCGCAGCCGACGAAGCCGGTGTAGCCGAGCCGGTCGATCTCGGCGAAGAGATAGGGGTAGTTCAGCTCTTCGTCGTCCGGCTCCTGCCGCGACGGCACGCTGGCGATCTGGATGTGGCCGGTGATCGGTATGAGACGTCGGAGCGCCATCGCGACATCGCCATGGATGATCTGGCGATGGTAGATGTCGAACTGGAGCTTCAGGTTGGCGAGGTTCAGCTCGGTGATCAACCGTTCGGCGGCGCCGAAGTCGTTGAGGAAATAGCCGGGCATGTTGCGGCCGTTAATCGGTTCGAGCAGCAGGTCGAGATCTTTCTCAGCGAGGCGCTCGGCGGCGTAGATCACGGAACGCTGATAGCAGGCTACGGCCTCCTCGTCGGAGGGATCTGCGAGACCCGCCATCAGATGCAGCCGCTTGACGCCCGTCGCTGCCGCATAGTCGAGTGCGCGCTCGACATCGACTTTCAGCGCCTCGAAGCGGCCGAGAAGGGCGGCGATGCCGCGCTCGCCCGCCGCCCAGTCGCCGGGCGGCAGGTTGAAGAGTGCCTGCTCAAGCTTGTTGCGAGTCAACCGTTCGGCGATCGCCTCCGGCGGTGCCTCGTAGGGGAAGAGATATTCGACGGCAGTAAAACCCGCTTCCGCGGCGGCGTCGAAGCGGTCTAGGAACGACCACTCGTTGAACATCATCGTCAGATTGGCGGCGAAAACGGGCATGTCGAACGTCCTTTATCCCTTGTCCATGCCGGGCAGCTTGGCGCCGGAAAGCTGGGCGTAGAGCCGCGCAAGCGAGGAATCGTCGTCGCGCCCCATGCCGGCGCCGGAAGCGGCGAGATACATTTGCAGGGCGGCCGCCACCAGCGGCACCGGGTAGCGCTCGGCGCGCGCCATGTCCTGGACGATGCCGAGGTCCTTGACGAAGATCTCGATGGCGCTGAGCGGCGTGTAGTCGCCGGCGAGCACATGCGAGACGCGGTTCTCGAACATCCAGGAATTGCCGGCCGAGGCGGTGATCACCTCGTAGACCTTGTCGAGGTCGAGGCCCTGCTTGGCGGCAAAGGTGATGGCTTCGCAGGCGGCTGCGATATGCACGCCGGCCAGAAGCTGGTTGATCATCTTGAAGGCCGCGCCGGTACCCGCAGCGTCTCCCAACTCGTAGACCTTGGCGGCCATTGCGTCGAGCGCGGGGCGGGCTGCAGCGAAGGCTTGCGGCGAGCCCGACGCCATGATCGTCAGCTCGCCCTTCGCGGCGCGGGCGGCGCCGCCGGAGATCGGCGCATCGAGATAGTGCAAGCCGAGCGCTTCGAGCTGCTCCGCCAGGCGGCGTGCAATTGCCGGATCCATGGTCGCCGACGAGACGAAGACCGCGCCGGGCTTCATGGCCGCGGCGATGCCGTCTGCGCCGAACAGGACGGCCTCGGTCTGGGCGGCATTCACGACCACCGAAACGACAATATCGGCATCGGCCACGGTTTCGCGCAGCGTATTCGCACCGCGGCCGCCTTTGGCGGCGAAGCGCTCGACCGCTGCCGCAGCAATGTCGTAGCCGACGACATCGAGGCCGGCGCGCTTCATGGACTGGGCCATTCCGAAGCCCATCGATCCGAGACCGATCACCGCCGCGGTGACGCGTTCGGGACTTTCAGCATGCGATGACATGAATAGACTCTCCATCCCTGATGTGGCAGGCGGGCACCGCCGGACCGAATCCGGCGGCGCGGTTGGAGCTTACCGGTTCACGGTCTTTGCGGGAACCGCCAGCACAGCCAGCGAACCGATGACCAGCGCCGCGGCAAGGAGATACATGCCGGCGCTGTTGCTGCCGGTGAAGTCCTTGAGATAGCCGACCAGGAATGGCCCGAGGAAACCGGCGAGATTGCCGACCGAGTTGATCCAGGCGATGCCGGCCGCTGCTCCGGTGCCGGCGAGAAATGCCGTCGGCAGGGACCAGAAAAGCGGTGCGCAGCTGATGGCACCGGCTGCAGCCAGCGACAGGCAGACGATCGCGAGCGTGGTGCTCGTCGCCGTCGTCGCCGCGACGAACCCGCCGGCGGCGATGAGGGCCGGAACGACGAGGTGCCAGCGCCGTTCGCGCAACCGGTCGGACGAGCGCCCGAGCGCCAGCATGGCGATGAAGGTGCAGATATAGGGGATGGCGGATATCAGGCCGATGTTCAGGTTTCCGGTGACGCCGGTAGCCTTGACGAGCGTCGGCATCCAGAAATTTAGGCCGTATTGTCCGAGCACGAAGCAAAAATAGATGAGGCACATCAGCCAGACGCGGCGGTCGGTCAGCGTGCCGGCGATGCTGTGTGGGCTCGACAATTTGGTCCGGTTCTCGGCGTCGATATTGGCGCTCAGCACCTTCTTCTCTTCCTTCGTCAGCCACTTGGCGTGGCCGATGGCGTCATCGAGATAGAAGAACGTGGCGACACCGAAAACGACCGCAGGAATGGCCTCGATCAGGAACATCCACTGCCAGCCGGAAAGGCCGTGCGTTCCGTGGAAACTGTCCATCAGCAGGCCGGAAAGGGGATTACCGAAGATGGAGGATATCGGGATCGCCGACATGAAGGTGGTGATGATTTTGGCGCGCCGATGCGCCGGATACCAGGTCGTCAGGTAGAGAATGATCCCAGGGAAAAACCCTGCTTCGGCGACACCCAGCAGGAAGCGCAGGATGTAGAACACGGTTTCCGAGGTGGTGAATATGAAGGCAGCGGAGATGACGCCCCAGGTGATCATGATGCGGGCGATCCAGACCCGGGCGCCGACCCTGTTGAGGATGACGTTGCTCGGCACCTCGAACAGGAAATAGCCGATGAAGAAGATACCGGCACCGATGCCGTAGGCCGCTTCCGAAAGGCCGAGCTCGCTCGACATCTGCAGTTTCGCGAAGCCGACATTGACGCGATCGAGATAGGCGACCACGTAGCAGAGCATGAGGAAAGGGATGATGCGCCAAAAGACCTTGCTATAGGCGCGGTCCTCCACCGATCGAGCTGCATAGGCGCCGTCGATCGGCGCCTGGGTTTCCAGGGTCATGATTTTCCTCCTCCAGTAGTTTCGCCGGCGCCTCCCCTAGGCAATCCGACGATACGGCGCCAAGGATTGGCAGCGCTGCCACTTTTCCCTAGCGCAATTTGGCAGCGCTGCCAAATTAAAAATGGTAGCGCTGCCAAAACAAATGGCGTATCTGAAAAAGACAAGGCGGTCCGTCAGCGATGAGGAGCGATGGGGCGGCCGCAGCGGGAGAGTGGAGTCGGACGTGGATTTCGATTTCAAGCACAGCACGGTCACGCTTGCCGAGGTCGCCGCGGCCGCCGGCGTAGGCGAAAGCACGGTTTCGCGCGTCCTCAGAAACGAGGGTTCGTTTTCGCGCAAGGCGAGGGAGCGCGTGATGGAGGCCGTCGAGCGGCTCGGCTATGTGCCGAACCGGATTGCCGGAACGCTTGCTTCCGCCGGATCGCGGCTCGTCGCCTTCGTCATTCCGTCGCTCTCCAACATCGTCTTCCCCGACGTGCTGCGCGGGGCAAGCGGCGTCTTGGAGGCGAACCGGCATCAGGCCGTTTTTTCGGTGACCGACTACGATCCGCAGCGCGAGGAGGGGCTTGTCGCCGCCATGCTCGCCTGGCGACCGACGGCAGTGATGCTCGCTGGCTTCGAACATTCGGAAGGGACGCTGAAGATGCTGCGCGCCAGCGGCTGCCGGGTGGCCGAAGTGCTCGATGTCGACGGCACGGCCGTCGATCTGGCAGTCGGCTTTTCCAATCGTGCAGCGGGGTGCGCCAGTGCCGAATTCCTGCTGAAGCGGGGCTATCGCCGCATCGGCTATGTCGGCCATGACCTCGAACGCGATACCCGCGCCGGCAAGCGCTTCGCCGCCTTCTGCGAAAAGCTCGCCTCTTCCGGCACGCCGCTGGTCGGGCGGGAAATCTGTTCGGGTGCGTCGTCGGTGGAGAGCGGACGGCTGGGCCTGGAGCGGCTGCTCGCCCGGCACGCCGATCTCGATGCCGTCTATTTTTCGAACGACGACATGGCGCTCGGCGGCTACTTCCATTGCCTGGCGCGCGGCATCGCGATTCCTTCGCAACTGGCGATCTTCGGCTATAACGGCCTCGATATCGGAAGGGTGACGCCGCAGCCGCTCTCGACCATTCGCACGCCCCGTGTCCGGACGGGGCAGTTGGCGGCCGAGCTTGTCGTTGCCAACGCGCCACCCCAGGTGGTCGATCTCGGCTTCGAGCTGGTCGAAGGCGCAACCGCCTAAATTGAAAGGATCTGCCCCATGTCCGAGAGCCGCCTGCGCGAGGAAATCTGCCGTTACGGGCGATCGCTGTTCGAGCGCGGGCTGACGCCTGGCTCCTCCGGCAATATCTCGCTGAGGCTCGACGATGGCGGCTGGCTGGTGACGCCCACCAACGCCTCGCTCGGCTTTCTCGACCCGGCCCGCATCTCGCGGCTCGATCCCGAGGGTAGGCTCGTCTCCGGCGACAAGCCGACGAAGGAGATACCGCTCCATACGGCCCTCTACGAGTCGCGCAGCAGCGCCCGCGCGATCGTCCATCTCCATTCGACCCACGCGGTTGCGCTCACCATGCTGCCGGAGATCGATCCGCGCGCCGCGCTGCCGCCGATGACCCCTTACTACCTCATGCGCGCCGGCGAAACGGCGCTGGTGCCCTACTACCGTCCCGGCGATCCGGCGGTCGCCGACGCGATCCGCGGCCTTGCCGGCAAGTATTCCTCCGTGCTGCTCGCCAATCACGGCCCGGTCGTCGCCGGCGACAGCCTCGAAGCGGCGGTCTTCGCCACCGAAGAACTTGAGGAGACGGCGAAGCTCTATCTGCTGCTGCGCAACCTCAACCCGCGTTATCTTAGCCCGGACCAGGTGACCGACCTCGCCAAGACCTTCGGTCTCGATCTTCCGTCCCTCCATGATCACGAAGGGCATGACCACGGCTGAGCTTGCGCCTGCCAACGTCGGTGAATGTCGGTAGGAAACACGAAAACTGCCATTGCCGCCTACGAGCAAGTGCGCCGATGCTCGTCTGAGCAGCCCCCGGGTTTATCGATGCGTCTCGTCCAGTTTGCGTGGCCGATGTACCAGCGTGACGAGCACGAAGGAAATGATCATCAACAGGTACCAGGCGCCGAGCTTGTTGATGGATACGGGCGTCCAGCCGTGCGATTGCGACGGATAGATCCACGCACGTGACCATGTGGCAATGTTCTCTGCGAACCAGATGAACAGCGCCACCAGCAGGAAGCCGAGCATCAAGGGCATGCGGTGGCGAAAGCGGAAGACGCGATAGTGCACCACAGTGCGCAGATAAATTATCGCAGTCGCCGCGAACAGCCCGTAGCGAACGTCTATGGTGAAGTGGTGGCTGAAGAAGTTGACATAGATCGCGACTGCCAGAAGCGCGGTCGACCAGACCGGCGGATAATGGGTGTAGCGCATGTCGAAGATGCGGCTGATGCGGGCGAGATAGGAGCCGACAGCCGCATACATGAAACCGGAGAAAAGCGGCACCGCGCCGATCCGGAAGATGCTTTCCTCAGGATACATCCATGAGCCTGCCGCGGTCTTGAAGACCTCCATGACCGTGCCGACGACGTGGAAGATCAGAATGACCTTCGCCTCGGACGAGGTTTCAAGCCTCGCTGCCAGCATTGCAAATTGGATGCCGAGCGCCGCCAGAAAGAGAAAGTCATAGCGGGCCAGGAGAGCATCTTCGGGCCAGAACTGATGAGAGGCGATGATCAGGGCGAGCAGCAGTCCGCCGAACAGGCACGCCCATGCCTGCTTCAACCCGAAGACGGTGAATTCAACCAAGGCACCTGCGAAGCCGTGCGCGGGCAGGGCGTCGAGTATTCGGTGAGCGGCCGCATCTATCTGCGCCTCAAGCGAAGTGAAGCGGCGTGCGGGCGCTACGTCCAAGGACGGTGTCGGACCATGGCCGAGATCGTCGAAGCGTTCGAATTTGGGCTGATCTGTCATGCGTGCTAGTTGCTGGAACTACGCTACAACCGATGAGGAGAGTTTTGCGCTTTTTTGTGTCCAAGAGGCTAGCGGACGCCTATTTCTAAAGACCCCATCTCGGGGCCCTCTGGCGCCTGTTCAATTTCGCATTGCACAACAGCAACCTATTCTTTTGATGCGTCGCCGCAACGAACTGGCCTTGACCGCCGCTCTCTTCCCGCCTCTATTCATATGACTGATCCGGTGGACCAACCAGTGGATCAGTCGAGGAGTGGCGCCGATGACTGGCAGTCCGATACTCACGCAGATGCCGAAAGTGGGGCGCAGCCTCGACCGCCGCACGGCGCGCGAGATGATTGCCGACAAGCTGATGGTGCTGGTGGCGACGAACATGCTCCGCCCGGGTGACGAACTGCCGGGCGAGCGGGAACTTGCCAACGTCCTACATGTCAGCCGTGAGACGGTGCGCGGTGCCATTCAGACGCTCGCGGCCCGCGGCATCATCGAGGTCTCCCAGGGAAGCCGCAGCCGCGTCGCCGATGTCGATCTCAGCGACGTCACCGTGACGATCGCTTCACCCAACGCCATCGACAGCTATGATCTCGAGGACGTCCATGCCGCCCGCCAGCATATCGAGCTGAAGGTGGTGGGCGACGCCGCGGAAAACATCGACGAAGAGGCGCTGAAGAAGCTCGAAACCCTGCTCGAGGCACAAAAACTCTGCGGCGACGATGCGATGCGCTTCCTAATCTGCGACCGCGAGTTCCACGTGGCGATCTACAGGGCCTGCGGCAATCCGCTGCTCTCGGATTTTGTGACGGACCTTTATACTTACATGATGGACTACCGGCGCAGCGCCATGTCGCGCCCGGGCGCGATCGAGGCCAGCTACAAGGATCACAGCGAAATCGTCGAGGCGCTGCGGCGGCACGACCGCGAAGCGGTCGTCGCGGCCTTTCACCAGCACCTCATGCGCATTTATCGGACGACGAAGGAACTGCTCGTCGACGGAAACGGCAGGAAACAGAAACAGAAGGGTACGCGCAATCCGGAGTGACCGGATGTGGCCGAACGAGGAGGTTCGCCGCGAATGCATGTCATGATCATCGGTGCGGCCGGCATGATCGGCCGGAAACTTGTCGAGAAACTCGCGGCGGAGCCGGACGCCCTCGGCTATGAGATTGGCCGGCTGACCCTGGTCGACGTGATCGAGCCGCCGGTCCCCGCGGCCTATTCCGCGATCTCGACGGCGCTGGCGCTCGATCTCTCGACGGAAGGCTGCGCCGGGCAGCTCGTCGCGACCCGGCCGGACGTTATCTTTCATCTCGCGGCGATCGTTTCGGGCGAGGCGGAGGCGGATTTTGACAAGGGCTACCGCGTCAATCTCGACGGGACGCGGGGGCTCTTCGAGGCGATCCGCAGCGAAGGTCAGCGCGAGCGCTATGTCCCGCGCGTTATCTTTGCTTCCTCGATCGCCGTCTTCGGCCGGCCCTTCCCGGAGAGGATCGGCGACGAGTTCTTCACGACACCGCTGACGAGCTACGGCACGCAGAAGGCGATCTGCGAATTGCTGCTTGCCGATTATTCGCGCCGCGGCCTCTTCGACGGCATCGGCATCCGCCTGCCGACCATCTGCGTCCGGCCGGGCAAGCCGAACAAGGCGGCCTCCGGCTTCTTCTCCAACATCCTGCGCGAGCCGCTCGCCGGGCAGGAGGCCGTTCTGCCGGTCGACGAAAGCGTCCGGCACTGGTTCGCAAGCCCGCGCTCGGCGGTCGGTTTCTTCGTCCATGCCGGTCGAATCGATACGAGCCGGATCGGGCCGCGGCGCAACCTGACCATGCCGGGATTGTCGGCGCTGGTCGGCGAGGAGATCGAGGCGCTGAAGCGCATTGCCGGCCCGAAGGCCGCGGGGCTCATCCGCCGCGAACCGGATCCGGTCACCGCCGCGATCGTCGCCGGCTGGCCGACGAATTTCGACGCGCGACGCGCGCGCGAGCTGGGCTTCACGGCCGAAAGCAGCTTCGACGAGATCATCAGGATCCATGTCGAGGATGAACTCGGAGGGAAGATCTGACATGGCACAAGGCAACAGATCGGGCGAGGGAAAGATTGCGCTGGTGACGGGCGGAGGGTCCGGCATCGGCCTCGGTATTGCCCGGCGGCTGAGTGGCGAAGGCTATCGCCTCGTTATCACCGGACGCCGTCCGGACGTATTGGAGAAAGCGGCTGCCGAAATCGCCGCGGAAAGCGGCGGCGTTGTCCGGGCAATCGCCTGCGATGTCGGCGACCCCGGTCAGGTTGCGGCACTGTTCGACGCGATCCGGGCCGAGTTCGGCCGGCTCGACCTGCTCGTCAACAATGCCGGTTCGAGCGTGCCGCCGGTGCCGCTCGAGGAGGTCACCTTCGAGCAGTGGAGCGGAATTCTTGCCGCGAACCTCACCGGCGCCTTCCTCTGCACCCAGCAGGCTTTCCGGCTGATGAAGGCGCAGGAGCCGCGCGGCGGCCGGATCATCAACAACGGCTCGATTTCGGCGACGACCCCCCGGCCCAATTCTGCGCCCTATACAGCGACGAAGCACGCCATCACCGGGCTTACCAAGTCGACGGCGCTCGATGGGCGGCCCTTCGACATCGCCTGCGGCCAGATCGACATCGGCAATGCCGCAACCGACATGACGCAGAAGATGAGCAGCGGCGTGTTGCAGGCCAATGGCGAGATCGCGGCGGAGCCGACGATTCCCGTTGAACATGTCGCCGATGCGGTCGTCTACATGGCGAGCCTGCCGCTTTTGGCAAACGTGCTGACGATGACGGTGATGGCGACGAAGATGCCGCTGGTCGGCCGCGGATAGATCAAAGCCTTCGCCCGTCCACGAGGAGGGATGGTGGCGAAGCCAGGAATGAGTTCTGGGAGGAACGCGAATGGCAGGCGTGGATTTTGTCGATGTCCGGAAATCCTTCGGGCAGTTTCCGGTCATCAAGGGCGTCAACATCGAGATCGAGGACGGCGAATTCGTCATTCTCGTCGGCCCGTCCGGCTGCGGAAAATCGACCTTGCTCCGGATGTTGGCGGGCCTCGAGAACATCACTGCCGGCGAAATCCGCATCGGCGACCGCGTCGTCAACCGGCTGCCGCCGAAAGATCGCGACATCGCCATGGTGTTCCAGAACTACGCGCTCTATCCGCACATGACGGTCGCCGACAACATGGCCTTCTCGCTGATGCTGGCAAGCAGGCCGAAGGCCGAGATCGACAAGCGGGTCGGCGTGGCGGCGGATATTCTAGGCCTCTCGAAGTTGCTCGACCGCTTTCCGCGCCAGCTTTCCGGCGGCCAGCGTCAGCGCGTCGCCATGGGCCGGGCGATCGTGCGCGATCCGCAGGTGTTCCTGTTCGATGAACCGCTCTCGAACCTCGACGCGAAGCTGCGCGTCGCCATGCGCGCCGAGATCAAGGAATTGCACCAGCGGCTGAAGACGACGACGGTCTATGTCACCCATGACCAGATCGAGGCGATGACCATGGCCGACAAGATCGTGGTCATGCATGACGGCATCGTCGAGCAGATCGGCGCACCGCTCGAGCTCTACGACCATCCGGCCAATCTCTTCGTCGCCGGCTTCATCGGTTCGCCGGCAATGAACATGATTCGCGGCCGGCTTCACTCCGAAGACCCGACGGCCTTCATGACCGCCGACGGCACGGCGCTTCCCGTCGCCCGGCCTGCTGCGGCCGCCCGCGGCCGCGATCTCGTTTATGGCCTTAGGCCCGAATACATGTCGCTCGACCCGAACGGTCTTCCGGCCGAGGTCGTGGTGATCGAGCCGACCGGTTACGAAACTCAGATGATCGCCAGGCTCGGCGGCCACGAGGTGACCTGTGTGTTTCGTGAGCGGGTGACTGCCAAGCCCGGCGAAACGATCCGCCTGGCGATCGATGGCGCCCATGTTCACCTGTTCGACGCCGAAACCGGACGGCGACTATTCGACTGATGCCCGAGCGGACGGGGAAGGGGAGGAGCCTTCCTCGATGCCGCGCGGGTGATGCCAGGCAATGCCAGGCATCGGGGTCGCCGCATTCGCCAAGCGGGACGGCGAATGGCGGAAGAAATGCTCCCGCTGTTTTAAGGAGGAGTACCAAATGCCGATAAAGAGACGTGACTTTCTCGCAGGTTCCGCGGCGATTGCCGGTATAACGGGGCTTTCGCCGCTCGGGATCCGCCCATCCTTCGCGCAAGCCGCCGAGCCGAGCTACAAGCCGGAAGAAGGCGCAAGCCTCAGGCTTCTGAGGTGGACGCCCTTCGTCAAGGGCGACGAGGACGCCTGGCTTGCCAACACCAAGAAGTTCACCGAGGCAACCGGCGTCGAGGTCCGCATTGACAAGGAAAGCTGGGAAGACATTCGCCCGAAGGCGGCCGTCGCCGCGAATGTCGGCTCCGGCCCGGACATGGTGATGTGCTGGTTCGACGATGCGCATCAATATCCGGACAAGCTCGTCGACGTCACCGAACTCGCCAATTACCTCGGCAACAAATATGGCGGCTGGTACGACGGCGTGAAGGGCTATGCGACTCGTGACGACAAGTTCATCGCCATGCCGCTGACGGCGATCGGCAACGCCGTCTGCTACCGCGACAGTCATATGAAAGCGGCGGGCTTCAGTGAATTCCCCAAGGACACGGCAGGCTTCCTCGAGCTCTGCAAGGCGATGAAGGCCAAGGGCACGCCGGCCGGCTTCCCGCACGGTAAGGCGGTCGGCGACGGCAACAACTACGCCCACTGGCTGCTCTGGAGCCACGGCGGCAAGATGGTCGACGAAGGCGGCAAGGTCACCATCAACAGCCCCGAGACGCTGGCGGCGATCAACTACGCCAAGCAGCTCTACGAGACCTTCATTCCGGGCACGGAAAGCTGGCTCGACATCAACAACAACCGCGCCTTCCTCGCCGGCCAGGTATCGCTGACGGCGAACGGCGTCTCGCTCTACTATGCTGCCAAGAAGGACGCGGCGCTCGCCGACTTGGCGGCGGATATCCGCACCACCAACTTCCCGATCGGCCCGGTCGGCCAGAGCGTCGAGCTTCACCAGACGAGCTCGATCCTGCTCTTCAGCCACAGCCAATATCCGGAAGCGGCCAAGGCCTATATCAAGTTCATGATGGAGGCCGACCAGATGAATGCCTGGATACAGGGCTCGAGTGCCTATTGCTGCCAGCCGCTGAAGGCCTTCGCCAACAACCCGGTCTGGACCTCCGACCCGATCCATGCGCCCTATGCCAAGGCCTCCGAGACCCTTCGGCCGAACGGCTATGCCGGTCCGCTCGGCTATGCCTCGGCAGGCGTTATGGCGGATTACGTCCTGGTCGACATGTTCGCAGCCGCAGTGACCGGCCAAATGACGCCCGAGGACGCCGTTGTCGAGGCCGAACGACGGGCGAACCGCTACTATCGCGTCTGATCCCTCGTGGCGGCTGTCGGCCGCCGCGACCACCGATGACGCCGGCGGCGAGGCCGCCGGCTCTGCTTCTGAACCCATTTCCTGGTCGGAGAAATTCGATGTCCATCACGTCGTCCGGAAAGGCGCCATCTGCCATGGCTTCGCTGATGCAGAACAACAATGTGCTCGGCCTGCTGTTCATGTTGCCGGCCGCCGTCTTTCTCATCTGCTTCCTCACCTATCCGCTGGGGCTCGGCGTCTGGCTCGGCTTCACCGACACCCGCATCGGCCGCGATGGCATCTTCATCGGCCTAGAGAACTACGCGTTCCTGGCACGGGATTCGGTCTTCTGGCTCTCGGTCTTCAATACGCTGCTCTATACTTTCGTGGCGTCGATCCTCAAGTTCGCGCTCGGCCTGTGGCTGGCGCTGCTGCTCAACGAAAACCTGCCGTTCAAATCCTTCTTCCGCGCCATCGTCCTTCTTCCCTGGGTGGTGCCGACGGTGCTTTCGGCGCTCGCCTTCTGGTGGATCTACGATTCGCAGTTCTCGATCATTTCCTGGTCGCTGATGCAGCTCGGGTTGATCGACGGGCCGATCAACTTCCTCGGCGATCCGACCAATGCGCGCGCCTCGGTCATCGCCGCCAATGTCTGGCGCGGCATTCCCTTCGTGGCGATCTCGCTGCTTGCCGGGCTGCAGACAATCCCCGCCTCGCTGCAGGAGGCCGCCTCGCTCGATGGCGCCACCAGCTGGCAGCGCTTCCGCTACGTCACGCTGCCGATGCTGACCCCGATCATCGCCGTGGTGATGACCTTCTCGGTGCTCTT
Source organism: Sinorhizobium sp. FG01 (assembly GCF_002531875.1). Lineage (NCBI taxonomy): Bacteria > Pseudomonadati > Pseudomonadota > Alphaproteobacteria > Hyphomicrobiales > Rhizobiaceae > Sinorhizobium > Sinorhizobium sp. FG01. The sequence goes on from NZ_NWTB01000006.1 coordinate 217,145, forward strand.
CACCTTTACGGATTTCCAGCTCATCTACGTGCTGACCAAGGGCGGGCCGGTGAACGCCACCCATCTTATGGCGACGCTCTCCTTCCAGCGTGGCATTCCGGGCGGCCAGCTCGGCGAGGGCGCGGCGATCGCCGTCGCCATGGTGCCATTCCTGCTCGCCGCCATCATGTTCAGCTTCTTCGGCCTGCAGCGTCGCAAGTGGCAGCAGGGCGGACAGGACTGAGGAGGAAAAGATGAACACGACCACGAGAATACCGGACGAGGTCCTCACCGATACCGCCGAGGGGATGAGCTATCTCAACCGTCTGCCGCGCCGGATCGTTACTCTCTACCTGCCGATGGCGGTCTTCGTCTTCGTGCTGCTGTTCCCGTTCTACTGGATGGCGATCACGGCGGTGAAACCGAATTCACAGCTCACCGACTACAACAATTACAGTCCCTTCTGGGTCGTCGGCCCGACGCTCGACCACATCAAATACCTGCTGTTCGAGACCTCCTATCCCGGCTGGCTATGGAACACGATGCTGGTCGCCGTCGGCTCGACGATCCTTTCGCTGGCGGCGTCGATCTTCGCGGCCTATGCGATCGAGCGGGTGCGCTTCACCGGCTCGCGGCCGGTCGGGCTGATGATCTTCCTCGCCTATCTGGTGCCGCCGTCGATCCTGTTTATTCCGCTCGCCTTCATCGTCTTCAAGTTCGGCATCTATGATTCCAAGCTGGCGCTGATCTTCACCTATCCGACCTTCCTCATCCCGTTCTGCACCTGGCTGCTGATGGGCTATTTCCGCTCGATCCCCTTCGAGCTCGAGGAAAGCGCGCTGGTGGACGGGGCGACGCGCTGGCAGATCCTCGTCAGGATCATCCTGCCGCTTGCCGTGCCGGGCCTGATATCGGCCGGCATCTTCGCCTTCACGCTGTCCTGGAACGAGTTCATCTATGCGCTGACATTCATCCAATCGTCGGAGAACAAGACCGTGCCGGTCGGCGTGCTGACGGAACTGGTGCGCGGCGACGTGTTCGAATGGGGCGCGCTGATGGCCGGCGCGCTGTTCGGCTCGCTGCCGGTGGTCATCCTCTATTCGTTCTTCGTCGACTATTACGTCTCGTCGATGACCGGCGCGGTCAAGGAGTGACGGTCTCACCTATCATCGCTTGCCCGCAACGAGGAAGACAAGGATGGCGAGGACCGCGGCAAACGGCGCCAGGGCGCCCAGGTCCTCCATGGCCCAAAGGGTGAGCCCGCTATAGAGACACCACAGGATCGGGATGGGCAGAAGCAGCCACAGCTTCTTTTGCCCGACCATCAGCATGGCGCCGAAGGTCGTTGCAACCGTCGGATCCGGCATCATCCCGAAGGTTTCCGCCGTGGCGGGCGGACGGCCTGCGACAAGGGCGATGAAGGGATAGGCGAGCAGGCCGCAAACGGCGAGGGCGATGCCGCCGTGATGACGCAGGCCGCCTGAGTTGGTGGGCGAGCGCGGCAGGAGGGCGGCCAGAACCAGCAATCCTGACTGGAGAAAAAAGGCAGCGGCAGCATAGGACATCGCCCAGTTGATGCTGGCATAGCGCGTCCACAGGAACTGCCAGGCGCAGAAGGCCCATGCCAGGGCGAAGAGCGGGAGAACCGCAATCCGGGCGCGGGACGCCTGCAGGGCTGCCGGAACGAGCAGGGCGAGCGCGCCTGCGATGAAGACAAGCTGAAGCGGCCAGAATTCCTGATTGTAGCGTTCGATGAGGCGGAAATAGACGCGCGGCGAGAACATCAGGAAGTCGGCGAGCGTGTAGGTCCCCCATTCGGACATCAGCCACGCTTCCCGTCAGGAGCCGAGCGGCCGCTCACAGCGCTTCCACATAGTCGATCATGCGCCGGCGCAGCTTCTCGTCCGGCAGGACGCCGCCTGCGGCCTCGAGGTTTTCCCGCACGTGATCGATCCGGGTGGTCGCCGGGATGACGCAGGTGACCGCCGGATGGGAGATGATGAATTTCAAGAGGAACTGCGCCCAGTTGCGTGCGCCCGTCTCTGCGAGCCATTCCGGCAGCGGCTCGTCCTCGATCTGGCGGATCAAATTACCCTCCCGGAACGGCCGGTTGGCAATGACGGCGAGGCCTTTTTCCCGGGCCAGAGGCAGGATGCGCTGCTCGAGCTCGCGATCGAGGATATTGTAGGTCGCCTGGACGAAGTCGATTGGCTGGCTCGCCATGACCTTCTCGATCTCGCGGTGTCTGCGCCCTTCCGATGTCGTGATGCCGACATAGCGCAACTGCCCTGCCGCCTTCATTTCAAGGAGAGCCGGCAGGTGGTCTTCCCAGGAGACGAGATTGTGCACCTGCATGAGGTCAAACTTGTCGACGCCCCAATAGGCGCGCGACGCCGCGATCTGCGCGCTTCCCTGTCCCGCATCCGATATCCAGACCTTCTCGGCGGAAAACAGGCGCTCCGGATGGCCGAGCTTACGGAGACCGTAACCGATCGTCGGCTGCGAGGAACTGTACATCGGCGAGGAATCGATCATGCGGCCGCCGCCCTCGAAGAAGGCGGCCATCACCGCGGCGCATTCCTCCATGAGCACCGGGTCGTCGCCGACATTGAAGGTGATCCAGGTGCCGAGACCGACCACCGGGATCGGTTCTCCGCTTGACGGAATCGGCCTCGTGAGAATGCCGGCCGGCTGGCCAACCGCCAGTCGCGGCGCGAACGGCAGCAATGCGCCGATGCCAAGCCCCTGAATGGTCGCGCGCCGAGTGATCTTCATCGGTCGCCCCTTCGCAAAGCCTACTCCTGCATGCTTCCCTAGATCGTAGCCGATTTGAGGACAAAAGCATGCAGCCATTCAAGGTGCGCTGATAAGACGCGGCACTGTAGCATCGGGCGCATAATGAACCCGCTTGCCACGGCGCTGAAGCCACGAAGTCGTGATCGGTGCAGAGAGCCGACGCTCAGGCGCTTCCGCTGAAGGCGCGTTCGAGCGCGGCGATGTCGAGCTTCACCATGCCGAGCATGGCCTCGGTTGCGCGTTTGGCCCGGTCGCGGTCGGGACTGGACATCATCTCTCCCAGGACGCGCGGTGCGATCTGCCAGGAAAGGCCCCATCGGTCCTTCAGCCAGCCGCATTGTTCGGCTTCGCCGCCATTGGCGAGAAAAGCGTCCCAGATGCGGTCGATTTCATCCTGGCTGTCGCACTCGACCAGGATCGAGAAGGCGTGGTTGAAGGGATCGAGCGGCCCGGCTTCGAGCGCGATGAAATTCTGGTCCTCCAGCGTGAACTCGATCACCTTGAGGCTGCCGGGAGGGCCGCTCGTGGTCTCCGCCGGCACGGCTGTCTCGCCCGAAATGGTGGAGTTCGGGATTGTCGAAACGTAAAAGTCGACGGCGTCGCGGGCTTCCTTGGCAAACCAGAGATGTGAGACGATCTTGGCCATCGAATAAGCTCCTCGAGATGTTCGATTGCCGAAGGACGTTCTGGTTTGCCGGAAGCCGACAGACTGAGCGCAAGAATCTTCGTCTGATCGCCCGTTGCCTCCGCCGGCAAGCTCCGGTTCCGCGGTCAATGGGCGTGGAGAGCCCTGCTACCAGGGCCGCCAGCCGCTCGACCAATAGCGCTCCTTCAATTCGCTCAGGCGATCCTCGATGTCGGAAATGACGTCCTCTACGCGTGAAGTGCGCCGCATGGACCAGGATGGGCGGCTGGTACTTGCCAGGATCAGGCCGACGAGGCCGACGAGCGCAATGGCGGTCCAGGCCGGATGCTCCCTCGCCATCTCTCCGGCCCTGCGGCCGGTGTCCCTGACGGTGTTGGCCACGGCCCGACCCGAGGGAATGCCGAGATCGGTGAGGGTGTCTTTCAATGCGTTGACCTGCTCACGAAGCCAGCGGACTTCCTCCTCCATGCTCTTTTGGTTCGGAACGCCAACCGTGCCGGACTTAGTATCGACGACGCCGCGCGGGACAGCCGAACCGATTGGTTTTTCTTGTGCCATTTTGCTGATCCTCCATATCCGGACCGTCAAGTGGTCCCCAGAGGAAACGGCGGCGGGCCGTTGGAGTTCCTTGGATCGGCAGGCGACAGGCATGCAGCGGAGGCCGGCTATTGCCGGCTTGACGTGCAAACGGTCAATCGCGGCTGCCCGGCCCGGGCGCAGCGCCGGGTAATTCGAACAGCAGTTGACATCGGAAAGGCGTTGCGTATTCTACGCGAATTGGTATGACCACTTGGCCACCAGCCGCGAGCGATCGCGTGGGTTTGCAGTGCGAGGATATTGATGTTCTCTGCCGTGGAATCGCGCCGCCTGTACAGGCAGGTGGCGGACCAGATGCGAGGACTGATCGAGCGGGGCGAATTGGCCCCGGGCTCGCGGCTTCCGGCCGAGCGGGAGCTCGCGCAGAAGCTGGGCGTCTCGCGCCCGACGGTGCGCGAAGCCCTGATCGTGCTCGAGGTCGAAGGATTCATCGATATCCGCATGGGGTCCGGCATCTACGTCACGGCGCGCAAGGCGCCGGCGGCCGATGTGCCGCCTGAAGATTTCGAAGGACCATTCGAATTGCTGAGGGCCCGGGCGGTCGTCGAATGCGCGATCGCCGAGGAGGCGGCGCGGCTGGCCCGGCCCGAACATATAGAAATCCTCGACGACAATCTGGCGCGCATGGCCGCCGCCCTCGAGGACCGGCGTGAGGCGCTGGCGATCGATCGCGAGTTCCATGTGATCGTCTCGAGCATCATCGCCAACCAGACGCTCAACCGCTTTGTCGGCAGTATCCACGACATGCGCATGACGCCCTATTTCGAGAAGCTCGCCAGCTATTTCGAAAACACCGACACCTGGCGGGCGGCGATGGAGGAGCATCGGGTCATTCGCGATGCGATCGCCGCTGGCGATCCGGCCGCCGCACGGGCCGCGATGCGCGCCCATCTCGATCAATCTCAGCTTCGCCTGTCGGCAAGCTTCGTCGAGGAGCAGTCCGACAGCACGATACCGGCCGCCTGGAGGCGTGCCGAAGGACAGTAAAGCAGGCAGTGACTTCACTTTGGGAGGAGTAAGAAGATGAAAGTCAGACTGTTAACGCTACTCGGCGCAACCGCGGCCATCCTGGGTTCGGCCTTGGGAGCGCAGGCCCAGACGGCGCTCAAATGGGCGCATGTCTACGAGACCTCGGAGCCGTTTCACACTGAATCCGTCTGGGCGGCCGAGGAGATCGGCAAGCGCACCGAGGGACGCTACAAGATCGACGTCTTCCCGGCCTCGCAACTCGGCAAGGAAGCGGATATCAACCAGGGTCTGAAACTCGGCACGGTCGATATCATTATTTCCGGCTCGAGCTTCGCGGCGCGCGAATATGCGCCGATCGGCGTCACCTATTTCCCCTACACGTTCCGCGACCCCGCCCATCTGATCGCCTATACCAAAAGCGACGTCTTCAAGCGCCTGGCGGCGGGCTATGAGGAAGCCTCCGGCAACCACATCACCGCCGTCACCTATTACGGTACGCGCCACACCACGTCGAACAAGCCGATCGCCAAATGCGCCGACATGCAGGGGTTGAAGATGCGCGTCCCCGACGTCCCGGCTTATCTCGCCATGCCGCGCGCCTGCGGCGCCAACACGACACCGATCGCCTTCGCCGAGGTCTATCTCGCTCTGCAGAATGGCACGGTCGAGGCCCAGGAGAACCCGCTGACGACCATCGAAGCGAAGAAGTTCTTCGAAGTGCAGAAGCATATCGTGCTGACCGGCCATATCGTCGATCATCTGAACACAGTTGTTTCGAAGAACCTGTGGTCGCAGCTCTCCGATGCCGACAAGCAGATTTTCACCGAGGTGATGCAGGAGGCTGCGGAGCGCGCCACCAAGATCATCGAGGAGCGTGAGAAGGCGCTCGTCTCGACCTTCAAGGAGCGTGGTCTCGACGTGGCCGAAGTCGACAAGGCCGATTTCGAGTCGACCGTCATGGAAAAGGTCGCGCTTGAGGACTTCGGCTACAAGAAGGAGGACTGGGAGGCCATCCGCGCCGTCAAGTGAACCGCCTTTGTCGGCTCGCTGCATGGCGGGCCGACATTCCGTTTCTTAAACGTCGGATGATCGCCATGTCACAGGAAGTCCATCTGCAAGTGACCCCGGAGGAAATCGCCCATTCCTTCGACGAGGCTCCGCCCGCCGCGGATATTTCCAGCTATGCCTTCGAGGACTGGGTGACGCTCGCCGTCTTCTGGGTAATGACGGGATGCGTGTTCCTGCAGTTTTTCACGCGCTACGTCCTCAACGATTCCTATGCCTGGACGGAGGAGATCGCCACAAACTGCCTGATCGCCGTGGTGTTTCTCGGCTCCGTCATGTGCGTGCGCGTCTCCCGCCACATCCAGGTCGACGTGCTCTACCACTATTTCCCGCGGCCGCTGGCGCGGGCGATGGCGATCTTCGTCGATCTGGTGCGCATCGGTTTCTTTGCCTATGCCTGCTGGCTGATGTGGCGCTATGTGGCGATCGTCGCCCATGAGCGCATGGTGACCGTCGATCTGCCGCGCAACATCGTCTTCTACAGCGTCATGGCCGGCTTCGTGATGATGTTCGTCCGCTCGGTTCAGGTGTTCATCGCCAATCAACGCCGCGGCTATTCGGTTCTCGAGAAGCCCGAGGAATTCCAGAAGGTCGAGGACTGATCCATGCTCCTGCTCGTCGGTTCGTTTCTGGTCTTGATGGTGGTCGGCGTCCCGGTTGCCATCTCCATGGCCGTGGCGTCGGTCCTCTATCTTGTCTTCTACAACGTCGCGCCCGACATCATCGCAGCGCAGCGCATGATCGCCGGCGTCGAGAGCTTTCCCCTCTTGGCGGTGCCGTTCTTCATCCTTGCCGGCAACCTGATGAATTCCGCCGGCGTCACCGGCCGCATCTATTCCTTCGCCGTCGCGCTCGTGGGCTGGATGAAGGGCGGGCTGGCGCAGGTCAACATCATCGGCTCGGTGATCTTTTCGGGCATGTCCGGCACGGCGCTCGCCGATGCCGCCGGCATCGGCACGATCGAGATCAAGGCGATGAAGGATCACGGCTATCCGGTGGAAACCGCCGTCGGTGTTACCGCCGCATCGGCGACGCTCGGGCCCATTTTCCCGCCGTCGCTCCCCTTCGTCATCTACGGCATGATGGCCAATGTCTCGATCGGCGCTCTGTTCATGGCCGGCATCGTGCCGGGCGTGGTGATGACGGTGCTGATGATGCTGACGGTCGCGGTTTTCGCCTATCGGCGCGGCTGGGGATCGGACACGCCCTTCGAGATCAGACGGCTGCTTTCTGCTTCGGTCGAAGTGCTCGTCGTGCTTTCGGTGCCGATCGTCATCTATCTCCTGATGTCGGTGGGCTTGTCGATGAACGTCGCCGTCGGCCTGGCGCTTCTCGTGCTTCTGGCGCTCGACTGGTATTTCGATTTCTCGGCAGTCATGGCGCTGATGACGCCGGTGATCCTGATCGGCGGCATGACGATGGGCTGGTTCACCCCCACGGAAGCGGCGGTCGCCGCTGTCCTCTGGTCGCTGTTCCTGGGCCTGGTCCGCTACCGGACGATGACGATGTCGACGCTGGCGCGGGCGACATTCGATACTATCGAGACGACCGCTTCGGTGCTGTTCATCGTCACGGCGGCTTCGATCTTCGCCTGGCTCCTGACGGTCAGCCAGGCGGCCCAACTGCTCTCGGGCGCGATCCTGACGATCACCGACAACAAGTGGGTGTTCCTGATCCTCGTGAACCTCCTGATGCTGTTCGTCGGCTGCTTCCTGGATACGATCGCGGCGATCACCATCCTGGTGCCGATCCTCTTGCCGCTGACGGCCCAGTTCGGCATCGATCCGGTGCATTTCGGTCTGATCATGACCCTCAACCTGATGATCGGCCTGCTTCATCCACCGCTCGGCATGGTGCTTTTCGTGCTCTCTCGGGTGGCCAAGCTTTCGGTCGAGCGGACGACGATGGCGATCCTGCCGTGGCTCCTGCCGCTCTTCATCGCGCTCATCCTGATCACCTTCGTCCCGGCGGTTACGCTATGGCTGCCGGGCGCGGTCGGACTGATCCGATGATGGCGGGAGGAGTGCGCCATGCGCGAGCCGCCCGGCTTTATGGCCGGCGCGATATTCGGGTGGAGACGGCGGAGGTTGCCGAGCCCGGCGAAGGCGAGGTCCTCCTGAAGATGGCGGCCGGCGGTATTTGCGGTTCTGACCTTCACTACTATCAGGACGGCGGCTTCGGCCCCGTCCGGGTGCAGGAGCCGATCATTCCCGGGCACGAGGCGTCGGGCCATGTCGCGGCGCGCGGTGCAGGGATCTCAGGACTTGCAGTAGGCGAACTGGTGGCGGTGAACCCGAGTAAGCCATGCGGCACCTGCCGCTTCTGCCGCGAAGGACTCGCGATCCATTGCCTGAACATGCATTTCATGGGCAGCGCCATGCGCTTGCCTCACGCGCAGGGCATGTTTCGCGACTGGCTCATTGTCCCTGCCGGCCAGTGTTTTCCGGCCGGCAGGCTGGTCAGCCCCGGCGAAGCCGCCTGTGCCGAGCCGCTGGCGGTCTCCCTGCACGCGGTGAGGCAGGCCGGAGATCTCACCGGCAAGCAGGTGCTCGTCACCGGGGCCGGGCCGATCGGTGCGCTTGTCGCCGCGGCCGCCCGTCATTCGGGGGCGGAAACGATCGTAGTCACCGACCTCGCCGATGCGGCACTCGCGCGGGCCGAAGCTATGGGCGCGACGCGGGTTGTCAACATTCGTCGCGATCCGGCGGGTCTGGCCGAGTACGAGACCGACAAGGGCCAGTTCGACGTCGTCTTCGAGTGCTCGGCCGCCGAGCCGGCGCTGCGCGGCGCGATCGCTGCGGTCAGGCCGCGTGGGCTGATCGTGCAGGTCGGGGTGACCGGCGACATCACCCTGCCGCTCAACGCGCTGGTCGGCAAGGAGCTGCGGTGGATCGGGTCGCAGCGGTTCGACGATGAATTCGCCCGGGCCGTCGCGCTCATCGCCGAGCGCAGGATCGATGTTCGGCCAATCATCTCGCATGCCTTTCCGGTCGATCAGGCGGTGCAGGCCTTCGAACAGGCCGGCGACCGATCGTCCGCCTGCAAGGTGCAGCTGACATTCATGGTCTGAATTGAATACGGGAAGCGGGCGGAAGACCGCTCGGAAGGAGTTGGAAATGCGACATACATGGCGTTGGTTCGGGCCGGTGGACCGGGTGAGCGTCCAGGACGCGGCGCAGGCAGGCGCGCAAGGGATTGTCACCGCGCTGCATCACATCCCGACCGGGGATGTCTGGCCGGTGGGCGAGATCCAGAAGCGCCAGCAGGAGGTTCGCAACGGCGGCCTCGAATGGGAGGTGGTGGAGAGCGTTCCGGTATCCGAAAGCATCAAGACGCAGACGGGGCCCTGGCGCGATCATCTCGCCAACTGGCAGGAGACACTGCGCCGCCTTTCGGCGGCAGGCATCCGGACCGTCTGCTACAATTTCATGCCGGTGCTCGATTGGACGCGGACCGATCTGCGCTGGACCGCCCGTCACGGCGCCAAGGCCATGCGCTTTGACCGGATCGACTTCGTTGCCTTCGACCTCTATCTGCTACAGCGGCCGGGGGCTGCCGAAGACTACGACGCGGAGACGCGCGAGGCGGCGGAACGGCGCTTTCGCGCGATGACCGAGGAGCGCCGGCTTGGCCTCTCCCGCAACATCGGCGCGGGGCTTCCGGGCTCAGCCGACGGCTACAGCCTGCCTCAGCTTCGCGAGCACTTGCAGACCTATGCCGGTATCGGCCGCGACAAGCTGCAGCGCCACCTCGTCGAATTCCTTGCCGAAGTGACGCCGGTCGCCGAGCGGGTCGGCATCAATATCTGCGCCCATCCGGACGATCCGCCGTGGCCGCTGCTCGGCCTGCCGCGCATTCTCTCGACCGCCGAGGACTATGCCTTCATGCTCAAGGAGGTCGACAGCCCGGCGAACGGTGTCACCTTCTGCACCGGCTCGCTCGGGGCTCGCGCCGCCAACGACCTGCCGGCCATGGTGAGCCAGTTCGCTCCGCGCATCCATTTCATTCATCTCCGCAATGTTCGCCGGGAGGAGGAGCGGACGCCGTGCTCCTTCTACGAGGACGAGCATCTGGAAGGCCACACCGACATGGTGGCGGTGATCGCCGAACTGCTCACCGAGGAGAAACGCCGTCGCGCCGCCGGACGGGCGGATCACCAGATCCCGATGCGGCCGGATCACGGCCAGGAGATTCTCGACGACATCACCCGCGGCGCCCAGCCGGGCTACCCGGCGATCGGCCGGCTGAAGGGGCTCGCGGAACTGCGCGGCATCGAACGGGCCCTGTCGCACGCCACCTATGGGCTGTCATGATCAGGAAATGGCAGTCTGGGTCGGCGGCTGCCTGGCGAACAGCCGTTTGATACCTGCGGCAAGAGCCTCCATGTAGAGGTAGATCACCGGCGTCACGAACAGCGTCAGCGGCTGCGAGACGAGCAGGCCGCCGACGACGGCAACGCCCAGCGGCTGGCGCAATTCGGCGCTGGCGCCGCTGCCGAGCGCGATCGGCAGCGTGCCCATGAGCGCGGCCAACGACGTCATCAGGATCGGGCGGAACCGCATCAGGCACGCCCGGTGGATCGCCTCTTCGGCCGGCAGTCCGTCGCGCTGCAGCGAGAGCGCCACGTCGATCATCATGATCGCATTCTTCTTGACGATGCCAATCAGCATCAGCAGCCCGATGACCGCGATGATCGACAGGTCGAAGCCGCCGAGGCTGATCGCGACAAGCGCGCCGGAGGCCGCCGATGGCAGGCCGGAGAGGATCGTCAGCGGGTGGATGACGCTCTCATAGAGAATTCCGAGCACGATATAGATCGTCAGGATCGCGCCGAGGATCAGCCAGGCTTGGTTGGACACGGCATCCTGGAATAGTTGGGCGGTGCCGTAGAAACGGGTCGTGACGTCGGCCGGCATGCCGATCTCGGCCTTCAGGCGGCCGATCTCTTCGACGCTGTTGCCGAGAGCCACGCCGGTCGGCAGGTTGTAGGAGATCGTCACGGCCGGCAACTGCCCGAGCTGGTTGACCGTCAGCGGCCCAGGAACCGTGTCGACCCGGGCAAAGGCACCGAGCGGCACCAGCCTGTTGTTTGCGGCCGGCACCTGCAGTTCGGCAAGCGAGGCGGCGGACCAGCTTTTTGCCGGATCGACTTCCATGATCACCTCGTAGCTGTCGCCGGAGGTGTAGATGGTCGAGATCTGTTCCGAGCCGAAGCCGCCATAGAGCGTCGAGCGCAGCACGTCCGTCGAAATGCCGAGTGCCGCGGCCTTGTCGCGGTCGACGACGAGGCGTGCCTCCGGGGCATTGTTCTCGAGGTCGGTGCTGACATCAGTGAAGAAGGCCCGGTCGTCCCGCATCGCCTCCGTCAGCTTGTCCGCCCACTGGTTCATAGCCGCCTGGTCGAGACCCTGGACGACGAGCTGGTACTGGCTGGCGGAGCTGCGCGCACCGACGGAGAGGTTCTGCACCGGCGAGATGTAGGCCCTGATGCCAGCGAGGTTGGCGAGTGCCGGACGCAATTTTGCAAGCACCTCGGGCAGCGCCGGTCGTTCGGTCTTCGGCTTCAATTCGACGAAGAGCCTGCCGGAGTTCAAGGCCAAGGAGCCTGCCCCGCCCGAGCCGATCGAGCTTGCCACATGCGCGACATAGGGCGAGCGCGCGAAGATGTCTTCGACCTTGGCCTGCAGCGCCGACATGGCGGCGAAGGAAATATCCGTCCGTGCCTGCGTCGTCACCTGAAGCTCGCCGATGTCCTCCTGCGGGAAGAAGCCCTTCGGTGTGGCACTGACCTGATAGACCGTCACGCCGATGCTCGCCAAGAACAGGAGGAGGACGGCGAACTTCGCACGGAGGCACAGGGTGAGCAGCCGCTCATAGCCGCGAAGCAGCGCATCGAATCCGCGCTCGAGCAGCGCGCCGACCCCGTCCCTGTCGTCCGGATCGGCGGACTTTTCGGGGAGGCGCGCCGCCAGCATCGGCGTCAGCGTCAAGGAGACGAATGCGGAGGCGAGGATCGAAATGGTGACGACGATGGCGAACTCGTTGAAGATCTTGCCGATCACGCCGCCCATCAAGAGGACCGGAATGAAGACCGCTACCAGAGAGAGCGAGATCGCGATAATGGTGAAACCGATCTCCGTTGAGGCGGCGATCGCCGCCTCAAAGGCGTTCTGTCCCGTCTCTTCCATATGCCGGACGATGTTCTCCAGCATGACGATGGCATCGTCGACGACGAGGCCGACCGAGAGCGTCAGCGCCATCAGGGAAATGTTGTCGATCGAGAATCCCAGCGCATACATTACCGCGAATGTGGCGATGATCGAGATCGGCACGGCCAGCGCCGGAATGAGCGTCGCCCACAGGCGGCGCACGAAGATGAAGATCACCAGGATCACCAGCCCGATCGTCAGGCCCAGTGTGAATTCGACGTCGTCGACGGCACCCCGGACAGAGACGGAGCGGTCGTTGAGCGTCTCCAGAGACGCTCCCGCCGGCAGGGACTGGCGGAACGTCGGCAGCATCGCCTTGACCTTGTCGACGACGGCCACCGTATTGGCATCGGGCTGGCGCTGAACGGCGAGGATGATCGCTCGCGAGCCGTCATGCCAGCTTGCGGTCTGGGTGTTAGCGACGGAGTCGATGACCTTGGTAACGTCGCCGAGCCGAACCGCCTTGCCGTCGGCCGTCTTGACGATCAGCTTGGAAAATCCGGCTGCATTCTGCAATTGCGTGTCGGCAACGATCGTCATCTGCCGCCCGGTCGATTGCACCGTCCCGAGCGGCGAATTGTCGTTCGCCGCGGCGATGGCGGCCTGCAGCTCGGCGAGCGAAATGCCGCGCGCGGCAAGCGCGTTTGGGTCGATTTCGATGCGTACCGCGAACTGCTGGCTGCCGAAGATCGAGACTTCCGCCACGCCCCCGAGAGTCGAAAGCGACGGCGAGATCACCTGCTGGGCAAAGGCATCGAGCTTTGTGAGCGGCACCGTATCGCTCTTCAGGGCAAGGAGCAGCACCGGCGCGTCGGCCGGATTGACCTTGCGGAAGCTCGGCGGCGAGGGCATGTCCTGCGGCAGCGTCCGCAGCGTACGGGTAATCGCCGCCTGGACGTCGGCCGCCGCTGCATCGATATCGCGGTCGAGCGCGAACTGGATGGAGATCGAGGTCGCACCGAGGGAATTGTTCGTCGATACGCTGTCGATCCCCGCGATGGTGTTGAATTGCTTGATGAGCGGGGTTGCGACCGAGGTCGCCATCGTCTCGGGCGAGGCGCCCGGCAGCGACGCGGAGACGTTGATGACCGGAAAGTCGGTCCGCGGCAGGGCCGCAACGGGCAGCGCCGCATAGGCGAAGAGACCGGCAAAGACGAGCGCCAGCGACATCAGCAGCGTTGCGACGGGACGGCGGATGCAGAATTCGCAAATCGACATGACCCTTTTCCATGACTTGCCGGCTGGAGCATTTGCAGACAGCTGGGATCACCTGAAGCCGCACAGATGCGGCAAAACAAACGAATAGAGCGGCGCGAACGTTGGGCGTCCCGCTCTACTGGACGACGCGTGCCTTGTCGCCTGCCTTGAGATGCAACTGACCTTCGGTCACGACCCGGTCGCCGGCGGAGAGCCCCGAGCGGATCGCGGCGTCCTGTCCGTTGTTGGCGGCGACGACGACCGGGCGGAGTTCGACAGTGTCGTCGGCGTTCAGCCGGTAGACGAAATCCCCTTTCTGGCCGGCCTGGACGGCGACGGCGGGAATGACGGGCGTCTTCGAAAGCGTCGTCTCATCGATATCGACGTCGACATACTGGCCCGGCCAGAGCTTCTCTTCGGCATTGTCGAACTTGGCGCGCATCAGCACCGTCCCCGTCGCCGTATCGACGGCGGAATCGATGAAATCCAGGACGCCCGTGCCGATGACCCCGCGGGTGCCGCTGAGCCGCGCCGTGACCCGAGGCGGGGCGCCTGACAGAAGCCGGTTCTTGAAGGCCTGCAGATGGTTCTCGGGCAAATGAAAGGCGACTTCGATCGGATCGATGGCGGTAATGGTGACGAGGCTCGTTCCCGAGGTGCTGTTGCCGACGAGATCGCCGATCGTGACCTCAACCGCACCGAGGCGGCCGCCGATCGGGGCGCGAATGCGCGTCAGGTCGATCGACACCTTGTCCGCTTCCACCGCCGCCTGGTCGGCCGCGACCGTGGCCTTGGCCGATTGCTGTGCCGAGAGCGCGCTGTCATAGGCCTGCTGCGTGCCGGTGTTGTCGTCGCGCAAGGTCCTCGCCCGGTCGAGCTCGATCGCGGCGTCGGCAAGCAGCGCCGTGTCCTTCGCCAAGATCGCTTCATCACGGCTGAGGTCGGCCTGCAGGGCGCGGTCGTCGAGCGAAAACAGGAGGTCGCCCGCCCTGACCGTCTGCCCGTCCTTGACGTGAATGCCGACGATCTGGCTCGATATGCGCGCCTTGACTTCGACGGTCTCCGGCGCCTGCACATTGGCGAAGGTGCTGATGACGACGGGAAAGTCTTGCTGCTCGACTTGCGTAACCTGGACTGCGGTGGCCTGAGAAGAGGCGCCGTGGGCAGCCTTGCCGGTTCTTCCGGCCACACCGTCCGCGTGGGCATCGGCCGCGTCGAACAACGCCAAACCGGGGACCTTCGTAACAAGGGGCGCAATGGCAATGCCGGCAAGCATTGAGCCCAAAGCAATCGCAGCAATGACGACCCGGCTGGACATAGGACGCGCTCCTCGCAAGAGCATCGGGGCCGCCCGGGGCCGCCGATCTTGCCACCAGCATCTAGAAGAAGCGGGGGGCGCGTCCAGTGTTATTTCAATAGGTTACGAAGATTTAATCCGGCCTGCGCAGGGGTCGGCGAGTTCGGAGCCAGCCATGGCTTGGATATTTTGCTCATCGGGCCGATTGGCCTCGATCTCCAGCTTTTGAGCGGCGCGACGCAGGTGCTGCCATTCCTTTTCAAAACGCAGGAACACTTCGGTCGACATAAACCTCGGCTGCATATGATCTCCTCACGCTGCGACTTGAAACACGCAGGCCGCGATTTTGGTTCCCCAGCCATCTTCGGATGCGGCCGATCATTGCTGACGACGCCGGAGGCGCACCTTAGCCGCAGGTCCCGATCAAATAGGTGAACCGCGCAGCTGCTGATCGGTTATACTGCGGGGTCCACCTATCGCCCCTCGAACTGGAGAGGCCGCCGCGCAGCTGGCTGCGAAACGGCGGCCTCAGGCAGTACGCCACAGAACCAATTCCACTCCTGCAGCAGGCACCCGTCAAGGTTTAGCGATTAGTTAATTCGAGCTACAGGTTACATCGGCCAGGGAGGTAAAGATGTCCGTAGGGGCCCTGAAATCTCGCCGATGAGGCGGGACGTGCCGTCGTTAGATGGACTGCAAGGTCCAGGACGTGGCCGCGAGAATGAGGCCGATTGTCAGCACAATGCCGATGCCGTATTTCATCATCTTCATGCGGCGCGTGCGTTCGCCGGTCCAGTCGTAGCTCATCATGCGCTCCGAGCGATATTGCGCTTCGACCCGGAAAATTGAACCGAATTTGTTAATAAAACGGAAACCGAGGGTTTTCCTCAGTCGTCTGCCCTTAGGATGAAAGCCAAACGTCAAATGCTTACAGTCCGTCTGAGCGCAGATAAGTATAAGTTTAATAAAAAATTCTGAAAACTGCTGATTGAACAGATCAATAGTCTGCTTACGGCAGCTTCTCGCTACCTCTACCTTCGGAACAGCTCCTTTTGAATAATTTACCATCATTGGAAAAACCTTACGCAGGTTAACGCTTGCTCTCGGCATTCCGTCTATACACTCAGCTCAGATTGCGGGCTTCAGAGTGAATCTCAGATGTGTGGTTTTAGCGGCTATTTTGGCTCGATACGGGATGGAAGGGCGCTTCTCGAAACGATGACGGCCGCGATCGCGCATCGGGGACCGGACGAGCAGGGCATTTTCACCGCTCCCGAAGTCGGTCTCGGCCATGTGCGGCTCTCCATCGTCGGGCTCGGCGACGGCCAGCAGCCGATGTCGGATGCGAGCGGCGAACTGACGATCGCCTTCAACGGTGAAATCTTCAACTATGTGGAATTGAGGGACGAGCTTCGCGCCAAGGGGCGCCGTTTCCGCACCTCGAGCGACACCGAGGTCATCCTGCACCTCTATGAGGAGATGGGCGAGGCCTGCGTCTCGCTGCTCAATGGCGATTTCGCCTTCGCGATCTGGGATGCCCGCCGCCGCCGGATGATGCTGGCGCGCGACCGCATGGGGGTGCGCCCGCTCTTCTACACCGCGCATGCCGGCACATTTTATTTCGCCTCCGAGGTCAAGGCGCTCCTGAAGGTGCCGGGCATCTCGGCGGAGATCGATCCGATCGCGCTCGACCAGATATTCACCCTCTGGGCGCCGATCGCGCCCCGCACGCCTTTTCGCAATATCCTAGAGCTCGAACCGGCCCACCTGATGGTCGTCGACGAGCGTGGCGTCACGACGAGGCCCTATTGGCAGCTTCAATACCCGGACCGGGATCAACCAGCCGGTCCGGTGGACCAAAGGACCGCAGCCGAGGACCTGCGTGCGCTCTTGACCGACGCCACCCGCATCCGCATGCGGGCCGACGTACCGGTCGGCGCCTATCTCTCCGGCGGGCTCGATTCCTCGATCGTCGCGGCTCTAGCGGCCGGCATGACGCCGCAGGGGCTTCGCACCTTCTCCGTCACCTTCGACAGCGCCGAGCATGACGAAAGCGCCTTCCAGCTTGAAATGGCTGCGGCGCTCGGGACCGAGCACCATGCGATCGCCTGCCGCGAGGGCGACATCGCCAGGGTCTTTCCGGAGGTCATCCGCTTCACCGAAAGACCGATCATCCGCACGGCACCGGCGCCGCTCTATCAATTGTCCGGACTGGTGCGGGAGGCGGGCCTCAAGGTCGTGCTCACCGGCGAAGGAGCCGACGAGGTATTTGCCGGCTACGATATCTTCAAGGAAGCCCGGGTGCGTCGTTTCTGCGGCCGCCAGCCAGGCTCGCGCATCCGGCCACATCTCTTCCGCAAACTCTATCCCTATCTGCCGGGCCTCAAGCAGCAGTCGCCGGAATATCTCGCCGCCTTTTTCGGCGCCAGCGACGAGCGGCTCGACGATCCGCTCTTTTCGCATCGACCGCGCTTTAAGGGAACTGCCGCGACGAAACTGTTCTTCTCCGCCGACCTGCGCAGCCAATTGGGGGACTACGACGCCGCTGCCGAGCTTGTCGGCCGGCTGCCGCAGGATTTCGGTCGATGGCACCCGCTGCACCAGGCGCAATATCTCGAAAGCCGCTTCCTGCTGCCCGGCTACATCCTCTCCAGCCAGGGCGACCGCATGGCAATGGCCCGCGGGGTGGAGGGCCGCTTCCCCTTCCTGGACCATCGGCTCGTCGAATTCGCCGCGACGCTGCCGCCGGAGATGAAACTTAAAGGCCTGACGGAAAAGCACATCCTGCGCGAGGCGACGAAGGATCTGCTGCCGCCTGCGATCGGCAGGCGGGTGAAGCAGCCCTACCGCGCGCCCGACAGCCACTCCTTCACCGGCGCCGGCGCACGCGACTATGTTCGCGGCGCCCTCAGCGCGGAAGCGATTAGCGAAGGCGGCCTGTTCAATGCCGCGGCGGTGGCGAAGCTCTACGAAAAGTGCCGCTCGCGCCCGGCCTCGGGCTTCCGCGACAACGCCGGCTTCGTCGGCATCCTGTCGACGCAGCTGTGGCTGCGGACATTCACGGGGACCGGCTTCCGCAAGGCGGAAGCGGCCTGAAACGAAAGCAGTGAAAGGAAACCACATGACGCAGACGATCAAGGAGAAGGTCAGGACCTTCATCATCGATAATTTTCTCTTCGGCGACACCTCCTACGAACTCGGCGATACCGCGTCGCTGATCGAGAACGACGTCGTCGATTCGACCGCCGTCCTGGAGCTCGTCGCCTTCATCGAGGACCAGTTCGGGATCGCGATGACGGACGCCGATATCGTCCCGGCGAACCTCGATTCGCTGGCGCGAATTGCGGCCTTCATCGAGGTGAAAGCAGTGCCGGTCACGGCGTAAGCGGCGGCGGGGCGGGGGCCCTACGAAGATGAGGTTCGAGCAATTCCTCACCAGGAACGCCGCGGCGCACGGGGCAAAGACGGCGCTGGTCACCGACCGTAAGCGGTTGAGCTACAGGGAACTGGACGATCTTTCGTCGCGGCTTGCCGCCGCGCTCGCAGCGAGCGGCGTCAACGCCAACGACCGTGTTCTGGTCTTCATGGACAATTGCTGGGAAGCGGCCGTGGCGATCTTCGCGATCCTCAAGGCCGGCGCGACATTCAGCCCGATCAACGCCTCCACCAAGGCCGACAAGCTCGCCTATATCATCGCCGATTGCGAGGCGGCGGCGATCCTGACGCAGGCGAAGCTGATGCCGGTCGTCACTGAGGCGCGCGCGTTTTCTGCCGCCAGGCCGCTTTTCGTCGCCTCGACCGCCGCGCCCGGCGGCAGCACGCCCGAGGGCGCGGCCTCCTTCGAAGAGTCCCTGACGGCCGAGCCCTTGCGCGTGCTTCACGGTGGCATCGACGTCGATCTTGCCATGCTGATCTACACGTCCGGTTCGACCGGCCGTCCCAAGGGCGTGATGATGACGCATCGCAATATCGATGCGGCGTCGGAATCGATCACCACCTATTTGCGCAACACGCCGGACGACATCATCCTGAACGTCCTGCCGCTTGCCTTCGACTATGGCCTCTATCAGCTGCTGATGACGATCCGGCTCGGCGCCACGCTCGTCCTCGAAAAGTCCTTCGCCTTCCCGCAGGCGATCTTCGAGCGAATTCGCGCCGAAGGCGTCACTGGTTTCCCGCTGGTTCCGACGATGGCCGCGATGATCCTGCAGATGCGCGACCTCGAGCCCGGCTTCCTGCCGAGCTTACGCTATATCTCCAATACCGCCGCAGCTTTGCCGCCGGCGCACATCGCCCGCCTGCGCGAGCTTTTCCCGTCGGCGCGGCTCTATTCAATGTACGGCCTGACGGAGTGCAAGCGCTGCACCTATCTGCCGCCGGACGAACTCGATCGCCGGCCGGGTTCGGTCGGAATCGCGATTCCGAACACCGAAGCCTTCGTGGTCGACGACGACGGCAAGCGCGTGCCGCCGGGCGTTCCGGGTGAACTGGTGATCCGCGGGCCCCACGTCATGCAAGGCTACTGGCGTAACGAGGCAGCCACCGAACGCATGCTGCGCCCGGGTCCGAACCCGTGGGAAAGGGTGCTCTATACGGGCGACCTCTTCCGCACCGACGATGAGGGCTTCCTTTATTTCGTCGGCCGCAAGGACGACATCATCAAGACGCGCGGCGAGAAGGTGGCGCCGAAGGAGGTCGAGACCGTTTTGCACGCCCATCCGGGGGTCGCCGAGGCGGTCGTCATCGCCGTGCCCGACCCGGTGCTCGGGGCTGCGATCGGCGCTCTCGTCGTCCGCTCCGACGCGGCGCTCACCGAGAAGGACATCATCCGCCACTGCGCCCGTCACCTCGAGGATTTCATGGTGCCGAAGATCGTCGAATTCCGCACCGAGCTGCCGAAGACGGACACGGGCAAGGTGAGCCGCAGGCTGGCGGCCGAGACATTGGAGGCAGCAGAATGAACATCCGCCCCGATCAGGAGACGTTCGTCTTCTCCGCCGACAGCTTGAAGATCGACGACGCCACGGAGACCGAACGCATCGTCTCGGGCTTGCGCGCGCAATTGCGCGGCATGCGCAAGCGCGGGCTGGTGCTCGGGCTTTCGGGAGGCATCGATTCGAGTGTTTCGGTCGCGCTGGCCGTACGCGCCGTCGGCGCCAAGAATGTCTTCTGCCTGTTCATGCCGGAAAACGATTCCGATCCTGAAAGCCTCCGGCTCGGCCGGCTGGTGGCCGAGACCTTCGGCGTCGAAGCGGTCGTCGAAGATATCGGGCCGACGCTTGCTGCCATGGGTTGCTACGCGCGCCGCGACGCCTTCATCCGGGAACTCGTGCCGGATTACGGGCCGGGCTGGGCGTCGAAAATAGTCATCGCCAATGCGCTCGACGGCGAAGGCTACAACATTTCCTCGCTGGTGGTTCAGGACCCCGAGGGCAAGCGGACAAAGCTGCGCATGCCGCCCTCCGTCTATCTCGGCATCGTCGCCGCCACCAACATGAAGCAGCGCACCCGCAAGCAGCTAGAATATTACCACGCCGACCGGCTGAACTTCGGCGTGCTCGGCACCCCGAACCGGCTCGAATACGACCAGGGCTTCTTTGTGAAGAACGGCGACGGCGCGGCCGACGTCAAGCCGATCGCCCATCTCTACAAGTCGCAGGTCTATGCGCTCGCCGCGCATCTCGGCGTTCCGGAGGAAATCCGCCGCCGGCCGCCGACCACCGACACCTATTCGCTCGAGCAGACGCAGGAAGAGTTCTATTTCTCGCTCCCCTACGACCGGATGGATCTTTGCCTCTACGGCCTCAACAATGGCCTCACCGCCGAAGCGGTCGGGCGTGCCGCGAATCTTTCGGCGGCGCAGGTCGAGCGCGTCTGGGCGGATATTGCCGCCAAGCGCAAGGCGACCCGTTATTTGCATCTCGGGCCGCAGCTTGTGCAGCCGGTCGCCGAAATCGGCGGGTGAAAAAAGGCGGCTTTCGCCGGCCCGCGTGATGCCGAAGTAACACCCCCCCTTTGGCCTGCCGGCCATCTCCCCCACAAGGGGGAGAATATGTACGGCTGCCGAGTCGCCTCAACCAAAGGTTTCAGCAAGCGGAACGCTTCGATTAGGATCAAGTCGGTGCCGCGAGTCGTCTCCCCCTGTGGGGGAGATGGCCGGCAGGCCAGAGGGGATAACTGCCCGCAACTATCGATTGCGACACTTTCGCCATGGACCGCTGACGCTCGTCATCCCGTTAACTTCCGGGCCAGCTACCCGTCGCTGGTCGATGGTCTGATCCTTAATTTCGAGCCGCCGAGCCGTCGCTCCAGCCCCGGGCAGGCTAGCGGAATTAACCATTTGTTAACCGTGACTCGCCTACATCTTAGGCAACGAAAAATTAACGTAGATGACCAAAGTGCTAACAGACACCCGCTCGATCCGCATCAAGGGCCGCTCGTTCCTGGCACTGGTGCTTTCACCGGAGCCGCCGCTCGACGCCTGGCTCACCCGCCTCGACGATTTGGCCTCGCGCTCCGCCGGGTTCTTCCTGGGGCGGCCGGTCGTTCTCGACGTCGCCGATCTCGAAATCGACCGGGCCGAGCTCAAGAAGCTGATAGAAGAGCTCGGCAAGCGCAATGTCCGGATCATGGGCATCGAAGGCGGACGCCCGTCGCTCTTCGAGCCCGGCATGCCGCCGGCGATGAAGGGCGGTCGCCCGGCCCCTGACATCGAGATTCCGGCCGAGGCGAGTACCGAATCGGCTGGTGCGGCGCCGGCCACGGCCACGGCCGTGGCGCCGAGCGTCCAGGTGGAGCCGCAGGCGGCGCGGGCGATCTCGTCGATCGTCATCCGCGAGCCGGTGCGATCCGGCCAGTCGGTGATCTTCCCGGAAGGCGACGTGACCGTGGTCGGATCGGTCGCCTCGGGTGCGGAAATCATCGCCGGGGGCTCGGTCCATGTCTACGGGACGCTGAGGGGTCGGGCGCTCGCCGGTTCGGTGGGCAACGCTTCGGCGCGAATCTTCTGCCGCCGGCTCGAAGCGGAGCTCTTGGCAATCGATGGCGTCTACAAGACGGCGGAAGACATGGCCCCCAATCTTCGCGGACAGGCGGTTCAGCTCTGGCTGGAAGGCGATTCGATCATGGCAGAGAGACTTAACTGAGCCGATGACCGGCCAGCATACAGGAGCGGGAAGATGGCGAAAGTAATCGTTGTTACATCGGGTAAGGGTGGCGTCGGCAAGACGACATCGACCGCCGCGCTTGGCGCGGCGCTGGCGCAGAGAAACGAGAAGACGGTCGTGGTCGATTTCGACGTCGGCCTGCGCAATCTCGACCTGGTCATGGGCGCCGAGCGACGGGTCGTCTACGACCTCGTCAACGTCATTCAGGGCGACGCCAAGCTGCCGCAGGCGCTGATCCGCGACAAGCGCCTCGATACGCTCTTCCTGCTGCCGGCCTCGCAGACCCGCGACAAGGACAGCCTGACGCCGGAGGGCGTCGAAAAGGTGATGGCCGAGCTCAAGAAGCATTTCGACTGGATCATCTGCGACAGCCCGGCCGGGATCGAGCGCGGCGCGACGCTTGCCATGCGGCACGCCGACATCGCCGTCATCGTCACCAATCCGGAAGTCTCGTCGGTGCGCGACTCCGATCGCATCATCGGCCTTCTCGATGCCAAGACCGAACGGGCCGAGCGCGGTGAGCGGGTGGAAAAGCACCTGCTGCTGACGCGCTATGACCAGGCCCGCGCCGAGCGCGGCGACATGCTGAAGGTCGACGATGTCCTCGAGATCCTGTCGATCCCGCTGGTCGGCATCGTGCCCGAAAGCACCGACGTCCTTAAGGCATCCAACCTCGGCGCGCCGGTTACGCTGGCTGACAGCCGAAGCGCTCCGGCGCTCGCCTATCTCGACGCCGCTCGCCGGATTGCCGGCGAAACGGTGCCGATGATCATTCCGGGCGAGAAGCGCGGGTTTCTTGGTAAATTGTTCGGACGGAGGGCAGCATGAGCATATTCCGTTTCTTCAGCAAACAGACCTCGGCGCCGACGGCGCGCGAGCGTCTGCAGGTCCTGCTCGCGCATGAACGCGCCTCGGTCGGGCACTCGGATCTCGTGGCGAAACTTCGCGAAGAGATCCTCGCCGTCATCGCCAAGCATGTGCAGCTGGACGGCGACAAGGTCACCGTCAAGATGGACCGCGGCGAAAACGTCTCGACGCTGGAAGTCGACATCGAAATCCCGCTGAACGCGGTGCGCGCGGCCTGAAGCGGAGGCGCGATCTTTACGAACCGTCGAAGGAGCCGCCGATCAGGCGGCTCCAATGCTCTCCGGCAAGGCCATTGACGAAGCCCTGCGCGTGGCGGAAGGCGTCGACGAGTTCCTCGTCGCGGGAATGGAAGACGGTCGAGGCCGCGTGGACGAAGCCGATGCGGCGACCCATCATCGCTTCGAGAAGCGCCGGTTGGGTGCGACCGCGCAGCGCCGCGGCGCCCCGGGCGGCGGCATGATCGATCAGGCAGTCGAGGACGGGACCTGCCTGGCCGGGCATGGCGAGCAGCTGCAGGACACGGGCGGTCCCGCCTGGCTTCATATGGTAGAAGAACGCCCCGACCGGAGCGCCGGTGCGCGTCTTGACGGCAGCGAAGTGCGGCGCGCCGAAGTCGGGCTTCTCCGTTGCGTTCCGCAGGATGTGGTTGAACTGGCCTTCGGTCCAGGCGGGCTGCACGGCAAAGTGCCCAGTCAACGGTGCGAAAAGTTCGGCAAAGGACCCGGCATCGATGTCGGCGACCTGAAACATCGCCGGAACACTGGCCTCCTTCGGAACCGCCGACCAACGCAGATCGCCGCGAGCCATTTTTCCGCGAAAGCGCTCGTCGAAGGCCCGTGCCAGGGGGCGAAGCGCGCGAACCGGCCCGAGCCGGCCGGAGAGAAGCTCGACCGCAAAGCTCGCCGGGCGAAGGACGCGGACCCAGTCGAGGCTGTATTGCGGCAGCACGATGCCGCGCAGCCGCGTCCACATCTGCGTCGAGGTTTCGCTTGCCGTCTCGCTGAAGGAGAGGTCCTGCGGCCCGGCCAGAAAGGCCTTCAAGAGCCGGGCGCCGGCCATCGGGTCGCTCTCGCGGCCCTCGACCATCAGCGCGCCGCAGATGGCGGCGCGCAGCTGCCGGTCCTTGTAGCTCATCGGCAGCGCGTTAACGCCGACGAAGCCGGAAATCCGGCCGCCGTCATTGACGTGGACGAGCGGCGCGACCTCTGGATCATACCCGGGCGCTTCCAGGTAAAGGTGGCGAAGATAGTCGACGAGCGCCGGCGGCGCAGCCTGGTCGCTGTGGCGGAAGATCCTTTGGAAGAGCCCGGCAACGGCCGGAATGTCGGCGGTCGTGAGCGGACGAATGTCGCTCATCGCGCCGGTCCCTCCTTCAACCTGCGCACGATGGCGACCCGCGCCTTGCCGTGCGCATCGTGGGCGAAGCTCACGGCTTCATAGGCCTTGGCCCGGGCGATGAGGGCTGCGGCCTGCCGGTCCTGCCCCTCGCCGAACTCGAAGAGGAGCCAGCCGCCCGGTTTCAGGAAGGCGGCGGCCTCGCGGATCAGCCGCTGGTGGATGGAAATGCCGTAGGGCCCGCCGTCGAAGGCCTCGCGCGGCTCGCTCTCGAGGAGGTGGGCGCTATCGCCGGTGAGACGCGACGTCGATATATAGGGCGGATTGCAGACGATCATGTCGACCCGGCCTTCTAGGCCGGCGCCGTCGAGCGCGGCAAAAAGGTCACCCTGGCGGATCAGCACGCGCTCTTGAAGCGACAGGCGCTCGGCATTGCGGCGCGCGAGTGCGACGGTGCTGTCGGTCAGGTCCGCCCCCCAGACCCGCGCAAGCGGAACGGCAGCGGCGATCCCGAGGGCGAGATTGCCGGAGCCGCAGCACATGTCGATGACCGTCACCGGTTCCGTCGGGCCGGCAAGCCGCGCAACGGCGTTCCGCCCGAGCAACTCCGTCTCCTCCCGAGGCACGAGCACGTCGGGGGCGAGTTCGAGTTCGATGTCCATGAAGCGGACGAGTTGAGGCGAATGGCGATCCGCCAGCTCGGCGCCGGGAAGATAGTCGCGCTTCAGCACGAACGCTCCTTCGGGATGTTTTTCGGGTCCGCGGAGACTAGCGCATTCGGGTAAACGGAAGCTGAAAATACAATTGATGGGCGTATGTTAACCCCCCAATCATCTCTGTTCTCTAGTCTGCGGCTGGGAACCGGCGGATGGATTGCGGCAAGGGACGGCCTTTGCGACGCTGAATCCAGTGCGCAAGATCGACAGGGCAGGTCGGATGTCTTCGGAAGGCTTAACGGAATCGCGTGGCTACAAGCCCTTCCTGCCGATGATCCTGTCCTATGTGGCGTCCGGCGGCAGCCTCGTCCTCGGATCCGCGGCGCAACTTGTCACCTTCGCGATCCTCGCCCGCTTTCTCGGCGTCGACGAGTTCAGCGTCTTCGTCGCCATCACCGCCGTCGCCAGCATCGCTGTCCATCTCTGCGGACTGGGCGCGATGGAATCCCTCGTGCGGCGCGTCGCGCGGGATCGCGCGATCTATCCCGAGATGCTCGGCCACAACATTCTGCTCACGGCCGCAAGCGGGCTAGTCCTCGTTCTTGCCGGCGCCGTAACGCTGCCGTTCTTCTTTGCGCTGTCGGCCGATGCGGTCACCAATTTCCTGGTGATTGCGCTGATGCTCGTTACCAACATCGTGCTCGTCCGGATCATCGTTCTCGCAGAACAGATCTTCATCGCCCATTCCGATTTCGCCTCCGCCAACAAGGTGGTGGTCGGCTTTGCCGCGGCGCGCACCGTGGCGGCGGCGCTCGCCTGCCTGGCCTTCGGCGTTTCGACGGTGGCATCCTGGGCCGTCTGGCAATTTGTCTGCCATGTTCTGGTCGCCGTCACCTGTCTCCGGGCGATCAAGGGGCTCGGTAAACCGCGCTACCGTATCGTGCGGGAGGAACTGCCGCAGGGTCTTTATTTCAGCATTCCATTCATCCTGCGTGCCCTGCGGCAGAATGCCGACCTCCTCGTCCTGAGCCTCGTCACCACCGCCGAGATCGTCTCGAGTTATAGCGTCGCACGGCGGATGCTCGAGAGCAGCTTCCTGTCAGTTGAGGCGCTGAACCGTCTCATCTATCCGGGGTCGGCGCGGATGACGACATCGGGACTGCATCACGCCTTGCAGCGGGTGCTGCGCGTCCTTGCCGCCGCATCGGTCATCGGCCTGGCAGCGGCGCTGACGGTCTTCGTGCTGGCTCCGGTCCTGCCTTACCTTTTCGGACACGACTATGTGTCGCTCGTCGGCTTCGTGCGCGGCCTCGCATGGGTCGTCATACCGCTCGCCGTCTGGTCGGTGGCCGTGGAGGCGCTCGGGGCCTCCGGCTACCACGCCGCCCGCGCCGCTGTCATGGGACTTGGAAGCATCGTTGGGGCCGGGATCGCCGCGGCGGCGAGCTGGTACTCCCCGCCTACCGGCACCTTCGTCTCCTTCTATGTCATCGAGATCGCCATGGTCGTTGCTGCATGGAGCGTTTTCCTGCGCCTCGTACGCCGCGACCGGGAGCGGGCAACTCGCGAATTTCAGGCGGGACCAGCGCATGGGAGTTGAGTTGCGGAAGATTGTGCCGCATCCGGCGAGCATCGCCGAGCCGCCGTGCCCCGGCACGCGGGCGATGACGCGCACCGATATCCCCACGATCGCGCGATTGTTCAACAGGGTCTTCCGCAACCGTGAGGGCACGGCGGGCGAGGACCTGTGCCGCTACATCGAGACGGTTTTCTTTGGAAGCCCGTTCTATGCCTCCGAACAGGGCAGCATCGTGCACGACAATGGCAGCGGTGACGTCGACAGCGCCATTCTTTCCCTGCCTATGGAATTCGATGCCAATGGTCGCCGGCTGGTGGCACGCCTTCTCTGCGCCTTCATGGTCGATGGCAAAGCCGGCGCGGCCGGCGCGGCGCGGCTTGCCCGCAGCGTGCGCGCGGCTCGCCAGGATCTGTGCTTTTCCGACAGTTCTTCTCCCGTCAGCGCCGATCACTGCGTTGCCGGCGGGGGTGTCATCCTGCCGATCCAGAGCCTCGAATGGCAGCGCTTCTTCCGGCCGCTCGCTGCGGCTGCCGTTCTGGCCGGCCGGCGCATTCCGATTCTCAGGACGCCTCTGGTCGTTGGCGCACTGCGGTTGATCGATGGCGCGATTCGCCGTTGGGGCCCGTCGTCGGTACCTCCGGCGGCGCCGGGATGCCGGGTGCAGACGGCAAATCCCGATGAATTTCTCTGTTGCGCCGCACCGATGCTCGAGCGGTTTTCGGTTCGCCCCGCCTGGTCGAAATCCGAGTTCGATTGGCTCGTCGACGTCGCCTCGATGAACAGGAATCTCGGCGCGTTTCAGTGCCGGAAAGTGCTGCGCGAAGATGGCCGCACGATCGGGGCTTTCCTGTTCTTCGGAAGGTCTAAAAGCATGGCCAGTGTGCTGAACGTGATCTGCGACGAAGGCTGCGAAGCCGATGTCACCGCGGCAATGTTCGGCAGCCTCGACGCGGAAGGCTATGCGGTTGCGACCGGCATGGCGCAGCCGTTCCTAATGAATGCGATTTCGCGCCAGCGGTGGTTGTGCTTCCGCCACCGGGGCTATTTCTGCATGGTCACCCGGCACGCCGACATCAAGGACGCGGCGCTCAGCGGTGACATCTATATCGGCGGCCTCGCGTCGGAAAGCTGGAGCCGTTTGCTGACCGATTTCTGAGGCCGCGAAAGTTACCGGCCGCATGCAAGTCTTAACCGAATATTCACTCTGCACTCCTAATTCTTAGCAGCAGATCTTACAACGCAGGGCAGTGCTCTTCGGTGGCTTCAAGGGCATGCGTGGGGAAAAACGGATGTATCGGCGGAGCGAGTCCTTAGAGCAAGGATTGCACCTGGAGGCGCGCAGTCCCTGGCGCGGGACGGGCGGCTCGCTGCTGGACCTTGTTCCGGCCGTTGACGGGGAAGCGCCGGTCGAGCCCGAGGAGCACGAGATTTCCGCCCCGGCGGCAACGCAGGATGTTTCCCCGCCGATACCGGCGGCAAGGCCCAGTCCGCCGACTGTCGGCGCTTACTTCCCGCAGCTTCCCACGCTCGGCAGCGTCGGCATAGACGACATCATCCTCTGGCTGCGCGACGGGATGAGATGGATCGTCCTTGCGCTTGTTCTTTGCGTCGCCGCTGCCTTCATCTATGCGGTTACCGCCACACCGCGCTACACCGTCTATACCGACCTTGTGGTGGACCCCTCCAACCTCAACGTCGTCAGCGATGACGTCTTTACCAGCAACCCGCAGCGCGACGCGCAGCTGCTGGAGGTCGAGAGCAAGCTCAGGATTCTCACGTCGCGAAATGTTCTGAAGCGGGTCATCGACAAGCTGCAACTGACGAACGATCCGGAGTTCGTCAAATCGTCGCCACTTGCGGTGCTGACGGCTTTGTTCTCACGGGGAGACAGCAAGGCCGACAAGGAGCTGACGGCCATTCGCGCCCTGTCGGAAAGGGTCGAGGCACGACGCGAGGAACGCTCCTTCGTGGTCGTTCTCGAGGTTTGGAGCGAGGAACCGGAAAAGGCCGTCACCCTTTCCGACGCAATAGTTGACGCCTTCGAAGCGGAACTCTTCCAATCGGCGGCCGAAAGCGCCGGCCGGGTGGCGCAGAACCTCAATGCCCGGCTCGATGAGTTGCGCCGCAACGTGACCGAGGCAGAAAAGAAGGTCGAGGATTTCCGGCGCGAGAACGGCCTGCTGTCGGCCAATGGCGAACTCGTCAGCAACCAGCTCTCGAGCGAACTCAATACTCAGGTTCTCGAGGCCCAGCAGCGCTTTATCCAGGCGGAGACGCGCTACAAGCAGATGAGTGCCGCGATCGCGCAGGGAGAGACGACCAGAGCCTCGGTCTTTGAGTCCGCTGACATGACGAACCTGCGCCAGCAATATAGTGCCGTGCAGCAGCAGATCGGTTCGATGCAGCTCACCTACGGCGAAAGGCACCCCCGTCTTGCCGCGGCACGTTCCGAGCGCGCAACGCTCGAGGCTGGCATAAACCAGGAAGCGCGCCGCATAGCCGAGCGCGCCAAAGCGGATTTCGACCGGGAACGCTCGGCGCTCGGTGCCCTGAGGACAAAGGCCGACGACGAGCAATCGAATGTCTTCACCGACAACGATGCGCAGGTCCACCTCCGCGACCTCGAGCGCGATGCGCGCACCAAGGCGGCGATCTATGAAACCCATCTGGCGCGCGCCCAGCAGATCACCGAGCGCCAGCAGATCGACACGACCAATATTCGCGTCATTTCACGCGCCATGCCGCCGAATTCGCGTAGCTGGCCGCCGCGAACCTCGATCCTGCTCATCGGCGGCGCCCTGGCCGGTCTCGCCGCAGGTGTTGCACTCGCGCTGGCGCTCGGCCTCTGGGGTTATCTACGCGGTCAGCGCCCGGCGGTCGGATAGGAAGCCGGCCAATGACAACCGCCGCCTTTGCGGAGACCAGCGCGCCGGACATTGCGAGGGCGCGCGTCGGCGCCTTCCTCTTCATGGCGATGTTTCTGTTTCTTTGGGTATCGATCACGCCCTATGTCGACCTGACGGGCGAGGCGATCCTCGACCCTTCCGCCGGCAACTCCAACCGCCTGAACCAGATCCTGGCGCTGCTGCTCTCCGCCGGTATGCTCGGCTACGGGCTGCTGCATCCGATGCGCGACATCATCCTGCAGCCGCGCCTGCTTCTCGCCATCCTCTCCTTTTGGTTCCTCCTCGTCTCGCTGATCTCCGCGCATCCGATGCTCGGCATCAAGGGCATCGTTCTCTCGACGATCATGACGGTGAATGCCAGCATCTATCTGCTGCTGCCGGCCTCGGAGCGCCACTTCGCCAAGATGCTGGGGATCGGCAGCCTGATCATGCTGGGATTCGCCTATTACGGCATTCTCTTCAAGCCGACGCTCGCCATCCACCAGGCGTCCGAACTGCGCGAGCCGATGAATGCCGGGCTCTGGCGCGGTCACTTCCCGCACAAGAACAGCGCCGCCTCCGGGATGGTGCTCGCCGCCTTCTTCGGGCTGTTCGTCGCGAGCAGCTGGTCGCGCATAACGGGCCTAGCAATCTTCGCGCTGTCGTTCCTGTTTCTCGTCAACACCGGCGGGAAAACCTCGACGGCGATGCTGCCGGCAATCCTCATGCTCGGATGGCTGTTCGAAAAGATGCGGCCGCTGCGTGCGCTGATCGTCATCGGCGGCGTAGGCCTGTTTAATCTATTCGCCGTGGGTTCGGCGGTTTTCAGGCCGCTCGGAGAGTTCATCACTGGCCTTGGCATCGACGCGACATTCACCAATCGCTCCGACATCTGGCGCTTCGCTTTCTCGGCACTCGCCGAGCGGCCGCTGACGGGTTACGGCTTCAGGGCGTTCTGGCAGACGGAGGAGCTGGTTTACAGTGGCGGCTCGGTCGAGACCTGGGCGGTGGCCGCTGCAAACGGCCACAATTCCTATCTCGACATTGCCCTGACGACCGGCTTCCCAGGGCTGCTGCTGACGCTCGTCTGGCTAATCCTGCTGCCGCTTCGCGACATTTCTCGCATTGCGCCCGAGCGCGAGAAGGCGCCGCTGACGCGGCTTTACATCCGCATCTGGCTCTACACGATCTTCCACGCCGGTCTGGAAACTCTCTTCTTCGAGGGCGGGAGCTTTGTCTGGTTCACTTTCGTCTTCGCCATCTACGGACTGCACCTGCAATCGAGCGCCGTGCTGGCGAAAGGTGCCGTCCCGGAAAAAGGAAAGCGCGTTGCTCATGCGTGATGTTCAGGAAAAGATTGGCGGCCTCGTCGACCGGCTAGCCAACCGGGCGATCTGGCGGCTCGCCGGGGCGCGGCGGGATATCAAAACGGACATACCGCTCGTCTCCTTCACCTTCGACGACGTGCCCGACAGCGCCCTTTACGAGGGAGCCCGGATTCTCGAGCGGTACGATGCGCGCGGCACCTTCTATATCGCCGGCGGGCTGGGGGGGCGGGTGGAAAAGCATCGGACGCTTATCACCCCGGAGGGATGCGCGGAGCTGCTCGCGCGCGGGCATGAGATCGGCTGCCACACCTTTGCGCATCTCAGGGTTCGCAGCGCCGGCGGCCTCGCCGCCGACCTCGACCGCAATGCGGACTATCTGAAGAGCGTCGGGGTCGCCTCGCCGGCGCGGAACTTCGCCTTTCCCTATAACGCCGCCTGGCCGCTGGCGCGCTCCGAGCTGCGCCGCCGCTATCGCTCCTGCCGCGCCGGCGGCGAGGCCATCAACCGGGAATCCGTGGATCCACTGATGCTCAAGGCCGTCGAAATCCGCCAGCCGGAGCAGCATGCCGAGACCCTGACCCGATGGATCGACGCGCTCGTCAGTGAGCCCGGATGGCTCATCTTCTTCACGCATGACATCGCGCCGCGGCCGACGCCCCATGGCTGCACGCCCGAGACCTTCGATCGTCTCGTCCGCTATTCCGTCGAAAAGGGTTGTCGCGTGCTGCCGGTCGATGAGGTGCTCGACCGGTTCAATTGGTAGGGGGCTGCGGTGCCTGAGCATGGCATAGCCGGGAAGCGCCTGCTGGCGATCAACAACTACTTTTACCGCCGCGGTGGAGCCGAGGCGGTGTTCTTCGATCATATGGCGATGTTCGACGAGCTCGGCTGGGACGTCGTACCGTTCGCCATGCGCCACGATCTCAACGAGCAAACGCCCTGGTCGGACTATTTCGTCTCCGAAATTGAATACGGCCGGAAGACGGGGCTGCTGCGCAAGGCGGTTCAAGCGGCGAGCGTCATCTATTCGCTCGAAGCCCAACGCAACATCCGCCGGCTGATCGGCCAGAGCCGCCCCGCGATCGCCCATGCCCACAATGTCTATCACCATCTGTCGCCGGCGATCTTCTCTACATTGAAATCCGCCGGCATCCCGGTGGTCATGACGGTTCACGATCTGAAGCTCGCCTGCCCCTCCTACAAGATGCTGCGGCATGGCAAAGTCTGCGAAGATTGTCGCGGCGGGAAAATCTATAACGTGCTTCGCCATCGCTGCGTCAAGGACTCAGTCCCGTTGAGCGCCGTGGTGCTGGCGGAAACGATGCTGCACCGGCTGCTCGGCCTTTATCGCGACAAGGTGGATCGGCTCGTCGTACCGAGCCGCTTTTACCTGGACAAGCTCGCCGAATGGGGCTGGCCGCGCGAAAAGATGGTCCACATAGCCAATTTCGTCGATGTGTCCACCTTTCGGACCGATTGGCAGGAGGCCGACTATTTTGTCTTCGCCGGTCGCCTGGCGCCGGAAAAGGGACTGGCGACCCTGATCAGGGCGATAGCTCTTTCGGGAGAGCGGCTGATCGTTGCCGGAACCGGGCCGGAAGAGGCGAGCCTTCGCCAGCTGGCGGCCGACCTCGGCGCAGACGTAACATTCGCCGGCTATCTTTCAGGCGAGAAGCTGCACCGGCTCATCGGCCAATCTTGCGCCCTCGTGCTTCCTTCCGAATGGTACGAGAATGCGCCGATCAGCCTTCTCGAGACCTATGCGCTGCAGCGGCCGGTCATCGGCGCGGCGATCGGTGGGATTCCGGAGATGGTCAGGGAAGGCGAGACGGGGCTGCTTGCCGCCTCCGGAAAGCCAGAGGACCTTGCACGGGCGCTCAGCGAAATGGCGGCGCTTTCGCCTCACGCACGCGCACGCATGGGCGCGGAGGGCCGATCCTGGATCTCCAGAGAATACTCGGCCGCGGCCTATCGGACGAGGACCCTCGACCTCTACGCGTCGCTCGGTGCTGCATAGGCTGAGCAAGGTCCGGCGACCGATTTCCGGCCAGTCTCGTAAAACTTTAGCGATCTTCTTACGCCCGGCGAAAGTGTTCTGCACGTAAAAGCTGCCGAAAGGGAACGTCCGGGGCAAGACAACCATGAGCAGTCAGACGGCAGTGTCGCGGGATCATGCTCCGCAGCAGACGAGGGGTTCGGCGACCCCGGTCAACACCGCTCGCGGCGGCGAGGGGCCTCTTCCCGAAAAGCTGCTCGCCGTCGACGCGCCGGCACTTGCGACGGCCGCGTTGCTCGAGGGGCCATTCTCCGGCTCAGGCACCGCACTGTCCCGGGACGAACTTGACGGTTTTCACCGGTCCATTGAGACGACGGCCGCGCGTCCGCGCGTGATGATGCTTGGCCTGCGTGGGATACCCGACGTGCAGGGCGGCGTGGAAAAGCATGTCGAGATGCTCTCCACCAGGCTGGTGGCCCTTGGCTGGGGCGTCGATGTCATCGGGCGGCGGCGATATCTCCCCAAGACCGCTTCCTATTCCTGGAGCGGAATTCGCGTCTTCCCGCTCTGGGCACCGCGATCGATGGCGCTGGAGGCGATCGTCCACACCTTTTTCGGCGTCTGTTTCGCGGCGCTGCGCCGGCCGGACGTACTGCATATTCATGCGATTGGCCCGGCATTGCTGGTTCCCCTCGCGCGGCTCCTGGGCCTGAAGGTGGTGGTCACCCATCACGGGTATGATTACGACCGGCAGAAATGGAGCAGCTTCGCCAAGCGCATGCTTAAGCTCGGGGAACGCATGGGCATGCGGCTTGCGCATGGGCGTATCGCCATTTCCAAGGAAATCGTGGAGACGATGGGGGAGCGTTACGGGCTTCCGGTGGCCCTTGTCCCGAACGGCGTCGCTATATCGCCGTGGCGCGGCGGAACGGGCATTCTCGACGAGTTCGGCCTGACGCGCCGACGTTACATTCTGCTTGCGGCACGGCTCGTTCCGGAAAAACGCCAGACCGACCTCATCCGGGCCTTCGCGACTCTCGGCGGTACCGGCGTCAAACTCGTCCTGGCGGGAAGCGCCGAGTTCGAAACGCCCTATGCGGCTAAGGTGAGGGCGATGGCTGAAGGCGTGCCCGGCGTTGTCCTGGCGGGCTTCCAGTCTGGCCACAGGCTGGCCGAACTCTTCGCCAATGCGGCTCTTTTCGTCCTCCCCTCGAGCCACGAAGGCATGCCGATCGCCCTCCTGGAGGCGTTGGCCCATGGCTTGCCGGTGCTCGCCAGCGACATCGTCGCCAACCGCGAACTTGCCCTCGCTCCCGACGATTATTTTCCGCTGGGCGATACCGACGCCCTTGCCGCCGCCCTCGCCAAAAAAATAGCAAATCCGCCGACCGACGATGCGGTCCGAACTCAGATCGCCCATGTGGAAGCGACCCATAGCTGGGCGAGCGTCGCGCAGAAAACCCTTTCGGTTTATCGGGCGCTGGCAAGATGACCTCCGCCATGCGCCGGGACGATCGCAAGAAAGCGATCATGAATTTCAGGCGCGCGGCCGCGATCCTCGCGTGGTTCCTTTTGGCGCTGATCGCCTTTTCGACGCTGTCGCCGATCGCCATGCGTCCGCATATCGGCACGTGGGTCCACCTCGAGCGGTTCGGTGCCTATGGGCTGATCGGCTTCCTCTTCGCCGCCGCCTATCCGCAGCGCATTGCCCTTGTCCTCGGCCTGGTGCTTGGAGCGGCTGTCGGCTTTGAATTGCTGCAGATGCTATCGGCCGATCGCCACGCGCGCGTGACGGATCTTGCGGTCAAGCTGGCGGGCGGAGGATGCGGCGCCGGTGCGGCCCGGTACGCCGCTCGCTGCGGACGGCAATTGCGGGATTGGCGAAGTAAACCAAAACTCAAACCATCGCAGGTAGAAAGTTCCGCTTAGTGCATTTAGACCGCATGGGTGTGGCGAGCAAAAGCACGGCGCACCCTGCCTGGGGGCCATCTTGGCAATATCCGTCATTATCAAGACCTTGAATGAAGAAAAGCGCGTCGCCGCGACGATCGAGAGCGCCTTGACAGCGCTTGAGCGCCGGGGCGGCGAAGTCATTGTCGCGGACAGCGGATCGTCTGACTCCACGATCGAGATCGCCGCCCGATATCCGACAGTCATTGCGCAGATCACACCGCCGGCGCGTCCAAGTTGCGGCATAGGCCCACAGCTCGGCTTTCAGCATTCGCGTCACGACTATATCTGCCTCATCGACGGCGACATGCTGCTGGACGCGGACTTTCTCGACGAGGCCGTCGGCTTCCTCGAAGACCACCCGGCGATCGCGGGCGTGACCGGACACGTCGAGGAGATGCACGTCTCGAACCTGGAATTTGCGCGGCGCGTCAAACGCAACGCTCCGGAAAACCGGACGGGGCCGATCGACCGGATGAATGGCGGCGGGCTCTACCGGCGTAGCGCCATCGAGGATGTCGGCTACTTGTCGGACCGAAACCTGCACGGCTATGAGGAGTTCGATCTCGGCATCCGGCTGAGAAGCGCCGGCTGGGGCCTTTACCGGCTTGATCGGCGCTTCGTCCAGCACTTCGGTCACACGGTCAACTCCTACCGGCTGCTCGTGCGCCGCTGGAAAAGCAAATATCTCTACGGTATCGGCGAGCTCCTGCGCGCTTCGCTCGGCAAACCCTATTTCCTCCAGCTTCTGCGCGAACTGCCGGAACTCAGGCTTTGGGGGCTCGTGCATCTTTGGTGGCTGTTCTGCCTTGCACTGATCGTCTTCTTGCCGGACAAGCTCGTCGCAATCGCTGCGGTGCTCGCCACGGTTGCCAGTGTCGTTGCCATGGCAAGCGTCAAGAAACGCAGCCTAAGCATGGGACTCTACACGGTCGTCGCCTGGTTCTTCCACGCGGCGGCGCTGCCCGTCGGAATGCTCAGAAGCCGCCGACAGCCGGGCGACCCGATCGAGAGCAGAATCCTCGGGAAACCGGCTTGACGATGCGTTTACTGCTCACTGCTGCGGCGATCTTCCTCGGCTGCTTCACGCCGCCGGCGAAGGCCTCCGACCAATGGGTGCCGGTGCGTGACGTTTCGCTGGAAGTCCAACAGGGCAGTCCGCTCGACTTTTCCACCTTTCTGCCCAACGGCGTGATCGACGCGGATCACCGGCTCGTCGCCGGGGAGGGCGGGCGGCTGGCGCATGCGGCATCTCCGGAAAAGCCGCTGCGGATGCTCTGCGCCTCGCTCGCCTGGAGCCCAGCCTCCGGCGGCTTTCCCGATCACGAGGGTGCGGAACGCTACGCGCGGCAGCTGGCGCTTCACGGCTACAACATCGCCCGGCTGCATTTTACCGACGCGAGCCTGATGTTCGGCCGGCAGAAGGATTTCGCCTTCGATCCGGAGACCCTCGACCGCATCCACTACCTGCTCGCGGCGCTGAAGCGAAACGGCATCCACTGGATCATCGACGGGCTTTCTTCGCCGCGCGGAGCCTATGGCGGTCATGACGACCGTTGGGAGGCAAATGGCGATCTCAAGCTGCGTCTGCACTTGGATGAGGAGGCCTTCGCCCATTGGAGGACGCTGCAGGAGACGTTCCTGGCGCGGGTCAATCCCTATACCGGCGTCGCGCCCATTCGCGACGATGCCCTGGCGCTGGTGATCCTCGCCAACGAGAACGGCATCGAGTTCGACAGCGTCGTGCATGAGCGCCCGGGCGCACCCGCTTATGACGAGGCCCTTGTCGCACCCTTCAACCGGTGGCTCGTGAAGCGCTACGCCTCGACCGACGAACTCACGCAGGCCTGGGGAGAGCTTGGCGACGACGAACGGCTGGAGACGGGCACCGTAAGGCTGCCGCCCGATCGCTACGCCGACAGCCCCCGCATCCGTGATCTGCAGGTATTCTTCACCGAACTGGAGCGGGCATCGGCCACCCGGATGAGCCAGATGCTGCGCGATCTCGGCTATAGGGGCCTGATCAGCACCTACAACAATTGGCCCACAGTCCAGACTGCGCTGAGCCGGCGCGATCTCGAAGCGGTGACCATGAACACCTATCACGACTGGGTCGGAGGCTATGCACCGGGCAGCGCCCTCCTGCAGGTGAGTTCCATTGCCGACGGCGCCAACTACTTCAGGATGATCGCAGCGGCGCGCTGGATCGGAAAGCCCTTCATCGTCAGCGAGTACGACCACCTGTTCTGGAACCGCTATCGCTACGAGGCGGGCCTCGTCATGCCGGCCTATGCGTCGCTGCAGGGCTGGGACGTGCTTTGCCGGCACGGCCATGGGCCGATCGTGCTTGCCTATGGCGAGCCCTACCCGCACAAGCGGGCGATGCTCCCCTATGCGATCGCGCTCGATCCGGTGGCGCGGGCCGGCGAAACGCTGGCGGCCCTTCTTTACCGGCGCGGCGATGTGGCGACCTCCGGCCTCACGATTCCGTTTGCGGTGCGCGGCGAGGAGGATCTTGGCGAGGATATGCAGGCGCGCGAGCCGGAGCGCCTCACCGAGCTCGCCTTGACCGGCGGCATCGGCCTCGTTCCTGCCGACAGCATCGACGACCGTGTCGGTGTCGCGCAGCCGCGGACGGAGGGAGCAGAGGAAATACTGACGGCGCTTCGCGACAACGGCTCGCTGGCTCGCGACAATCAGACCGATACGGAAGCGGGCCTCTATGAGAGCGACACCGGCCAGATCCGGTTTGATCGCCGCATTGGGCAGTTGCGGGTCTCAACGGCGGCAACCGAGGCGGCGGCATTCTCCTCGCTGCGCGAGCCGATCGATCTCGGCATTCTCCGCATCGAGCAGGCGGATGGAGACGGGCTCGTCGCCCTTGCGGCGATCGATCGCCAGCCTTCGCTCGCGCAAAGCCGCCGCATGCTGCTGATCTTTGCGACGGACGCCCAGAACAGCGGCATGATCTTCAGAGACAGCGAGGAGAAAGTCATCGAGGATTTCGGCAGCCTGCCTGTGCTGATCCGCAAGGGCAATGTCGATCTGGCGCTGGAGAGAAAGGCCAAATGGAGGATATCTCCGGTCGGCCTGGACGGCACCGTTTATCCGCCGGTGCGCAGCGGTGCGGGTCCGGTCGCCTTCCGCCTGTCGAACGATACGCCCTATGGGCCGACGACTTATTTTCTTCTGGAGCTCGAGGACGGCTGAGTTCGTCGCGCACCGAGTTAGCGATTGCATTTCCCGGCTCAACCTGATTTTGGTCCGTGATCGGAAGGCGGTCGAACCATCGGCCGTGGATGCATGGAGTGTTTCGAAGCGATGGACAGCTTGCCCGAGATCGGCGGCAAGACCTGGTGGCCGGAGCCACGCAGCCGTTTGGGTGCGACGTTCTTCGTACGTCAGGCCTTTCCCTGGCTCGGACGTTATTTCAGTGGCCAGCCGCTCGCCTCGACGCTGTCGCCTGGGATCGAGGGCGTCGTCTCCTGGGGCGGGCGTATCCCCGCAAGGACAGCGATGGCGGTCGCCCGCGCGCGGCGGCTGCCGCACTGGCACCTCGAGGACGGCTTCCTGCGTTCGGTCGGTTTGGGCAAGGACGGAGACGCACCGGTCTCGATCATTGCCGACGACCTGGCGCTGCCCGTCGACGGCGGCCGGGCTTCGCGGCTCGAGCTGCTGATTGCCGAGGCGGCGGGCGGCCGGCATGACGGGTTCGGCCGGCGCATCCGCGAGCGGATGGTTGAATACAGGCTCTCCAAATACAACAACCTGCCGCATCGCCCACCGTCGATCGAGCCGTGCAGCCGGCGGCGCATTCTCCTAGTCGACCAGGTCTTCGGCGATGTCTCGGTGGCACGCGCGCTCGGCAGCCGGCGTTCGTTCGACCGCATGCTAGACGACGCGCTGACGGGCGGCGCGCAATGCGTCGTCAGGACCCATCCGGACGTGATGGCGGGCTATCGCAAGGGCTACATCACGGAACGCGCATCCAGGACTCCCGGCGTCATCCTGCTCGGCGACAAGGTGTCGGTCGCCTCGATCCTCGATGTCGTCGACGAGGTCTGGACCGTTTCCAGCCAGGTCGGCTTTGATGCGCTGTTGAGGGGGTTGCCGGTGCGCTGCTACGCAGTGCCCTTTTACGGCGGATGGGGGTTGACGCAGGATCGGGTGAGCCCCGCGGCCGAATTCGCCTTGGCCCGCCGTGCACTGGCGAGGCCAACGGTCGACCAAATCACCGCTGCCGCCCTCGGGCTCTATCCAAGCTATCGCAACCCGGCAGATTGGCGGCCCATGGATGTTTTTGCCGCAATGGACCTCCTACAGCGCCGCGTGTCATTAGACGTGCAAAGGTCGCTCTAAGGCCTAATCGGTGCACTCAACCTCCGGTGCCTCCGACAGGCGTGAACCGTCGGGCAGTATCCGTTTTGAGCAAGCTTGTTTCGATTTAATCCGCCGCTGCTGCGTTCTTAACCATTCCGCAATCATGGAATGCAACTAATTATTGTGGGTAAGGCACCGAGAGCACTCTCGCGCTGCGAGACACTTTTCACGCGTGCCGCAAAAATTTACGGCAACAGGATCGTTGATTTCTGCATTTTTTGCGAGGGGTTCCCCTGAGGGGCAGGCATATAGGGGCAGACATATGAAACTCAACATTGCACGCGGAATGATTGTGTTCGGCGGAATCATTGCGGCCGGACTGTTGGTCTCGATCGGCATCAAGACATACGCCTTCGACAAGCTCAGGGTGAACGGGCCGGTCTATGACCAGATCGTCTACGGCAAGGATCTGGTTGCCGACATCCTTCCGCCGCCGCTCTACACGGTGGAATCCTACATGCTCGCAATGGAGGCGATCTCCAGCCCGGAGCTTGCCGCCAAAAACCAGGAAAAGCTTGCCGCGCTGAAGCGCGCCTATGACGAGCGGCGGGTCTATTGGAAGTCTTCATCAGCGCCGAAGGCGCTGATGAAGAAGCTGGAAGACGAGGTACTCGCCAGGGCCGACCTCTTCTGGCAGGTGATGGGCAAGCGGTTCCTGCCGGCGCTGCAGGCAAACGACCTTGCCGGCGCGGGTCAGGCACTGAGCGCCTTGAAGGACAGCTTCCACCACCACGAAGTTGCCGTGAACGAACTGGTGCAGATAGCTGTCGCCTTCCAGGCGGGCGAGGAAGCAGTTGCAGCCGTGGATACGCACCGCCTGTCCTTGGCGGCAACGGCAAGTTCGGCGATCTCGGTCCTGCTGCTTGCCGCCGGCCTCTGGTATTTCCGTCGCCGTGCGGTCCAGCCGCTGGCGGCGATGTCGTCCTATATGGAGACGCTCGCCGGCGGCGATTACAGCCGGGCGGTGCCGTTTTCGGATCGCGCGGACGAGATCGGCGCGGTAGCGAAATCGGTCGCCGTGTTCCGCGAGGCGGCGATCGAGCGCCGCAGCATAAGAGAGCGTGCCGAAGAGGAACGCCGCCGCCGGGACGAGCAAGAGACGGCGCTCCGCGAGCAACGGGCGGCGGAGGAAAAGGACAGGCTCACCGTCATCGATCAGCTCAGCGGGGGACTGGGTCGCCTGTCGTCCGGCGATCTCACGGCGCAGATCGACGCCGGCTTCGCCCCGGAGTTCGACCGGCTCCGCAGCGAATTCAACGGCAGCGTCGCGCAGCTTGCCGAAGCGATTTCCGGCGTGCTCCAGGCGACCGGGCGGCTGCGCTCCGGTTCGTCGGAGATCGCCAGTGCCACCGACGATCTGGCAAAGCGCACCGAGCATCAGGCTGCGTCGCTGGAGCAGACCGCCGCCGCCTGTGACGAGATCACCGCCACGGTGCGGACCTCGCTGGAACGCGCAAGGGAAGCAAGCCAGGTGATGCGAACGGCAAAGGACGGCGCGGAACGCTCTGCGGCCGTCGTCCGCGATGCGGTCGCCGCCATGGAACGGATCGCCGGCTCCTCGTCGCGCATCCGGCAGATCCTCAATGTCATCGACGAGATCGCCTTCCAGACAAACCTGCTGGCCTTGAATGCTGGCGTCGAGGCGGCCCGCGCCGGCGAAGCCGGCAAGGGATTTGCGGTCGTCGCGCAGGAGGTGCGGGAACTTGCCAGCCGCTCGGCCGCCGCCGCCAGGGAAATCAAGCAGCTGATCGAAACTTCGGCCCGCGAGGTTGCCGACGGTGTCGAACTCGTCAACCAGACCGGTTCGGCACTGACGGGCATCGAAGGACATATGCAGCAGGTAAGCGGCCTGATCGGCGCGATCGTCACCGCGGCCGACGAGCAGTCCTCCGCCCTCGACGGCATCAATGCCGCTCTGCAGCAGATGGACCAGGTCACGCAGCAAAACGCAGCCATGGTCGAAGAGACGAATGCCGCCTGCCGCACCCTCAGCGAGGAGGTGCTTGATCTCGACCGGATTGCCGGACGGTTTCAGGTGAAGGCCAATGCCGGGCCGCTGCGCCGCGTTGCCTGATCGCGTTGGGGCTGCGCGCCGGGAAGATCGTTACCGTTGAAACAGTCGGCGCGAACGTTCGAAGCTTAAAAAAGGAAGAGAGGCTTCGCAAACTGGCCGCCGGAGGCGGCACGTGCCAGCGGCAAGCCAAGCCGCTGGCACGATACCCAGGGCATCATGCCCAAGGCTGCCCTGCACCCACGAGAAGGAGTGTAAGCGGACCGGCCGGCGCTAGGCTACCGTTTCCAGGTGATATCCATATCCGCATTGCGAAGAGGGTATACGCTTCACGCAAAATAGCGCGGCGCGGCTGCCGACTGCACGAGGCGCATAGTCGGCAATCAACAACAGGATGTAATCTTTCGTTATATATGTTATTTCGTGCAAATAACTGCACCGAGACAAATGCTGGGCGAGAACATGTCCAGACTGTGTCAGTATTGTGGCCTCAAGACCTGTAGCGATTACTAGCATTTTTTCCGCCGGCGCCAGGAACAGTTGCACTATTCCAGGAAGTCGAGGCGTTACGACGAGGCCCGCATGGCCGTTAACTGTAGGTGATCGTGTTGCCGTTTCGCGGTCGGATGAAGAAATGCTGGTCGTATTCGTAAGAGCCGCCGCCCGTGAAACTCTCGAAAAGGCCGGAGAAGATCGTATCTAGCTTATATTGGACCCGAGTCACCACCAGTTGCACGTCCGCGATTCGCAAATCCTCTGGCACCTCGACGGGCGAGTCCTGCCCTGAAGAGAGGGCTGTCGTGCCGTAGGCGGCAGACCAGTTCACGGTCGCCTTGCCGTTGCTGTCGATGTCGAGAACGCAAAGGAGGACCGTAAGTTCGTCGGTTTCGTAGGGTTGCACGATGGTGCTGACGCCGTCGAGGATCGATTCGACGCTCGCCTCCGTCCAACTGCTTTGCATGGCAATGATCTCGCTGCTCGTCGAAGTGATCTGATTGATCTTCCTTCGAACCGTCAGGCCTTGGCCGAGATCGACCAGCCCGGCGAGCAGCAGCAGCAGGATCGGAAAGAGGAAGGCGAACTCGATCGCGGAAGCTCCCTCGCGGTTCCGCAGGCAATGCCGCAGAAGGGCGACTGTTCTCTTGGCAATCGGTGTCATGCGGGCATCCTCAGAACGGTTCGTTGCGGAGCAGGACGGCGGCGCCCATCAGATAGCTGCCGTCCGCGAGCGTGGAGCTCGAAAGCGAATAGAGACTGACGAGCGGCTTCCACGGAAGGAAAGCCTGGACCATCACGTAGTCGCTGCCCTTGCCGATTTCGAAGCCTTCGGTGATCGCGACGGCGCCGCTGCTGTTGATCGCCTTCATCGCGCCGGAAGAGGAGGTGTCGGTGAGCGTGTCGACGGCGACCAGCAGCTTGCCTTCGCAGTCGAGCACATAGAGCAGGTTGCCGCAGACCTCCGTCTTGAAGCCGGTGAGCGTCATGTTCTCTGCAGTCGCCTGACCGGTCTTGATCAAGCGAGCGGCCTTGTGAACCGCCGCATCGAGGGCCGTGTCGATGAAGAACATCGCCGCACATTCGAGAATCCCGAAAATGATGGTGAACAGCGGCAGCGCGAGCAGCGCGAATTCGATGGCGGCGACACCCGACCTGTCGCGCAGCAGCCGGCGCAGAAGCGTCATCTTCGAACGGCTTGTCATTGGGTCAGCCGTACCGAGGTCAGATAT
The DNA here is from genome assembly GCF_002531875.1 of Sinorhizobium sp. FG01. NCBI lineage: Bacteria > Pseudomonadati > Pseudomonadota > Alphaproteobacteria > Hyphomicrobiales > Rhizobiaceae > Sinorhizobium > Sinorhizobium sp. FG01. Next base: position 259,780 of record NZ_NWTB01000006.1, read on the forward strand.
TGGTTGAAAAGGGTCGAAAGGCCGGCGGTGATCTCGTCTTCCGAGGCGGCGGAGATGAAGAGGTCGGACGAGGAGGCGCAGTCCTGCAGCGCGATCGGGATATAGTCGTGTCTGGTGGTGCTGCTGCTCACGCCGCTATGCAGCGTGCCGCCCCATGTTGACGTCCAATCACTATTGCCCATCGATTTGGCGAGAGTTGCGTTGTAGCCCCAGTCTGCCGGGATCGCGAGATATTCCGTGTAGAGAACGGCCATGGTTGCGTCGTTGTCTTTGAGGTAGTCGCACCAGTCCGGGTTCAGCGGCGTAACTCGGCCCCAATATTTCCCGCTCCATTTGATAACCCAATCGCGATTCGACTGAACGCCATCGGTAAGCAAAAGAACGAGCTTTAGTGGCGAAGCCGCCGACGTGCCATCTCCGGCTGTACCGACCTTTTTCTTCAACGCTTTGAGGGCGGTCTGGAAATAGGTGGCGTTCATAGAGGTCGCGCTCGTCAGCCCGCTGCTATCGTCGGACAGCTTCTTCCGCGCCGTGCTGGTCGAATAGGTCGGCTCGAGAACCTCGGCAATTGTTTCGCCGAGACTGTAGAGCCCGACCTTGATCCTCGCATGGTCCTCGTCCGCCGCGTCGACCATGTCGAGCACCTCTTCGACGGCGTCGAGCGCCACGTCTGTTCGGAGCTTTACACCGAGGCTCTTAATGTAGTTGTAGTAGGTCGATGCGATGACGGAGCCGTTCTTCTTTACCGGATCCTTCGTGTCGTGGCAGGCGAACTCGCAGCTGATATTCTTGTCGGCCCGCAGCATTGCCTGGTCTTCGCTCGTCGCCGCAAGCAGCATCGACGGCGACTTGTCGATGACAATGTAGACTTCGAGGTGAGATGTGGCCGGCCCCTCGATGGCGCTGACGACGCCGACGGGAACGGTCTTGATGTCCGCCAGCGTCATCACCGTCGTCGGCACCGTCCCACTCGCCGAAGCGGTTATCGTGTGACCGGTTTTGTCGACCTTGATGTCCGTCAGGTCATAGGTGGCGTTCTGCTTCTCGGACTGGGCGTCGAACCATTCCTTGATCTTGTCGACGATCGCGTCCTCGTCGTAGTCGTCGATCTCCTTGATGGCGGCCACCAGCGCCGCGTCGAGGTCGGATTGCATTCTGCTCTGAATGTTGTAGGCGCGCGTATAGTCGAGCCCGGCGCCGACGGCGAGAAGCATGGGAACCATGCAGATTGCGACCGTCAGCGCGACATTGCCGCCCTTGTCGCGGATAATGTTTGCCATTCGGCCGGTGATCAGCTGACGGAATAAGCCGAAATCGAAACGCATGTTAAATGACCAGCTCCGTTACCACGCGGGCCGATCGTGCTTTCGAAATATTATTCGTGAGTAAATTAGCGCCGTCTGCGGCTGGCCAATTGGCGCGCGCCTATCCGGATTGCGCAGGAAAACAATGCGGGCGGTCAGAACGGCCCCGGCCGATGACTGAGATGGGCGGGCTCGCCGGGAGCCGCTCGGCGGTCAGCGGTTGCTGTCGGTCGATCGTGACGACGCCACGCCGGCGCCGCGCCGGCTATGGAGCTTGGCCGTTTCGGACGGTGTCTGGCCGAAGGCGTCATGGTAGACCGCGGAAAACCGCCCCATATGGGTGAAGCCCCAGGCGCGCGCCACCTGCGCGATCGAGAGCGCATTGGTACTGTCGGAAAGGGTCTTGCGAACACCTTCAAGCCGCATCTGGCGCAGAAAATTCAAGGGCGTCGTACTCTTGAATTGCTGGAAGGCCGTTTGCAGGGCACGCACGCTCGTGCCGGCCTCCCGGGCGATTTCGGCGACGCTCATGGGCTCGGCGATATTGGCAAACATGTATTCGATTGCCCGTTTCAGATTTCGCGGCATGGCGGGTGACATTGGTTTGTGCAATCGCGCGCTGTAGTTGTGAGGAACCGATTCGAGGATCATGACCATTGCTGCCTGGAAAAGATGTGTGGCCGCCGTCGTTGACACCCGGTCTTCGCCGTCGAAACAATCCCAGAGCAGGCCTCCGAGAGCTGCGAGCCTGGAGCCGACCGCCGAGTCGGTTTCCAGAGTCGCGCAAAGGTCGATATCTCCGAGAACCGGGGCATCGAGGAGCTGGCTCAGCTGGCCGACCATCGCTGATTTTTCGAACGCGATGCCGATATGGCCGCGGTTCTCGTGAATCGTCAGCTTTTCGAACTGCGCCATATTGCCGACCATGGCCGTGCCGGGTGTCGATAGAAGGCGTTTGCGGCCGACATCGATCTCCATGGCGCTCGAATGCGGCAGGTAGAGCACAAAGGCATCGGACGGTCGCGAGAATGTGACTTTCATGCCCGAATGGCACATGCCCGCCCAGATGCTGAACGGCCCGGCAGAATAGTGGCGATCCTCGACCGAGATACGCCCGCCGACTTGCAAGGGTTCAACCTTCGCGGGCGACAATGTCCTTGCATAATGCTCCGACATTTCGTCGGCATCTGCTTTGACGATGCGGAAGGCGGGTCGATGAGGAACGTACCTCATCTAGGCTCCGAGAAAGCGGGGGCGCCGTGCCGCTTGGCGCCTCGAATGACATTTTTTGGTCTCAGCTTCACGCCACCTCCCTTTGATGGGTACTCGCCGTGTCCGCATTTATCGTACAAATAGACCGTATATTAGCTATGGCGTAAACGATTATGTGTATACGTCTATCCAAAAAGCGAAAAACGCAGCCGGATTTCGCACAAATTGACCGCTGGCGCCGGATGAGCATCGCGATTCACAGGTGGCGGGCACAATCGAAGCGCGGACGGCGCTCGCCCACTGATCGCGGGCGCGGGCGACGGAATGAAGCGACCGGCAGCCCGTGGGTATTGATCCAATCGCGGCACGCGACGCCCATCGCAGTTGACCGCCGCGGGGGCGGTTCATCCTCACTCCAAATCGGCAATTAAGGAACATTCAGCTCCGCGTGATGAGCGTCACGTTCACCCCCGAAGGATCGTTGCAGGCGGAAAGCGTCGCCATCGGGATAAGCCCTGCGCTATGCGGATACTGGAGCAGTTGTTTCCGTATGTCTTTTGTAAGCCGTCCGACATATTCAAGGAAGTGGTGATTTTAAGTTGAAAAGTACTCCCGCCGGCCCTGGCTTCTACTGAGCGTGGTGTCCTGCGGGGCAATCTATAGCGCTTGGGTCATTGAACGCAGGACGCTCAACAAGGTGGGAACGAGAACGAATGCAGGCCAGACCGAACAAGAAAGAACCCCGCGCAATCGACATCCATGTGGGCAACCGCATCCGATTGCGCCGATTGGCTTTGGATTGGAGCCAAACGAAGCTCGGCGAGGCGCTCGACGTCAGTTTCCAGCAGGTGCAGAAATACGAAAAGGGCCTGAACCGCGTCGGGGCGAGCCGCCTTCAGCGGGCTGCCGAGGTCCTGAGCGTGCCGGTGTCCTATTTCTTCGAAGGCGGCCCGGAGAGCACGAACGGGCTGGAGCACAATGGCGCCGCGGTGACCTCCAGCGATGAAATGCTGCAGTTTCTCGCGACCGAGGAGGGCGTGGCTCTTAACCGCGCCTTTGCCCGGCTCAGCGATCCGCAGGTTCGACGGAAGATCGTGGCACTCGTCAAAGCCTTGGCGCCGACGGTGGAAGAGGCACCGATAGCAGCGGAATAGCGCTACCGGCACCGCGGCCGGTCACGACATTGTCGAGCACGGCGCGCGACCGAAGATGTGTGACGCCAGTCAGGCGTTTCGGCTCACCTTGATGAGGGCGTCGCCGCGACAGTGAACGCGGCGGCGTGGATGAGCCCGCAGGTCATTCGGCGGCGATCGGCGCAGGATAGGCGGAGTTGTCCTCGATCGCCGCCGTGGTCGCCTCGACGGTTTCGCCTTCGGGCTCGGCCGCCTTGGGCTCCCTGCCGAAAAACAACGCGTAGCCGGCCGGCAGCACCAGGATCGTCAGCACCGTCGCCACCAGGATGCCGCCCATCATCGCATAGGCAAGCGGTCCCCAGAACACGCCGCGCGAGATCGGGATCAGCGCGAGCACTGCGGTCAGCGCCGTCAGCACGATCGGCCGGAAACGCCGTACCGCTGCGCCGATGATCGCCTCCAAGCGCTCCATGCCCGCCGCAATGTCCTGGTCGATCTGGTCGATCAGGATGATCGAATTGCGGATGATGATGCCGAGCAGCGCAATGACGCCGAGGATGGCGACGAATCCGAAGGGTGCGCCGCTGATGAGCAGCGCCGCAGCCGCACCGATGATGCCGAGCGGCCCGGTTGCGAGCACCAGCATCGACTTGCCGAAGTGCTGGAGTTGGGCCATCAGCAGGACGACGATGACGAGCAGCATGATCGGCGCCTTGGCGACGATCGATGCCTGGCTCTCGGCACTGTCTTCCGCACCGCCCTGGATCTCGACCTTGTAGTTCGGGGCGAGCCCGTCGCGCAGGCCCTGAAGTTCGTCATAGAGCTTGAGGGTCACGTCGTTCGGCTGGATGCCGTCCGGGAGCGTTGCCCGCACCGTGATGGTCGGCAGTCGGTCGCGCCGCCATTCGATGCCCTGCTCCATGACCGGAACCACCTTGGCCAACTGGGAGACGGGCACGAAGCTGCCGAAATCCGTCGGCACATAGACCGAGTTGACGGCCGAAAGCAGCTGGCGGTTTCCGTCCGGCTCGCGCGCCACGATCGAGACGGTCTCTTCGCCGTCTCGGAAATCGTCGAGCGGCACGCCGGACATCGCCGCCTGCAGCATCTGGCGGATGCGCTGTGAGGTGACGCCCAGCGCGCGGGCGCGATCCTGGTCGATCACCAGCTTCATCGCCGGCACGGGTTCCAGCCAGTCGTCATGAATCGCACCGAGCAGCGGGCTTTCGTAAAACTTCGCCTTCACCTGATCGGCGATGCGCCGCACCTCCTGGCGATCCGGCCCCATGACCCGGATCTGCACCGGCCAGCCGGTCGGCGGACCGAGGAAAAGACGGTCGACCTTGGCGCGTATCGAGGGGAAGTCGTCGGCGAGGATCGAGCGCAATTTGACGATCAGCCGTTCGCGGGCAGGCTCGTCCTTTGCCATAACCAGGAGCTGCGCGAAGTTGGGATTGCGCAGCTGTTGGTCGAGCGGCAGGAAGAAGCGCGGTATGCCTTCGCCGATATAGGTGGCGATGAAGCGCTTGTCCTCGTCGTCCATCATGCGCGCCTCGAGCGCCTTGGCCTGTCTTTCGACTTCCTGGATGCTCGTGCCCTCCGGCAGCCAGAGGTCGACCAGGATTTCCGGCCGCGACGACTGCGGGAAGAAGTTCTTCGGAATGAACTGGAACGCCCAGAGGCTTCCCATGAAGGTAACGAGCGTCAGGACGAGCACGAGGACGCGATGGCGCACGGCCCAGCCGACGGTTGCACGGAGACGCCGATAGAAACGGGTGTCGAAGGCGTCGTGGTGGGTTCCCGCATGGTGGCGCTGCTTCAGAATCATGTAGCCGAGCCAGGGCGTGAAATAGACCGCTACGAACCAGGAGACGACGAGCGCGATGCCGACGACGTAGAAGAGTGAGCGAACATATTCGCCCGCGGTCGATTCCGCGAAGCCGACGGGAATGAAGCCGGCCGTGGTGATCAGCGTGCCCGTCAGCATCGGGAAGGCGGTGGAGGAATAGGCAAAGCTCGCCGCCTCGATCTTCACGAGCCCCTCCTCGAGCTTCCGCTCCATCAGTTCGACGACGATCATCGCGTCGTCGACGAGCAGGCCGAGCGCGATGATCAACGCCCCGAGCGAAATGCGCTGCAGGTCGATGCCGAGCTCGTACATGATCGCGAAGGTGGCGGCGAGCACCAGCGGGATGGCGACGGCGATTACCAGGCCCGAACGCCAGCCGATCGACAGGAACGAGACGACGAGCACGATGATCAGCGCCTCGACAAGCGCATGGCTGAATTCGCTGATCGCCTCGGTCACGACCTCCGGCTGGTTCGAGATCTGCTCGACCGCTACACCATAGGGAAGGGAGGATCCGAAGCGTTCATAGGTCGCCTCGACAGCCTTGCCGACATCGGTGACCTTGTGCCCCTTGGCCATCACCACGCCGATCTGGACGCTGTCGTGGCCATTGAAGCGGAATTTGCGCGAATAGGGGTCTTCGAGCCCGGAGGTGACGGTGGCGATGTCGCCAAGCCGGATCGTCTCGTTGCCGGCGCGCAGCCTCAGCTCGCGGATATCCTCGGCGCGTTTCACATCCCCGTCGACGGAAATGCGCACCGAGCGGATGCCCGTCTCGACGCTGCCGGCGGGGTCGACATTGTTCTGTCCGGCGACGGCGTTGCGCAAGTCATTGAGGGTCAGCCCGCGCGCGGCGAGCAGCTTGGAGGAGACATCGATGTAGATCTTCTGCGGCTGGTCGCCGAGGATGACGACCTTCTCGACGCCCGGTGTGGTCAAGAGCATGTCGCGGCCCTCGGTCGCGAAGCGCTTCAGTTCGGGATAGCTGTAGCCGTCGCCGCTGATCGCGTGGAGCGTGATGAACGTATCGCCGAATTCGTCGTTGAAATAGGGGCCGAGGACGCCGTCCGGCAGCTCGTTGGCGATATCGCCCACCTTCTTGCGCACCTGGTAGAAGGCATCGGCAACGTCGTCGGCGTTGGTGTCGCCCTCGATCTGCAGGGTGATGACGGCGCTGCCGGCGCGGGTGTAGGACCGGACGAAATCGAGATGCGGCGTCTCCTGCAGCTTGCGTTCGATCTTGTTGACGACCTGGTCCTGCATCTCCTCTATCGAGGCGCCGGGCCAGACGGCCTGCACGACCATGGTGCGGAAGGTGAATTCCGGATCTTCGCGCTGCCCCATGCGAACGAGGCCGAGCACGCCGGTAATGATGATCAGTCCGAAAAGGAAGCGCGCGATGCTCGGATGACCGATCGCCCAGCGCGACAGGTTGAACGGTTTCTTGTCCCCGGTGGAGGCGTGCATCGGCATGTTTCCGTTCTGCTTGATTGGTCTTAGCGGACGATTTCGCCCGTTTCTGCGCGGGCCGATTGCTGCTCGGCGAGGGGCAGCTTGACCTTCAGGTCTTCGGCCATGAATTGCGTGCCGGCGGCGACGACGAGATCGCCCGGCCGCAACCCTTCGGCGACGCGCACCTGTTCGCCGGCATAGTCGACGAGCCGGACGGGGCGGGCATGCACGGTCGAGGCGCCGCGATCGACCACCCAGACGATGTCCTTTCCGTCTTTCTGCGCAAGCGCGCTCAGGGGAATGGCGACGAGGCTCTCTGAACCGGCGGCCGCGGCCTCGACGGTCGCGGTCATGCCGAGCAGAATACGGGAATCGCTAGGCAGGCTCACGCGTACCGAGAATGTCCGGGACTGCCGATCCGCGCTGCCCGAGACTTCGCGCACATGGCCGTCAAGGGTCAGCCTGTCGTTCGACCAGAAGCGCGCTTCGACCGTTTTGCCCGGCTTGAACTCGGCAATGTCCATTTCCGGAACCGCCACCTCGATCTCCTTCTCGCCGTCGACGGCGACGGTCACGACCGGGGTGCCGGTGCCGACGACCTGGCCGACATCAGCATTGATCGCCGTCACGATGCCGTTCTGGTCCGACTTGAGATCCGCATACGTGACCTGGTTTTTCGCCTGGCTCAGGCTCGAGGCGGCCGCGTCGCGCGTGGAGACCGCCTGATCATAGAGCAAAGCCGCCTGGTCCAGCTCGGCTTTCGAGGAAAAAGACCTGGTGAAGAGCTGCTCGGCCCGCTCCTTCGTCAGGGACGTCGTCTGCACCTGCTTTTCGGCGGCGAAGAGCGTCGCCTCGGCGCTTCTCACGGCAAGTTCATAGTCGGTCGAATCGATGCGCGCGAGAAGGTCGCCCGGCTTCACCCGGTCGCCGACATTGACGCGCCGTTCGGTGATCTTGCCGCCGACCCGGAAGCCGAGATTCATCTCGGTGCGCGCCTTCACGGTACCGGAATAATCGAGCCGACGAGCCTCGCCCGTGGCGGCAATCTCGACCACCTTGACCGGCCGTATGGTCTCCTTCGTTTCCGCCTTCTCCTCCGAGCAACCGGAGAGCATGGCGGCAAGCGCGGCTAGGGCCAGGACATGGGCGAAGAGCGGCCGATTGTAAGCTCTCGGTGAAAACATCGTTCGGACTCCTGATCCGGTATCTGGCAGCGCGGCTGCCTTATTTCTTCAGCGCCTTGATGGCGAACTCGATCAGTTCGTCGGGTGTCGGGCGGTTCTCCTTCGCAAGACATTGCGCGACGATCTGCGGATGACAGAGGGTGACGATGCTCGCGCCGAAGCATCGGGCGGCGACCTCAGCGTCCTGCTCGGCGAATTCGCCGGCCTCGATGCCACCGCGGATGATGCCGGCGAGAAGCTTATCAATGCGGTCGAGATGTTTCTCGATGACGTGCCATTCCTGTTCGATCGCCACGACCACCATCTCGTGGACCTTTTGCTCGTCGAGCATGGTCTCCACGGTCGTCTTGTGCTGTGCCAGCACGTAATGTCGCAGGCGCTCGGTAGCACTCACGGGGAGGCGGGAAATTTCGTAGGCCTGCTGATAGCTCGCCTCCAGCATCCGCGCGCAAAGCGCCTGATGGATCTCGGTCTTGGAGCTGAAGAAGCGGTAGATGTTGGCCGGCGACATGCCGAGGTCGCGCGCGATGTCGGCCACATTCGTTTTGGTATAGCCGTAATGCCGGAAAAGACGCTCGGCGGAATCGAGGATCCGCGCGACGTTTTCCTGCCGGGGCGTGTCGATGCTGCTTTCTGCCGGTGCGCTCATGGCTCGCATTCGTGATGAGTGACGATTTTCGAATTTCGTCAGTCATAATCCGACAGGCGACACTTGTCAATCGTGCGCGCCGCGTGATTTGCTGTGCAGGGACGGCTGGGGAGAAGCACGATTGCGGTGATCTGGCCTGAGCGAGCGCGGAGACAAAATCGTACGATGGATAAAACGGGAGGCGCTGCGGATGGTCGCTCTTAACGGAGGACTGGCAATACCGATTGCCGCCGAGGAGCGTCAGCTCCTCCGGCAAGGTCGCTTGCGAGGCAGTGCGCCGCCGTTGCGAGACAAGGGCTCGGCCGCGCAAGCGGGTTTCGCTGGCGAGCGGGGCTTACCTTCTCCCTAGAGGACGAAGTAGCCCTTCTGCAGCGTCACGGCATCATCGAGATGGATGGCTAAGTCGGCCTTCTTGTCGCCGTTGACGTCGCCGTAGATATAGGTGTCGGAGGCAGCGCGGTCGTAGCGCAACTCGCCCTTCTTGCCGCTGAAAGCGGCGGTTCCAACGAAGCTGAAGGCCTGGTTTCCAGTGGTGGTTGTGTTGGCGTCGATTGCGGAAAGATCGATCCGATCGGATGCCGAGGCCAGGAAGTCGTATATCGTATCGCGGCCCGACGTGGCGACGGTGCTGTCCGCCACTGACTTGAACTGGAATGTGTCGGCGCCGCTCACGCCGGTTAGCTTGTCGGCGCCGCCACCGCCATAGAGCACATCATTGTTCGATTCGCCGTACAAAGTATCATTGCCGTTGCCACCATAGAGCTTGTCGGCGCCCGAGCCGCCGTAAAGTGTATCGTTGCCGGAATCGCCACTCAGTGTGTCATTGCCACTGTTGCCCCACAGCCGGTTGGCCGCCTGATTGCCGGTGATGGTGTCGCCGGCCGAACCTCCTTTGACGTTCTCGATCAGCGAGCGCGTATCGCCGTGATAGAGCAGCGCGTTGAAGATGTTGCCGGCGGCAAAGCCGCTGTTGGAACCGCCACCGAGCCAGGCGAGCTGGTCGATGCTGAAGGTCGAGGCCTTGCCTGGACGCAGGTCGATCTTGAGGCCCGTTGCATATGCCGAGAGATCGTAGGTGTCGTTGCCGCCGCCATCCCATATGGTCGCGAAAATCCGATTGGCACCGGGAGCAATGCCGACTGCGCCATTCACGAGCGTCGCGCCGCTATTGGGCGTCCACTTGTAGACCGTATTGCCGCTGTTGGTGCTGAAATCCGCGCCGTACATTTCCTGCAGCGCCGCAATGTCAGCCATCATGAACGTTTGCGGCGCGCCGTATTGTTCGTAGTAGTAAGCCTCGCCTGCTCCAACATAGCCGCTATAGGTCATGATCGAATATTCGATCGAATCGTACTGGGCAGGCAGAGGCTGGAAGGCTCCCTCTTGTTCATGCCCGTGCTTCAGGCCAAGCGCATGGCCGAGTTCGTGGATGAGCGTGTGCCAGGCATAATTTCCGGCAACCGGCTTGCTGTAGTCGTAGATGGTGCCGGCATAGGTCTTCCCAAACCAGATGTCGCCGGCTTCGGCATAGGCGCCCGGCAGATACGCCCAGGCGGTCGAGGGCAGGGTCGACTGCGCAAACCGGATTGTCGCGCTGGATGCGCTTCCGGAGGTGAAGTCGGCATTGGTGAAGCCCTCGACGGAGAAGCCGTCATTGGCGGTTGAGCCGAAGGTTTGCTCCATCGCGAACAGCGCGGCGTCTATCTGCGCCTGCGAGACCGCGGCAAAGCCATTGTCCTTCTCGCCGCTATAGCTGTAGCTGCTCTTCGATGCCGGGAAGGCATAGGTGATCGGCCCGGTCCAGGCGTAGCCCGACAGCACGCCGTCGATCAAACTGTTGCCGGTCGTGTTCAAGGTCTTGCCGGTTTTGCCGGTACCGCTCATGCTGAATTCCCACCAGAAAAGCGCGGGGCCGTTGTCTCGCGCTCATAAAATGCAGATCGTGCCGGCGACGTTAGGCTCCGAATGCCTACGATTGTTGTAACGAACTCGATAAGATTGGAGAGAAACGTGCCGATCATCAGGTTGCTGTCGTGTCTTGCCGCCGTGATTGTAGCGGCGCTGTGTGTTGCACCTATAGCGTCAGGTACGGCCAAAGCAAGCGGGGTGGACATGCAGAAGCCTCCGGATCACGAGGCGGCCGTCCGGGCGGAGTTCGAGACGGTGAGGGCGGAGGATACCGTGGAAGCCTATGAGCGCTTCATCCGGCGCCATCCGGATCATTCATTGGTCAAGGACGCGGCAGAAGCGCTGGCGCGGCTCAAGAAGCAGTAGCGCAGTAGGCGGCGAGGCCAGCTGTCGTTGCGTTTGTCCGCTCATTTCGCGCGTAGCAGCATGCCGAACAGGTCGCGGGGATCGTCCGGATCGGCGATCATGTCGAGATTTTGATAGAAGCCCGTGCCGGACAGCCGGTCGCGCACGTAGCGGAGCGCCGAAAAATCCTCGATGGCGAAGCCGACGCTGTCGAACAGCGTGATCTGCCTTGCATCGCGGCGGCCGGGTGCGGCGCCCGTCACGACCTTCCAGAGCTCGGTCACCGGGAAGTCCGCTGCCATCTGCTGGATCTCGCCCTCGATGCGGGTCTGCGGCGGATATTCAACGAAGACGTCCGAGCGGAACAGGATGTCGCGGTGCAGTTCCGTCTTGCCCGGGCAGTCGCCGCCGATCGCATTGATATGGACGCCGGCGCCCACCATGTTGTCGGTGAGGATCGTTGCGAACTGCTTGTCGGCCGTACAGGTGGTTATGATCCCGGCCCCCTCGATCGCAGTCTGGGCGGTCGTGCAGGAGACGATCTCGAGGCCCGAGCCAGCCAGGTTGCGTGCCGTCTTCTCGGTTGCGCGAGGATCGACGTCGTAAAGGCGGACGGTGTCGATGCCGCAGACGGCCTTCATCGCCAGTGCCTGGAACTCGGCCTGGGCGCCGTTGCCGATCATCGCCATGGTGCGCGCGCCCTTTGGTGCCAGGTGGCGCGCAGCCATCGCCGAGGTCGCGGCGGTTCTCAGCGCCGTCAGCATCGTCATTTCCGTGAGCAGCACCGGATAGCCGGTCGAAACTTCGGCAAGGAGCCCGAAGGCGGTCACGGTCTGCAGCCCGTCGACGATGTTCTTGGGATGGCCGTTGACATATTTGAAGCTGTAGACGGCGCCGTCGGAGGTCGGCATCAACTCGATCACGCCGTCGCGCGAATGGCTGGCGACGCGCGGCGTCTTGTCAAAGCTCTCCCACCGGCGGAAATCGGCCTCGATTGCCTCCGTGAGCTCCGCCAGAACGGTCTCGATGCCCAGGTGGTGGACGAGATGCATCATGTTCTCGACGCTGACGAAGGGCACCATCGCCCTGGCTGACGGGAGCGGTGAAAGCATCGCGGTTCCTCCTGCATGTGCGGGCTATCCCGAGAGAGTAATGGCAGGCGCTGCTGGTCGAAAGCGCAAAGCTGTGCTATTATCGTCATCCCACTGAGCAATTTTGCCGGCCCGATTGCGCAATTTATCCAATGACAGCGACAGACAGAGCAACCGCAAAATACGCGCCGGATGATCTCGACCGGCGGATCATTGCCCACCTGCGCGTCGATGGCCGGGCTTCGCTCTCCAAGCTCTCCGATGCGCTCGGCGTCGCGCGCGGAACGGTGCAGAACCGACTGGATCGGCTGCTGGAAACGGGAACTCTGATGGGGTTTACTGTGCGTGTCCGCGAGGACTACGACCTGAACACCGTCCAGGCGGTGATGATGATCGAGGTCGTCGGGAAATCGACGACCCAGGTCATCCGCAAGCTGCGCGGCATTCCCGAAATCCATAAGCTGCACACGACGAACGGCAATTGGGACCTGGTCGCCAATATTCGCGCTGCGAACCTTTCCGAATTCGACCGCATCTTGCGCGAGGTGCGGATGATCGACGGCGTCGCCAACAGCGAAACCAGTCTTCTCCTGAGCAGTGTTTGAGCGGGTCCTACGATATCGGCAGTTGAAAGCCGAGCGCCCGCCAATTAGGTTCCGGCCGCAATCAACGGAAGTCCGGGGTGGGGAATAATCGCGTGAATACAGGCAATCGGCCCTTTCTCCTGCTGGCCTGTCTGGGATCATTGTCCTCGCCAGCCAACGCGGACTGGCAGGCGGTCGAGACGGTGAAGAACTACGCGATAACCGGGCAATCCGGCCCGGAGCTCTATGCATCGATCGGCGAGCACGGTCCGAAGCTCGGGCCAACGCGCGCCATCGCGCATACGAGCTTCAAGCTGACCTGGTCGCGAAAATACGAGGCTCACGGCGATGCCTGCGTTCTCGTGTCGGCGCTGCCGAAGCTTGCGATCACCTATACCCTGCCGAAACCCTCCAAGCCCCTGCCGGCAGGCACGCGGGAGCACTGGGAAACCTTCATCGACGGCGTCCATGAGCACGAATTGGTGCATGGCGATTTCATCAAGGACATGGTGAAGAAGATCGAGGCCGCAACTGTCGGGCTCACCGTTCCCGCCGACCCGCAATGCCGCAAGATCAAGTCGGAAATGACCAAGCGGCTCGGGGCGCTCTCCAACGCCCAGCGCCAGCAGAGCCGAGATTTCGACCGCGCGGAACTCAGCGACGGCGGCAAGGTTCACCAGCTGATCCTCAATCTGGTGAACGGCGGATAGAGGCTCGTCCGCCACGGGGGCAGCGCGCCGTAAGCCGCAATAGATGCACGCAAAAAGCTGGTGACGGCCACAAACACGCCCCCGAATTGTCTCAATGGAGTTGAACTGTGCCGCGGCGTTACACGCGTGCGTCGTCCACCTTTCGTGGCGATGCGGGCTGTCCAATGCTGAATTTGTGTCGGAAGGGCGAGCCTCTCCGCCGGTCCGAGAAGGGAGTCATGCATGCACAGGAATCTTGTCGCCGCCCTTTCCGCAGCTTCTCTGTCTTTCGTCGGCTTCGCCGCCCATGCAGCCGACCTCGCTCCCTATCGAGAGCCCGCGCCACCCCCGGCGCTGGACGAGCAGGACGGCGTCAAGATCGGTTATCTGGAATGCGATATCGGCGGTGGCGCCGGCTATGTTCTCGGATCGTCGAAAGAGATAGAGTGCGTCTTCCGCTCCCTTGGCGGCGATGAGATCGAGGATCGCTATACCGGCGAAATCCGCAAGCTCGGCGTCGATATCGGCTTTACCATGCGCAGCCGGCTTCTCTGGGCCGTCTTCGCGCCGACGGCCGGCTATCACCACGGCTCGCTGAGCGGCCTCTACAAGGGCGCGACCGCCGAGGCAACCGTCGGTGCCGGCGTGGGTGCCAATGTGCTCGTCGGCGGCACGTCCGGCTCGATTCACCTCCAGACCGTCAGCGTCACCGGGCAGCTCGGGCTGAACGTCGCCGCCGCCGGAACGTCGATGACCCTCAACTCCGTCAATTGAGCGGCCTCAAGCTTTCGTCCCGGTCGCCTTGCGGCGACCATTCGATCATCATGGTTTACGGTCTTATCGACTGAAACCATGGTGATCGAACATGGCGCGGGGTGAAGCATGGCTGCTCTCGATCCGCTTGAACTCCTTTTCGGCGGGATGGCAAAGCTCGGGCCCGGCAGCGACGCCGACACGCTGCGGGCCCTGCATAGCCTGCCGAAAGGCCATTTCGGCCTCGTCGTCGACGCAGGCTGCGGCGCAGGTCGGCAGACCCTGGTGCTGGCCAAGGCGCTCGGGGTCACCATCCATGCGGTCGACTCGCATCGACCGTTCCTCGATGAATTGCAGCGACGCGCCGAAGACGCCGGCGTTGCACCGCTGATCCAGCCGCATTGCATGGACATGGGTGACATACCGGCCGTCTTCTCTTCGATCGACCTGCTCTGGTCGGAGGGCGCCGCCTACAATATCGGCTTTGCCAAGGCGCTTGCGCGGTGGGGCTGCGGCGCTGCGTCCTGGCGGCTTCGTCGTCATCAGCGAACTCGCCTGGTTGAGCGAGGTGCCGCCGGCCGCGGCGCGCGACTTCTTCCGTACCGGCTATCCCGACATGAAACTGGCCACCGAGAACGTCGGCCTCGCCGAAGAGGCGGGCTACCGCGTGTTGAGGACCCGCACCCTGTCGCAAGCGGCCTGGATCGACGACTACTACGAAGTGCTCGAGCCGCGTGCAACGGCGCTCGCCGGTCATGAAGATGCCGCGGTGAGGGCCTTCGCGCAGGAGACATTGAAGGAGATCGAGGTCTTCAAAGCGGCCGGCGACAGCTACGGCTATGTTCTTTACCTGCTTCAGCGATTGTGAGGAGCGCGCCTTTGCTCACGACGCGTCACGGTTGGCTCTTGCAGCCGAGCGCCAGAAGAGGATCAGCATCGCGGCGCTCATTAGAGCCAGGCAGAACCAGGTGATGGCGTAGACGAGGTGATTGTTGGGGAAGGCGACACGTGTCAGACCGCCGACGGGGAGGCCGCCGGGGTTGGGTGAGACATCGGCGTCGATAAAATAGGGCGCAACACCGGAAAGGCGGCGGGCCGCGGCGATCGCGCCGACGTCCCGGGAGTACCAGCGCTCCTCCTCAGGCCTGTTCGAGCGCAGCAGCGAGCCCTTCGGTTCATCCATGCGCATCAGGCCCGTCACCTCCGCATCGACCTCGACTTGGCTCTGCATCCGTGACGAAGCCTCGCGCTTGTCGGTAGGCACGAAGCCGCGATTGACGAGCACCGTCGTGCCGTCGTCGAGCGCGAGCGGGGTCATCACCCAATAGCCGGCCCCGAGCTCGGTTGCTGCATAGACCAGCGTCTCCTTGTCGTAGAGGAACTGCCCACGGACCCGTACGCGCCGGTACTCGTCGCGGGCCCGGCTGACGTTCGGCCAATCGCTTCGGGAAGGCGGGGGTACGGGCGCCGCGTGGATACGTTGTTCGACACGGGCAATGAGATCGCTCTTCCAGGAGAGCCGTCCGACCTGCCATGTGCCGAGCGCCAGCAGGCCGGCGATCAGCAGGAGGCCGAGGAAACTCACCGCAATGAGCGATGTCCGGGAGCGACGGCTGGGTGCGGTGTCGTCCTTGGGATTGATCATGGAGTGCCGCCGTGTCGGCTCGGGATACGAACCTAAGGGGTTCATCGCTCATCCGGCCTGCCGACCTCCTTCTCCCCGCAAGCGGGCGAAGGAGACTCGCAGCGCCGTCTCGGCCCTCTCCCCGCGCGCGGGGAGAGGGCTAGTCCTCGGGCTAAACCCGAGGAGAAAAAAGGACAACCAAGGGCAGAAGATGGACGTCCGCTGCCTTACGGCATGTTCCTCATCATCTCAGGGCTCATCGGCATCATGTTCACGTCGAGATGATGCATGACCCAAAGCGAACCGGAGAGCGTGATGGCGACCAGCACGATGGTGAAGATCAGCGCCATCATAGTCCAGCCGCCTTCCGAGCGCGTGTTCATGTGCAGGAAGAAGATCATGTGCACGACGATCTGGACGGCGCCGAGTGCCATGATGATGACTGCCGTCAACACCGGGCTGACGAGGACATCGGCCATCACCAGCCAGAAGGGAATGGCGGTCAGGATGACGGAGAGGACAAAGCCGGTGATGTAGCTTTTCAGGGTGCCGTGGCCGGCGTCGTGGCCGTGGCTGTGGCCATGATGGGCTTCAAATGCATCCTCGTGCGGCGGTGCGTGCATGCTCATCCGAGAACTCCCATCAGATAGACGAAGGAGAAGACGCCGATCCACACGACGTCGAGGAAGTGCCAGAACATCGACAGGCACATTAGGCGACGTTTGTTTTCGGCGATCAGGCCGTGTTTCGCCACCTGGGCCATCAGCACGAACATCCAGACGATGCCGGAGGTCACGTGCAGGCCGTGCGTGCCGACGAGCGTAAAGAAAGAAGACAGGAACGCACTGCGCTGCGGTCCGGCTCCCTCGTGAATCATGTGCGCGAACTCGTAGAGTTCGAGCCCGACGAAGGCGATGCCGAAGAGGGCGGTGACCGCCATCCAGGCGAGCGTCGAATTCCTGTTGGCCTTCTCCATCTCCAGCATGGCGAAGCCATAGGTGATCGAGGAGAAGAGCAGCATTGACGTGTTCACGGCGACGAGCGGCAGGTCGAAGAGATCGGCAGGCGAGGGGCCGGCCGCATAATTGCGGCCGAGCACGCCATGGGTGGCGAAAAGCACCGCGAAGATCAGGCAGTCGCTCATCAGGTAGAGCCAGAAGCCGAGCATCGTGCTCCCTTCGGGATGATGCTCCTCCTTCAGATAGAAGGTGGGCGCCTGGCCCTCGCGCACGGAGTGGTCGGTAAACTCGGTCATTGTCTTACACCTCGCTGGCAAGCATTTCGGTGCGCTTGCCCTCGGTTTCGGTGACGACATCGGCCGGGATGTAGAAATCGCGGTCGTAGTTGAAGGTGTGGCCGATCGCGATCGCGACCATGGCGACGAAGGAGAGGCCGGCGAGCCACCAGATGTACCAGATCATGCCGAAGGCGAAGGCGACGCTGAGCGCGCCAAGAATGACGCCAGTGCCGGTGTTCTTCGGCATATGGATCGGCTTGAAGCCGGCAAGCGGCCGGCTGTGGCCGCGCTTCTTCATATCCCACCAGGAATCCTGGTCGTGGACGATGGGGGTGAAGGCGAAGTTGTAGTCCGGCGGCGGCGAGGCGGTAGACCATTCGAGGGTGCGGGCATCCCAGGGGTCGCCGGTCGTGTCGCGCAGTTCTTCGCGCCGGATGAAGCTGACGACGAACTGGACGAGGAGCGACAGGATGCCGAGCGCGATCAGGAAGGCGCCGAAGGCAGCGATCACGAACCAGATCTGCAGCGACGGGTCCTCGAACTGGCTGACGCGGCGGGTGACCCCCATCAGGCCGAGCACGTAGAGCGGCATGAAGGCGAAGTAGAAGCCACTCAGCCAGAACCAGAAGGACATCTTGCCCCAGAACGGATCGAGCCTGAAGCCGAAGGCCTTCGGGAACCAGTAGTAGACGCCGGCCATCAGCCCGAAGACGACGCCGCCGATGATGACGTTATGGAAGTGGGCGATGAGGAACAGCGAGTTGTGCAGCACGAAATCGGCCGGCGGGACGGCGAGCAGGACGCCGGTCATGCCGCCGATGACGAAAGTCACCATGAAGCCGACGGTCCACAGCATCGGCACCTCGTAGCGGATGCGACCGCGATACATGGTGAAGAGCCAATTGAACATCTTCGCGCCGGTTGGGATCGAGATGATCATCGTCGTGATGCCGAAGAAGGCGTTGACGCTGGCGCCCGAGCCCATGGTGAAGAAGTGATGCAGCCAGACGATATAGGAGAGGATGGTAATGACCACCGTCGCATAGACCATCGAGGCGTAGCCGAAGAGCCGCTTGCCGCAGAAGGTGGCGACGACCTCCGAGAAGATGCCGAAGGCTGGCAGCACGAGGATGTAGACCTCCGGGTGGCCCCAGATCCAGATGAGGTTCACATACATCATCGGATCGCCGCCGAGGTCGTTGGTGAAGAAGTTCGTGCCGGCGTAGCGGTCGAGCGTAAGCAGCGCGAGCGTCGCGGTCAGCACCGGGAAGGTCGCGACGATCAGCACGTTGGTGCAGAGCGACGTCCAGGTGAAGACCGGCATCTTCATCATCGTCATGCCGGGGGCGCGCATCTTGACGATGGTGGCGATCAGGTTGATGCCGGAGAGCGTCGTACCGATGCCGGCCACCTGCAGGCCCCATATGTAATAGTCGACGCCGACACCGGGACTGTAGTCGGCGCCCGAGAGCGGTGGATAGGCGAGCCAGCCGGTGCGCGCGAACTCGCCGACGAAGAGCGACAGCATGATGATGATCGCGCCGGCGGTCGTCATCCA
The DNA here is from genome assembly GCF_002531875.1 of Sinorhizobium sp. FG01. Taxonomy (NCBI): domain Bacteria; kingdom Pseudomonadati; phylum Pseudomonadota; class Alphaproteobacteria; order Hyphomicrobiales; family Rhizobiaceae; genus Sinorhizobium; species Sinorhizobium sp. FG01. Next base: position 278,352 of record NZ_NWTB01000006.1, read on the forward strand.
GAAGCTGAAATTGTTGAGGAACGGGAAGGAAACGTCGCGTGCGCCGATCTGCAGCGGCACGACGAAGTTCATGAGTCCGGTGACGAAAGGCATCGCCATGAAGAAGATCATGATGACGCCATGGGCGGTGAAGATCTGGTCGTAGTGATGCGGCGGCAGGTAACCCTCCGAGCCGCCGAAGGCGATCGCCTGCTGCAGGCGCATCATGATTGCGTCGGCGAAGCCCCGCAGCAGCATCACCAGCGCCAGGATGACATACATGATGCCGATCTTCTTGTGGTCGACGCTGGTCAGCCAATCGCGCCAGAGCGTTCCCCAGAACCGGTAATAGGTGATCAGGCCGAGGAGCGCGATGCCGCCGATGACGACGGCGGCGAATGTCGCGACGAGGATCGGCTCGTGATAGGGGATCGCCTCGAGGGTCAGCCGGCCAAAGACGAACTTCAGGAGATCTGGATCGGAGAACATGGGAAACCCGTTCAATGTTAGCGCAAGCGGCCAGAGTTAGTGGTTGAGTTGCGGCGGTGCGGGATCGCCGCCCCCGTCGGGCATCGAATGCCCCTCGTGCCCTCCCATTCCCGGCATGTCGTGCTGCATCGGTTCGTTGGCGCCGCCGGTACCCTGCGGTTCCGCCTGGCTGCGCGCTGGTGTTCCGGTGGCCGGAAAGGTCGCAGCCGCGGCGCCCTCTTCGAGGGCGTGCCTGTTGTCGTATTCAAGACGCCCCCGGTTCTCGACACTTTCCTTGCCCGCGCCGCCCATGGCGTCGATGTGCATCATCTCGTGCATGCACATCTTGCCGGCCGTCACGCACATGTTGAGGATCGCGTCGTAGAGGCCCGCCTCGACCGTGGCGAAATAACGGACCGGCTCCCGCTCGCTGGGCTTTTCAAGCTTCAGATAGGCATCGCGGTTGAGCGCCGTGCCTTGCGATTTTACGCGGGCGACCCAGGCGTCGAAGCCCTGCCGGTCAACGCCGTGGAACTTGAAGCGCATGTGCGAGAAGCCGTCGCCGCTGAAATTGGCCGAGAAGCCGTCGTATTCGCCAGGCTTGTTGATGACTGCATGCAGCTTCGTCTGCATGCCCGGCATGGCGTAGATCTGGCCGGCCAGGGCGGGGATGTAGAATGAGTTCATCACCGAGGATGCGGTGATCTTGAAATTGATCGGCACGTCCACCGGTGCGGCGAGCTCGTTGAGGGTCGCTATGCCCTGGTCCGGGTAGAAGAACAGCCATTTCCAATCGAGCGCGACGACCTCCACTGTGAGCGGCTTCGCGTCTGCCGGGATCGGCCGCGCGGCGTCGAGCCGGTCGAGCGGCCGGTATGGATCGAGCTTGTGGGTGCTGATCCAGGTGACGGCGCCGAGCGCGATGATGATGGCGAGCGGTGCCGACCAGATCACCACTTCGAGCGCGGTCGAATGATGCCATTCCGGATCATAGGTGGCATTGGTGTTCGACCGGCGGTATCGCCAGGCGAAGAGAAGCGTCAGGAAGATGACCGGCACGATGATCAGCAGCATCAGGACCGTGGAAATCACGATCAAATCGCGCTGTTGCGTCGCTATGTCGCCGGAGGGCGCCATGACCACGAGATCACAGCCCGCAAGCAGCAGCAGCGGCGGCACGAGGGCGAAGCGGCGGGGAAACTTCAGAAATGCTGACATTTTCTGAGCCCTTTCTGATGACGACCGCCCTGCGACTAAAGTAGGAGTGAGTCAAACGGTATGAGGTTTTTGGTCGCACCGCAGCATTCTTGTGCATTGCGGCGTAGAGTCGAGGCATGTCGGCTGCCGGTGATCGTGTCCCGGAGGACCCGGATTTTTACTACGGCAAGCCGCAATTTCGCAATTCAAGACTTGATATGATCCGGTCTTTGATCAACATCGCCTTGAGAGGCGCGCGTCAGACCGGCGCCGAGCAGCGGGAGGCTTTGTTTATGAGAAGTGTGACGCAGCAGTCCCTCGGCCCGTCGTCTTCCTCGATGGAGCGAGACGCGCGGCGCATGCACGACGACCGGCCCGTATCGGCAGGCAATATCGCCATCGGCGTCGTCATCGGCCGGGCCGCCGAATTCTTCGACTTCTTCGTTTACGGCATTGCCTCCGTTGTCGTCTTCCCGCAGCTTTTCTTTCCGTTCGCGCCCGACCGGCTGACCGCAACGCTCTATTCCTTCGCCATTTTCGCGCTGGCCTTTGTCGCCCGTCCCGTCGGCTCCCTTGTCTTCATGGCCGTCGACCGGACCTATGGCCGCGGCGTCAAGCTGACCATCGCTCTCTTCATTCTCGGCGGCTCGACCGCTTCGATTGCCTTCCTGCCGGGTTATGCAACGCTCGGGGGCTGGGCGATAATCATGCTGGCGATCTGCAGGCTGGGGCAGGGATTTGCGCTCGGCGGCGCCTGGGACGGGCTCGCCTCGCTGCTGGCGCTCAATGCGCCGCAGCATCACCGCGGCTGGTATGCAATGATCCCGCAGCTCGGCGCGCCGATCGGCTTCATGCTGGCGAGTGCGCTCTTTGCCTATTTCCTGATGTCCCTGTCCGAGGCCGATTTCCTCAGCTGGGGATGGCGCTATCCGTTCTTCGTCGCCTTCGCGATCAATGTCGTGGCGCTCTTCACGCGGCTGCGCCTGGTGATGACGAAGGAATTCGGCACCCTGCTTGAGGAGCACGAGCTGCAGGCAAGGCGGGTCACCGAAGTGCTGCGATTACATGGGCGCAACGTGCTTATCGGCGCCTTCGTGCCGCTTGCGAGCTTCGCACTCTTCCATCTCGTCACCGTCTTTCCGCTCGGCTGGGTGGAAATTTACACGGATCACGGCGCGAGCTCGTTCCTGATCGTGCAGTTCGTAGGAGCCATCTGCGGCATTCTTGCCATCGTCACCTCGGGTCTCGTCGCCGACCGCATCGGCCGGCGCTATCACCTCGGCGTCTGCGCCGTGCTGATCGCGATCTTCAGCTTTGTCGCGCCGATGCTGCTCGAGGCGGGCGTCGCCGGCAGGAATGCTTTCGTGATCATCGGCTTCAGCCTTCTGGGCCTGTCTTTCGGCCAGGCTGCCGGTGCCGTCGCATCGCGCTTCGGCCGGGCCTATCGCTACACGGGTGCCGCGCTCACCTCCGACCTGTCCTGGCTGATCGGCGCGGGGTTCGCGCCGCTGGTGGCGCTGGGTCTGACCAGCCGTTTCGGTCTGGCTTTCGCTGGCTACTACCTGCTTTCGGGCGCCCTTTGCACCATCGCCGCGCTGGTCTTCAGCAAGACGCTCGAGATCCACAACGAATAGCAGATAGCACCCGGTCCGATCCAGGCTTACGAGATTCTGGTAGAGCTGCCGTGCCGGCTGGAAACGGCGTGCTACACTCCCCGTTCGGTGAAACGGCTGGGCCCGCTAGGGCCTGAAAGGAGAACATGCCCACCCCTGACAGTAGCCTGTTCGATTTTCTCGGAATCATGGCGGTGTTCCTGCTTGTGGCTGCCAACGGCTTTTTCGTTGCGGCCGAATTCTCCCTGGTCTCGGTTCGGCGTAGCCGCGTTGCGGAACTGGTGACGCAAAACCGGATGAATGCGAGCGCGCTGCGCCGCGCCGTCGACAATCTGGACGCCAATCTCGCCGCGACGCAACTCGGCATCACCATCTCGTCGCTCGCTCTCGGATGGATCGGCGAGCCGGCTCTCGCCCATCTTATCGAACCCTTGCTGTCGATCCTGCCGCAGTTCTGGGCCATCGCCGGTTCGCACGCCGTCGCCGCCGTGATCTCCTTCGTGATTATCACCGCGCTCCATATCGTGCTCGGAGAATTGGCGCCGAAGAGCCTGGCGCTGCAGCGCAGCGAGGGTACGGCGCTTGCAGTCGTCCGGCCGCTTGGTCTTTTCCTGTTTCTGCTCAGGCCGGCCATCCTGGTGCTGAACGGGCTCGGCAATATGGTCCTGCGTCTCGCCGGCTTGAGGACGGGAGCAGGCGAGGCCTCGCTGCACTCGCCGGCGGAGCTGAAGCTCATCGTTGCGGAGAGCCACGAGGCCGGGCTTCTGGATGTCGCCCAGCAGGAGCTGGTGCAGCGCATCTTCAGCATCGGCGATCGGCGGATTTCCGATTTCATGACGCCACGGGTCGACGTCGACTGGATCGATGCCGACGATACGCCGGCCGATGTGCTCAGGACGATCCGCGACTGCCGGCATGAGCAATTGCTGATTGGCAGGGGCAATATCGACGAGCCGATCGGCATGGTGCTGAAGAAGGATCTGCTCGATCAATTGCTCGACGGCAAGCCGGTCAACCCGTTCGGCGTCATGCGCGAACCGTTGATCCTCCACGAGGCGACCCCGGTTTTCCGCGTTCTCGAGCGCTTCAAGTCGGCGCCCGTCCGTCTCGCGACGATCGTCGATGAATATGGAAGCCTCGAAGGCATCGTCACCCAGACGGATCTCTTGGAGGCGATCGCCGGCGAACTGCCGGATCTTGAGGCGGAGGAACGCTCGGTGATTGAACGCGAGGACGGGTCCCTACTCATCGACGGAATGATGCCTGCCCATGACGCCTTCGACCGGCTGAAGCTGCGCGACCGGCCGCAGGACGGCGGTTATCATACGATCGCAGGCTTTGCGCTGCACATCCTCGGGCATCTCCCCGAGGCCGGGGAATGTTTCGAGTTCGATGGCTGGCGCTTCGAGATCGTCGACATGGACGGCAGACGGATCGACAAGATCCTGGCGACGAGCCTCGCCGAGCCGCAATAAAAGCCTCTCCAATCCGGCGCAGTTCGCGGAACATAATCCGATCTCGCCGGTTCCGAGGGCCTCGACATGGCCGATGGCCCGGAGCCGAATGATGCGTGATCGCCAGGCTGCGGCCTCTCGGTTCGCGTGAGCGGAGGAAGAGAAATGCCAGCAAAATCGAAGGCTCAGCAGAAGGCGGCCGGTGCCGCGCTCGCCGCCAAGCGCGGCGACATGAAAAAGAGCGAGCTCAAGGGGGCGTCCAAGGGCATGGCCGACTCCATGAGCGAAAAGGAGCTAGAGGAGATGGCGTCGACCAAGCGCAAGGGCAAGAAGGAACACGTGTCGAAGTCCTGAGAGCGCACCCTGGAGGCCGATCTGCCGCCACACTTCTGGCGCCGTCAACCTTCGGCCGGTGACGATCCGACTGCGCCGCTTGCGGCAAAGTTGTTCCAATTCAAGGGGATAAGGTTTTCGTGTCGGCTTCGTTTTGGTGATTTACACCAGGAACCGGGGACCATATTTTAGGTTCGGCACCCCGGTAAGAAGGACGGACGAATGAGCGAACCAAAGGCCCGTACGGACGCAGACGCAGACATGGCCGTCGAGGAGCGGATCGCATTTCTGTTGGGCAAGATCGAAAAGGAACCGGTGCCGCAACGTCTGCTTGAACTGGCACAGCGGTTGCAGGAGGCGCTCAACGCCCGCAAGAAGTGACGGGCCGGGGGTGCATTATCTAGTTCAGGGGGTTTCCGTGCATCTGCACGGTCAACTCATCGCGCGCGCGGCTTAGTCGGCTCTTGATCGTTCCGATCGCACAGTCGCAGATATCGGCTGCCTCTTTATAGCTCATGCCAAAACCCGCAACGAGCACCAGCACTTCGCGATGCTCGGGAGAAAGACACCCCAAGGCGGTCCGCAGCTCGCCATTGAGCACCGACCACTCCTGGGAAGGAGCCATTGGGATCGGCAACTCCGCGCAGTTCGTGCTTCCCGGGCCTTCACGCGTGCGAATCTTGTACTGCGTGCGGAACGCATTGCGCATGATCGTGAACAGCCAAGATTTGAGGCTCGTGCCCGGTGCGAACTGATCGATGCTGCGCAGGGCGCGAAGCAGCGTTTCCTGGACGAGATCGTCGGCCTCGAAGGACGCCGACGTAAAAGTCCGCGCAAAGGCCCGCAACGCCGGGATCAGGTCCACGACCTGCTCTTCAATGTGCGGTGAGGGCTGCGACGCGTGACCGGCGGTGGCAGGCATATCAAATATCGCCCTTCTGGACCTGAGTACTTTTTTGGTGACGCGAAGGAAAATGCCTGTCTGCGGTTTTGGTTCCTGGAGAGCCGGACAATTCGCGGCGTTTGGTACGGGAGCAGCGTCGAAATCGCTCATTCGCCGGTGCTCGCATCGATCGCCCCCGTCTCTCCAGGTCGGGCCAGAATCCGAGTATTTCTGCTTGGCACGATAAAGATGTTCGCCAGGAGGGGCCAAACGGTTTGCGGGAACCAAATGCTGTCGCACTCGGTTAGGTGGGTCCTAGAAAGGAGAAAATCATGAAGAAGTTTGCCTTGATTTGTGCCGCCCTGATCCTCCCGGCATCAGCGATTGCCCAAACGACTGTCGTGCTGCCAGGTGAGGTCAGGACCTATGTCATGGAGCAAAAGACGCCATCCGTGGCCTTTGAGGGGGAGATCGTCGTGGGACAGCCCCTGCCGGAGACGGTGGAGATCCATACCATTCCTGATCAGCCGGACTTTGCCTATGCGATCGTGAACGAAAAGCGGGTGGTCATAAATCCCAAGACCCGCGCGGTCGTGGAGGTCGTTCAGTAATAATTCAAATTGCGGCATGGCGGACTTCTTCCATGCCGCACTTCTGGTCTGTGAGGCGACCATGCAGGATATTGAATTTCAGCTGGCAGCCCACCGGGAAATCCTAATTGCCATCCTTTCGGCGCTGGCGCGCCACGAGGATGTTTGGCCGGAGATCAACCGTGTCCTCGACGAGGTCCGGGTTGTCCAGGATCATGAGGAAGATCCCGGAATCGTCCCCTCGGAGGCCTTCGCGAGGCAAAATGCAATGACGGAGGAGATCACCGCCATTCTTCGGGCCGCCACGATGCGCGCCGCGCTCGATCCGGATTCACCGCGACGCGGTTAAACAGCAAAGCCAAGAAAATTTGTAGGGAACCGCACTCTCTGTTGGCGCGTTAACCGAAAGTCCGCGCGTTTGCGCGGAGGTCCACGTCAACAGAAGGGATTGAATCGTGCGACAGCGAGTGAAGAAAATGCGTCCGAGGGTTGCCCGGCCGCCGGAAAATCCAAATCACAGCAAGAAGGCGCAACGGAACGCATGGCAACCGCAAGTGGCCGTGCCGCATCAGGTCGACCTGCCGCTCAAGAAATCGCCGGATGAGGAAATCGCGGTGCCGGCCTCCGTCAATGGCAGGAGCCTTGTAGATGGCCGGCCCTGAGGAAAAGGCCCTTATGGATAAGGCGTCGCGCGTCCGCGATGTGATGTCACGCCAGGTCTACACCGTTTCACCGACCGATACGGCGCAGTCCGTCGCCCGGCTGATGAAGGAGACCGGAGTGGGCGCATTGCCGGTCGAAGTTCCGGGGGTGGGTACGATCCTCGGAATCGTCACCGATCGCGACATCCTGATCTCGGTCGTCGCCCAGGGATTGTCGACATCGACGGCCGTGTTCGAGTTCATGACGGTGGCGGCCGAATCCTGCGAGGAAGGAGACAGCATCCTGCTCGCGGCCCAGAAGATGCACGATCTGAGGATTCGGCAGCTCGTCGTCGTCGACGAAAAGCGTCACGCCGCCGGCATCATCGCGCTCGCAGACATCATTCGCGTTAACCCGGAACTCGGCGGCCTCGTGCTGGACGGCATGTCCCGCCACGAACCGGAAAGACAGCAGCTTGAAGGAATGACGCCATGCCCGGCCTGACGCAGGACCGCCTGTGGAGCGAAGCGGTGATACTCGAAGGAGAGAACCGCGTGCTTCGGGTTCAGAGCACGCGTGACGCATTGCTTTGCCTAAAGAATCATTGGCCATTGGCGGACGGAGAGGGGACTGCGAGGAGCGAGGCGCTCGCCGCCTGCGATCGGGTGATCGACGGACAGGACGAGCCGGATATTGCTCGCGGCGCCTTCATCAAAGCGGCCGAGGAAGCCCGGTTCACCGTCCATAGCTGGACAGAGTGAGAGCGCCGGATCGGCGACTGCTCATGTCCTGCTGTCGGATCGGTTCTTTCCGGCGGCAGGCGGCTCGTAGCGGCGCGCTATGGCGGCCTGAACTTCGGCCTGGAAGGCGAGCACTTGGCCGCGGATTTCGTCCTCCCTGAGGCCAAGCTGGGAAAGCTCATCCGCAAGCTTGCGGCATTCCATTTTCCAATATTGCAGAGCGGCGTTTCCGTGTACCCGGTCAAGTTCCCGGGCGCAACGATCGACGTCCCCGCTACGCGCCTCGAGAGGAAATGCGACAATCCCGCCGGCCTTCAACATGCTCGTCCGCTCGTTCACTTCGGCTTCCATCGAATCACCCTGCACTCGCCTTAGGGGAAGCTCTATCGGCAAGATAGTTAATGATTTCCTCGTCCGGTCCCCGAAGGCAGCCCCTCAGCCGAGGAGGACAGATTATTTCCGCTCGCCGGGAACAAATCGGAGCGGTTCCGGTTTTTCCAATCGGAATGCGCGGAACAGTTCCCTCTCCGCAAGCCCCTTACGGATCCGCGCTTTTCCATAGTGCTGATGCGAATAATGGGCCCCGCCACCCGGCGGGGCTTTTTCCGTCACCGAAGCGGGGATCAGTCAGCGCAGCAGCCCCTGTCCGCCGTCGACCCAGACGGGACTGCCGGTGATGTGCCGTGCCTCATCCGAGACGAGGAAGCGGATGAGTTCGGCGACGTCTTCGCTGCGCCCGGGCCTGCCGCCGGTGATCGGAACCTGTCCCTCCGGCCACTCGACCGCGATCGCCGTTTCCTGCTCGTGGCGCAAGCTCGTATTCTCGGCAATGCTGGTGTCGATCTCGCCCGGGCAGACGGCGTTGACCCGGATCTGGTGCCTCGCCAGTTCGAGTGCAAGTTGCTGGACCATGGCGACCTGGGCAGCCTTGGTGGCCGTATAGGCCGTTGCGCCCGGTGTGGTAAAGGTTCGCGTACCGTTGATCGACGAGACGACGACGATGGCGCCACCACCGCTTCGTTTCAGATGGGGGACTGTCGTGTGCAGAGTGAGAAAGGTGCCCCGCAGGTTGACGGCGATCGTTTCGTCCCATTCGAAGGGCTTGAGATCGTCGATTGGCGCCCAGACGCCGTTGATGCCGGCATTCGCGACGACGATGTCGAGCCCGCCGAAGTCGGACACGAGCTTGTCCACCGCCTCGCGCATCGGTGCTTCCTCGGAGACGTCTGCCTCGAGGACCAGCGCCTGTCCGCCCTCGGTGCCGATTTCTCCGGCGACATCCTCAAGCTCGGGCCGTGTGCGCCCGAGCACGCCGACCCTGGTGCCTCTCCTGGCGAGCGCACGTGCCGTGGCCCTGCCGATGCCGGATCCCGCGCCGGTGACGAGCGCGACAGAGGAGACGCCGCCCATGGCTAGTGCTTTTTCGCGCGGTCTGTCGGAATCGTTGAAACCGTCACGGAAACGGGGTCGCTCGCCGGGAAGCTGTCCTCGAGCCCCTCGTCGAGTTGCCGTTCCATCTCGTCGGTATCCTTGTTGTGACGCGCACTGCGGCGCATGTTCGTCTGGTCCGCTTGGCCTTCGCCATTCTCGAGGACATCGGTCGCGGTGTTGGCGAGTTCCATCATCACCTCTTTGGCGCGCTCCACTGCATTCATGCGGTTGAGGCTGCGGGCGGCGTCGTTGCGCAGGGAGACGGAGACGATCTCGCCGCCCTCTCCGACGAACTCAACGGTGAAACCGGCCCTTCCCCCCTGTTCCGGGATAACCTGTGTGCCGACAACGTGCATATGCTCATCCTCCTTGTCGCGGTTCCGAGCCGGGTTGGGATGAAGACCTCATCAACCGGGCAAATTCTGACTCGCGCTTCCTCTGTGCCTGCAGGCAAACGGCCCTGCGTTGTTTTTAGTTCCACCCGGCGAGGGCGCGGACTATCGGATCCCGGCGCGCTTCGGCTTCCGGTCGGCGGCCTTGGTGATCTTCCGATGCAGCGCCTGATCGCCCTCGCTCGCCGCATGCTCCTTCAAGAGTTCGCTAAGACGCTTCAGTTCCCCGTCATCGAGTTTTTCAATTCCGATGAAACGGTTCTCGGCCTCGCTCGTCAGGATGAGCTCATCCAGTTTCGCTTGGAGCGCCGTGCCATCGCGATTCTGCGAATTCTGGAGAACGAAGACCATCAAAAAGGTCACGATCGTCGTCCCGGTGTTGATAATCAGTTGCCATGTCTCGGAGAAATCGAAAAGCGGTCCGGTGAGACCCCAAAGCGCGACCGTTGCAACCGCGACCACAAAGGTGACCGGCCTGCCGGAATATTCCGCGACGGCTGTTGAAAATCTGCTGAAGTTGTTCGCCATCCGAGAGACCGTTCCTTTCATTGCGATAATCACGGAATTGTCCCGGCCGCAGCCGGCCAATCCAAAAGCGGAAATCCGCTTCTCGTCGGCTCGCGGTAAATGCCCGAAACCAAAAAAGAGTTCCCGGAGGTCGATGTCGCCGTCGGAAGCTGGCAACGCCTTGAGGTGCGGATGAAGACGGGTCAGGTCACTCCAGCCGCCGATGTGGATCGCCGGCGAGGTCCACGCCGGCGCGCGCGGCGATCGTCAGGAAGGCTTCGCGGGAAGCGGCGAGGAAAGCGGCGCGAGCTTCCTCCGGTCTTTTGCGATGCTTCAGCGCCGCATTGCAGGTGCGCACCGCGCAGCCGTAATAGGCGCCGTGGCGGACCGGCCACTCGCTTTGCAGACACTTTATTGCGTCGAGCGGCCCAACGACGGTGCGGCACTTGCCGTCCAGCATGTTCAGGCTGACGGGTTTTTCCCAGGGGATCTCGATCATGGCCGCTCCTTTCGCCCCTCCTGCGTGTCGGCGCTCTCGCGAAGGCGGGCTTCGACTACATCAGAATATGCGCCACTATTGACTGCGAATCGATATGTGCGCTTCCTCCGCCGCCTTGATGAAGGCCTTGCGGGCTTTCTCGGTCGCGATCTTGCCGTCCAGTGCTTGGAGGCAGGTCCGCTTGGCGGCCGCCAGCGCCCGGCCGTGGTTTTGCGGCCAACGCGACGACAGGCATTCGACAGCCTCCCGCGTACTTTTCACGGCCCGATAACCACCCGTTCCGCCGAGCTCCAATTCGACGGTCTTGTCCCACCAGAAACAGTGCATGACGCTTTGCCTCGCCCGCTGGTTTGCCGATGGAAATCAAACTGGTGGAGCCGGTCTTTGGTTCCCTGGCGGCGGCGATGTCGCCGCAACAGCGGCGCGTGTGAAAGCCGCAGGGAACCCGATGGTTGCTGCCTCTTGCGTCTTGACGCCAAGCTCGATGTCGCTAAGTAAAGAAACGCTCCCGCTCTCAGACATCGGATCGCGGGAGGAACATTGGTGCCGGGCCCCTCTGGCGAGAGTTATTACGGCGCTCTCGTGATGTCGGTACCGCCAGCAAATCAGCCGGCGGATAACGCTACCATGAAAACTCCACTCATGCTCCACGCATGTGGCCGTTCGGCCGTGCGTTCTTTTCTATCCAACAACCTCTCGGTTGCAAACGCGACGAAGTCGCGGGCAGGGGAGGGTCGCCAATGACACAGTCTCACTCGCAGTCGGCCGCACTTAACTATTTCAAGTGGGCCTTTCTCACCACGGCCGCCGGTCTGGTTCTCGGCGCCTGGGTCGGTTGGCAATCGACCGGTACGCTCAGCGGCATGCTGACGGTCTTCTTCGTCTGTGCCGTCCTCGCTGTTCTCGAAATCTCTCTCTCTTTCGACAATGCCATCGTCAACGCCAACAAGCTCAAGGACATGACACCCGTCTGGCAGCAGCGGTTCCTCACCTGGGGCATCCTCATCGCTGTCTTCGGCATGCGCATCGTCTTTCCGCTGTTGATCGTGGTGATCGCGGCGAATATCGGGCCGATCGACGCGGTCATCCTCGCAGCGGCCCGGCCGGAGGAATATGCCCGCATCATGCATGAGGCGCATCTGCCGATCGCCGCTTTCGGCGGAACGTTCCTGATGATGGTCGGCCTCAACTACTTCTTCGACCATGAGAAGGACGTCCACTGGATCGCCTGGATCGAGCGCAAGATGGCCCGCTTCGCGACCATCAGGGGCATCGAGATCGCCTTCGTGCTCGCCCTCATTCTCGGTTTCTCGACCTTGCTCGAGGGGGAAGAGGCGATCGCCTTCGTGCATGCGGCGGTCTACGGCCTGCTGACATTCCTCGTCGTCGAGATCGTCGGTGGCCTTCTGGATGCCACGGAGCAGACGATGAGCGCCGCCGCCCGCGGCGGCTTCGGTGCCTTCCTCTATCTGGAAGTGCTCGATGCGAGCTTCTCTTTTGACGGCGTCATCGGCGCCTTCGCCCTGACGCAGAACCTGTTCATCATCGCCATCGGCCTCGGCATCGGTGCCATGTATGTCCGCTCGATGACGGTGATGCTGGTCGAAAAGGGAACGCTCAGCGAATATCGCTATCTGGAACACGGCGCTTTCTACGCGATCCTGATCCTCTCCGTGGTGATGTACTTCCAGACCCTCATCCATATCCCCGAGGTCATCACCGGCCTTGGCGGCGCTGGCCTGATCGGCCTTTCGCTCTGGTCGTCGATTCGCCACAACAGACGCCAGGCGCAAGGCGAGGCTTTGGCGGGCGAGCCGGACGGGCGGCTTCGAGCCTAGTTCCGAACGCCACCTTTGAGATGGACGGCCCGGCAATCCCATGCCAGGCCGTTCCGTTTTGGTTGATTGCCTGCAGCGCCGCAGCCATTTTGCGGCAGCAGCGCGCCCCTTCTACAGCACAGGCCGAAAGGTGGAGCAAGCCGGCGCTGCCTCCTCATTTCGGGTCAGCCGGAGCGACGCGGATGTCCTCCGCCATCCATCGAAGTGCCGTGCGCGAAATTTCGCTTCATGCCTTTCTTTGCCGGAAAAGGGTCACAGTTTCGGGCGAAGGCCGAGCACGCCGGGCGCGCTTCCCGGAGGCTTGGTTATCAGGAAACGACGCGGAGGAACGCTGTTGAACGCCAGCCCGAACGATCTTGCGCTGATTGCCGTCATGCGCCGCTATTTCCAATTGAAGGACGAGGCGAGCGCGTTGAAGCAGCGGTTGGAGGCCGCCCGCAGGGATGCCGGCGAAGAAATCACCCGCTTCTACGATCCGCGGCTGAATGCCGCCCATGCCGACGATATTCTCGCCTGGCATCGGCTCCGGAAGGAGCAGGAAGAACTGATGAGTCTTGCCGCGCGGTGGGGACGGGGCGGCAGCATCGAAGACTACCCTGTCGAAAGAGAGGCGCCCACGAAAGCCGGGGCGGCGGTGGAAACCGTCCACATGCTCGGCATCCACGCCTTGACGGACTGATGGACTGCTGAGCTACAGTCTCAGACACTCGCGCCCGGCGGGGGGCGCGAGGTCTTCCCTACGCGATAGCCCGAAGCGCTATTGCGGCGTAGCGGGCGCGGGCGTGGTGGGCGCCGGGGTCGTCGGTTCTGGTGTCGCCGGTGCCGGCGTCGTCGGTGCGGGTTCGGGTGCCGGCGCGGGAGCGGGTTCGGGTGCCGCGGGTGCGGGAGCCGGTTCTGTCGGGGCCGGTGCCGGGGGCGTCTCGGCAGTCTGTTCGGTGCCACCCGGCATCAGAAAGATTACCGCGAGGATGACGATCGCGACCACTATGATACCGATGATCACGTTTCTGTTCATTGAAGAATTCCTCCGATACTGGAGACCCATCCTGGGTTGATGGTCTCGACTCGATTATTGGAGCGGCCAGTCTGCTATGCAATCAGAGATCAGTGAACACGGCCCATAATCACCCTTGAACGGGGTGATTCGCAACCCGACTGCCTGTTTTCCCCGACGCGAGAGCCGTTGACGAACGGCTGCATCGGCATTGCTGCCAATTGGCGCGGCTGCATTAGAAAACCGCGAGATACCGCAGCAGCGACAGGACGCCGATGATAATCACGATCACCTGGACGATTTGCTTGGTTCGTCCGTCCAGCGGCAACCGGTTAACGAGGTAGAGCACCAGGATGACGACGAGGAAGGTCACAAGCACACTGATCAGTAAGGACATGTATTTCCGCTCCCGTTGCGTTGCTTACAAATCTTTACCTATGGGAGCCGAAGCGGAAGGAAAGACCTGAGCCGCCAGATTGCAGATGCCGCTTTGCGTGCAAGGGAGGATCGGCGCTCAATTCGCGCGTCTCGATCGGCCGTGGCGCGAATATTTTCGAGCACGTCGGCGGCAACGGACCAAGCGGCACGGCTGGTGTTGCGTTCCGACCTTCGAAGATGTCCAGAAACGCCGGCAGTGAGAAAACGTTTTCTCACCTTGACATCTGTCGTGCGAAAAGGTTTTCTCACCTTTATATCTAAGGCGGAGGCTGATTTGACGACGCAGCGGGCCAGAGGCGGACGCGTGACCATTCACGATCTGGCGCGGGTGGCCGGGGTCAGTGTCTCGACGGTGTCGAAGGCGCTGAACGACAATGGCCGCATGGCCGCCGAGACGCGGGCGCGGATCAAGCGGATGGCCGCTGAAATAGGCTTCCGGCCGAACGCATTGGCGCGGGGGCTGCTCTCGAGCCGGTCGTTCACCATCGGGCTTCTGACCAACGACACCTATGGCCGCTTCACCCTGCCGGTCATGGCCGGCGTTTCGGAGGCGTTGGTCGATCACGGCGTCTCGGTCTTCCTCTGCGCCATCGAGGACGATCCGGTCCTCGGCAAGGTCCATGTCGACGCCATGCTGGACAAGCAGGTGGACGGCATCATCGCGACAGGCAAGCGGATCGACAGGTCTCTCCCGGTCGATCTCGCTGGCCTGCCGGTGCCCGTTATCTATGCCTTCACCGCCGGAGCGCCGGAAAGTGTCACATTCACGGCCGACGACGCGCAGGGGGCGACGCTCGCCACGGCCTGGCTCAAGAAGCTCGGTCGCCGCAGGCTGGTGCATATCACCGGCCCCGAGGATTTCGTTTCCGTACGCGAGCGCGCCTCCGCCTTCATAAACGAGGCGGGCGAGGCTGGCTCGGTGCGCTATGGCGTCTGGTCGGAGAGTTGGGGGCACCAGGCGATTGCCGATCTGTGGGGTGCCGGCGGCGTGCTGCCGGACGGCATCTTCTGCGGCAACGACCAGATCGCCCGCGGCGTCATCGATGCGCTTCGGGAGCGTGGCGTCCGGGTGCCGGAGGAGGTTTCCGTCATCGGCTTCGACAATTGGGAAATCCTGGCCGAACAGACCCGACCGCCGCTGACGACAATCGACATGAACTTGAAGGAACTCGGCAGGGAGGCCGGGTTGATGGTGCTTGCACTTGCCGAAGGACGCCCGGCCGAGCCGGGCTTGCGCAAGCTGCCCTGCAAGCTGGTCGTCCGGCAATCCTGTGGTGGCGCCCAGACCAACTGAATGAGCGCGCCTGGTTAGGCCTCGCCGGCCGAGTGCGACTGAGCGAGGAGGAGGGGCCTGCATTGAGGCGACTCCGGTCAAGAGGAGGAATGAAAAGTGTTGAAGAGATTACTTGCCGCAACGACGCTTGCCTACGGGCTGGGGCTCTCCGTTGCTTCCGCCGAAACGATCAGCATGTGGGTGCGCTCTGGTATCGGCGACTCCTTCAAGGAGGTCGTCAAGGCCTATAATGCTGCCGGTGAGGACAAGGTGGAACTCACCGAAGTTCCCTTTTCCGAACTTGTGCAGAAATATGCCACCGCCATCGCCGGCGGCGAGGCGCCGGATGCGCTGTCGCTCGACCTCATCTATACGCCGGCTTTTGCGGCCGCCGGGCAGCTCGAGGACCTCAGCGAATGGGCGAAATCGCTTCCTTATTTCAATTCGCTGTCGCCGTCGCATGTCAAGCTCGGCACCTATGAGAACAAGATCTACGGCCTTCCGCTTTCGGTCGAGACCTCGATCTTCGCCTGGAACAAGGAGCTCTACCGCAAGGCAGGCCTCGATCCGGAAAAGGCGCCGAAAACCTGGGAGGAGATCACCGCCAATGCCGAGAAGATCCGCGCGCTCGGCGGCGACACCTATGGCTTCTACTTCTCCGGAGGCGGCTGCGGCGGCTGCATGATCTTCACCTTCACGCCGCTCGTCTGGGGGGCGGGCGCCGACATCCTCTCGACCGACAGCAAAAAGGCGACACTCGACACGCCTGAAATGCGCAAGGCCGTCGACATTTATCGCAACCTCGTCGCCAAGGACACGGTCCCCGCCGGTTCCGCCAGCGACAACGGCGTCAATTTCCTGACCTTCACGAACGGCAAGATCGGCCAGCAGAGCATCGGTGCCTTCGCCATCGGCACGCTGGTCACCCAGCATCCGGAGATCGACTTCGGCGTCACGCTGATCCCGGGCGTCGACGGCAAGCCGTCTTCCTTTGCCGGCGGCGACAACTTCGTCGTCACCAAGGGCACGCCGAAGCTGGAAGCGGTCAAGAAATTCCTCGAATATACCTATTCGATGGAGGGCCAGAAAATCATGGCGAAATACGGCAGCCTGCCGACCCGCGGCGATATTGCCGGTGAGGTTCTCGAAGGGCTCGATCCGCGCCTCAAGGTCGGCATCGAGGCGATCGCAGTCGCAAAGACGCCCTACACGCTGCAGTTCAACGACCTGATCAACTCATCGAACGGCCCGTGGGCAACCTTCATCAATGCGGCGATCTATGGCGACGACGTCGACGGCGCCTTCTCGAATGCGCAATCCGAGATGCAGTCGATCATCGACGCCGGACAATAAGTCCCGTACCGCTGGGAGGGCAATTTTGCCTTTCCAGCACCCGCACCTGGATCGAAGAAACACGCATGACGATGTCGGGCATCGCATTTCCGTCGCTGCATCACCGCAAGAGGAAGCGGTCCGGCTGGCGCGGCCTCCTCTACATCGCACCCGCGATGGCGCTGGTGACAGTGTTCTTTGTCCTGCCGGTGGTCTTCACCGTCTGGATGAGCCTGCACAAGTGGCCGCTGCTCGGGAAGCCGGCCTGGATCGGTTTCGGCAACTATGTCCGCATGGTGAGCGACGCGCGCTTCATGGCGGCGCTCGGCTTTACGGCGCACTATACGATCATCGTCACCATCGCGATCTTCGCCGTCGCCTTTCCGCTGGCGATGTTCGTCGAGAAGCCGCGGCCGCTGGTTTCCGCCTATCGAACGATCATCTTCCTGCCGGTCGTCGTCGGGCTCGCCTCGGCCTCGCTGCTGTGGGTGTGGCTTGCCAATGTCGACAGCGGCCTCTTCGCCCCGCTCATTCAGCGGCTCGGGTTAACCGGTGGCCGCATCAATCTGCTGGCCGATTTCGATACGGCATTCCTGACCATCATCGTCATGGTCGTCTGGAAGATCGCCGGCTTCACTATGATCATCCTGCTCACCGGGCTGCAGGCGATTCCGGCGGAGCTGACGGAGGCGGCCCGTATCGACGGCGCGAGGCGGTGGCAGCGCTTCCGTTACCTGACGCTGCCGCTGATGCGTCGGACCATGGCGCTGGCGCTGATCCTGTCGGTCACCGGCTCCATCCTCGCCTTCGACCAGTTCTATATCATGACCAGCGGCGGCCCGCAGAACCGCATGATCTCGGTCGTCTACTACATCTTCAACCAGTCCTTCGTGTCCTTCAATCTCGGCTATGGCGCGGCGCTGTCGATCGCGCTCCTCGCCATTCTCGTCACCATCAGCATTTTCCAGCTCTGGCTGCTCAAGGTGGGGGATGAGAGGCCATGAGGACGCGCCGGGAAATCCGCGCCCGCAAGGCGCTGCGCGACCGGGTCGCCTATCACGGGATCGGCATCGGTACGGCGTTCTTCTTCCTGGCTCCTTTCGGCATCGGCTTCCTGGCATCGTTCCGGCCGAACAGCGAATCCGGTCTGCCGCCGCTGCCGCCATGGCCGCTGTCGGGTATCAGCTTCGATGCTTATCGCATCCTCGACGGCTTCGGCTCTGGCGTCTGGCAGCACACGATGAACTCGCTGGTGGTGTCGCTTGGAACGGTGGTCTTGACCGTCGCGATCAGCGTGCTTGCCGGCTATGGCTTCTCCCGCTACCGCTTTCCTTTGAAGAATGCGCTTTTCGTCCTGATCATCGCGACGCTGATGATCCCGTTCCAGTCGATCCTGACGCCGCTTTTCATCATCCTGGCGCGGCTCGGACTCAACAATTCGCTGTTCGGCCTGATGCTCGTCTATGTGACGCTGCAACTGCCGTTCTCGGTCTTCATGATGCGCAACGCCTTCGATGCGGTGCCGAAAGAGATCGAGGAGGCGGCCCGCATCGACGGCGCCCGCGACCTGAAGCTGCTGGTGCGGGTGCTGTTGCCGCTTGTCATGCCCGGCGTCGCGACGGTGTCGATCTTTGCCTTTCTCAATGCCTGGAACGAGTTCTTCGCGGCCCTCGTGCTGCTCTCCAGCAATGACAATTATACGCTACCGGTGCTGATGACGGCCGTCCGCGCCGGTCGCCTCGGAGCGATCAACTGGGGTGCAGTCCAGGCCGGCGTTGCCGTCATGGTGGTGCCGTGTCTCATCGTCTTCCTGCTGTTGCAACGCTACTACATGCGCGGGCTGATGGCCGGCGCGGTCAAATGACGAGAGAAAGGGATATCATGAGCAAGAAGGACCGTCAGTTCAGGCCCGTGGCCGTTCCGGATGTGCAAGTCGGGGGATTTTGGGGCAAGTGGCAGGACGCTGTCTGCAACGCCACGGCCGAGATTCTGCTCGACCGTTGCGTCGAGGCGGGGATGTTGCAGGCGCTCGACGTGAGGCGCCCGGGACCGGGGATCATCATCCCCATCCAGCCGTGGGGCGGAACGACCCAGATGTTCTGGGACAGCGATCTGGCGAAGTCGATCGAAACCATTGCCTATTCGCTCTACCGCAAGCCCAATCCGCAACTGGAGGCCAGAGCCGATGAGATCATCGACATGTATGAGCGACTGCAGGACAAGGACGGCTATCTGAATTCCTGGTTCCAGCGCGTGCAGCCGGAGCGGCGCTGGACGAACCTGCGCGACCATCACGAGCTCTATTGTGCCGGTCATCTCATCGAAGCGGCGGTCGCCTATTTCCAGGCGACCGGCAAGCGCAAGCTGCTCGACATCATGTGCCGCTTTGCCGACTACATGATCGGCAAATTCGGCCATGGCGAGGGGCAGATCGCCGGCTATTGCGGCCATCAGGAAGTCGAGCTTGCGCTTGTCAAGCTGGCGCGCGTCACCGGCGAGAAGAAGTATCTCGAGCTTTCGAAGTTCTTCATCGATGAGCGCGGCCAGGAGCCGCACTTCTTCACGGAGGAGGCGATCCGCGACGGCCGTTCGCCCAAGGACTATATCCAAAAGACCTACGAATACAGCCAGTCCCACGAGCCCGCGCGCCGGCAGAAGAAGGTCGTCGGCCATGCGGTTCGCGCCATGTATATGTATTCCGGCATGGCCGATCTCGCCACGGAGTACAAGGACGACACGCTCACAACAGCACTCGAGACATTGTGGGACGATCTTACGACCAAGCAGATGTATGTAACGGGCGGGATCGGCCCGTCGGCGAAGAACGAAGGCTTCACCGACTATTACGACCTGCCGAACGACACGGCCTATGCCGAGACCTGCGCCTCGGTCGCGCTGGTCTTCTGGGCAAGCCGTATGCTAGGGCGCGGCCCGAACCGGCGCTTCGCCGACATCATGGAACAGGCGCTCTACAACGGCGCGCTGACCGGTCTTTCACTGGACGGCAAGACCTTCTTCTATGACAATCCGCTGGAAAGCACCGGCAAGCATCATCGTTGGAAGTGGCACAATTGCCCCTGCTGCCCGCCCAATATCGCCCGGCTCGTCGCCTCGGTGGGTGCCTATATGTATGGCGTCGCGGCCGACGAGATCGCCGTTCATCTCTATGGGGAAAGTACCGCGCGGCTGGAACTGGGCGGCTCTGGCGTCACGTTGCGGCAAGTCACCAATTATCCCTGGGACGGTAAGGTCTCGATCCGGCTCGAACTCAAGCAGCCGCGGCAATTCGCCTTGTCTTTGCGCATTCCGGAATGGGCGGATGGCGCCGGCCTTTCGGTCAATGGCGGCCGCATCGATCTCGATGCCGTGATGCTGGACGGCTATGCCCGCATCGAGCGGACGTGGACCGATGGCGACGAGGTTTCGCTCGACCTGCCGCTGACCCTTCGGCCGCAATACGCCAATCCGAAAGTTCGGCAGGATGCCGGCCGTGTCGCGCTGATGCGCGGGCCACTGGTCTATTGCGCCGAGGAGATCGACAATGGCGGCAATCTCAGTGCCATCGTCGTGCCGAAGGACCTTCCTGAAACGAAGACGTCGATCATGAAAGACCTCGAAGATGCGATCGCCGTGGAGTTACCGGTCGAGCGCGAGGACCCGACGGACTGGGGCAAGGCGCTGTATCGCGCCACACCGCCGACCAGGCACGAGGCAAATCTGCGCCTGGTGCCTTACCACCTCTGGGACAACCGCGCGCCCGGCGAAATGCTCGTCTGGCTGCAAGCCGAGAAGCGTGGCGCCTAGATGACCGAACGAGATAGGATCGGTGTGGCACTCAGCGACGTGCGCAAGAGCTTCGGTGCGCTGCAGGTCGTCCATGGTATTGATCTGACGATCAGGGACGGAGACTTCGTCGTCTTCGTCGGCCCGTCGGGTTGCGGGAAATCGACGCTGTTGCGGATGATCGCCGGGCTCGAGGAGGTGACCGACGGGGAAATCGCCATCAAGGGTCGCGACGTGACGGATCTCGATCCGTCCGAGCGCGGCATTGCCATGGTCTTTCAGTCCTATGCGCTTTATCCGCATATGAGTGTGCGAGACAATCTCGCATTCGGACTGAAGATGGCCCGTACCGAGCGTACCGAAATAGAGCGGCGCGTCGGGCAAGCGGCCGGGATCCTCAAGATCGACCATCTGCTCGACCGGCGGCCGGGACAATTGTCGGGCGGCCAGCGCCAGCGCGTGGCGATCGGCCGGGCGATCGTGCGTAAGCCGGACGTCTTCCTGTTCGACGAGCCGCTCTCTAATCTCGATGCCGAGCTGCGCGTCTCGATGCGTGTGGAGATCGCGCGGCTGCACCGCGAACTCGGCAACACGATGATCTATGTGACGCATGATCAGACCGAGGCGATGACGCTTGCCGATCAGATCGTCATCCTGCGGGACGGCAGGATCGAGCAGACGGGGGCGCCGCGCGATGTCTACGAGAATCCCCTCAACACCTTCGTCGCCGGCTTCATCGGCTCGCCGCGCATGAACCTGCTCGACGCGGAATGGCGAGGCCCGGGAAAGATGCGGCTCGCCGCCTGCGAGATGGACGCGCGCCTGGATGGACTTCGACCCGGCGATAGGATCGTCTTCGGCATGCGGCCCGAACATATTAGGATCGTCGCCAGCGGACCGGATGCCGTGCAGGCGACCGTGGAATTCACCGAATATCTTGGTGGCACGCGCTATGTCTATTGCAGGCTCGGCGACGGACAGAATGTCGTTGTGGAGTTGCGGGAGAGCGACGACATTCCGTCGGGATCGACAGTATGGCTGACAGCGCCGCGCGAGCGCAGGCGGTATTTCGATGCGAGCGGCGCGCGGATTGCCTGAACCTGGCGGACCGGACGGAAGCCGCAGACCTCCCGTCAAAACTGCGCAAGGTCGCGATAGCGGATTGGAATGCCCGCCGCCTCATGGAATTTCGCAAGGCTTTCCAGCCAGCAGGCCAGGTCTTCCGGGATTTCGGCCTGTCCGCTTTCCATCGCCTCGATCCAGGCGAGCTGGCATTGGAGTGCGGATGTCAGGTCGATCGTCGTCCATCGCAAACTGGCGAGACATTCGGCAAAACGTTTAGGCGTCATCGGCAGGTTCTTCGTTCGGATGCTGGCGCGTCCAGTTGCGCCGCTCCTTTTATCGACAGCTCTGCCGTAATTCGGCGTTCCCATGGTAACAGGCTGTTGTCGGGCGGCTCTCCTGCGGCTCGACCGGCTGGTAGCGGCGTTGCGTCAGAGCCGGCCCTGCCTTTGCCGCCTGCCCTCAGCGGCCTCGCATCGTTTGCGAAGGCAGGACGCCGAAGCGCTTCTTGTAGTCGGCTGCGAAGCGGCCAAGATGGGTGAAGCCCCATTTCAAGGCGATATCGGCGACGCTATGGGTCTCATGGGTGTTGATGAGATCCTGGTGGGCGGCGGTCAGCCGCATTTCGTGCAGATAGGCCATGGGGGTGGTCATGCGGAACTGCCGGAATCCCTGCTGCAGCGTGCGGACGCTGACCTTCGCCGCCGCGGCGATATCCGCCAGGGTAATCGGCTCCGCGATATGGGCATGCATGAAATCGATCGCCCATTTCACATGCCTCGGCGCCGGCAGCGGCGCCGTACTGGCAAGCTGGTCCGAGTAGCGATGCGGAACGGCTTCCAGTATGAGATGGGTCACCGCATCGCCGAGCGACGCGAGAGCCAGCGGCGATTGCCGCAAAGGGGCATCGCCCCGCAGCCCCTCGCAGGTGGTTTCGACAAGTTGTGCCAAAGCCAGCCCCGGCCCGGCGCTGAGATCCATATGCGGGTAGAACTCGATATTGCCGCTGATGGTCCGCTCCAGAATGCTGATCAGGTGATTGGCAATCTTGCGCTGGTCGATGAACAAGGTGAGGTGCCGGCGCGGGCCATATAGCCGAACGCCTTCACTGCGCGCTCCATCGACGATCGTTCCGTGTCCCGGCCGCGACCAGATTTCCCTGCCGCCGGGCTCGAACAGGGCAGCTCCTCGTGTCGGCAGGAAGATCAGCAGCTTGTCGCTCGGCGCCTGCCGCCTGCATTCCATTTCGCCTTCATAGGCGCAGCTGCCGAAGGATATAACCCCGGTGGAATAGAACTCGCAGTCAAACGAAAGTGCTTCACCACTCAGCCTGTTGACTTTGATTGGAGAAGCAGGCGTGGACAGGACGGCTGCAAGTTCATCCGGATCGACGCCGCGAAATGACGTGGCTGCAATAGAGATCCTGTCCACTTCGCTGTTACCTTCCCCAAGCGGAGGCGGGTCTGGCCACAGGCAAAGCGAAAATAGAGGCCGCCGGCTGCAGCTGCCGGCGCCACCTGTTTTCCGCTTCCCGGGGTGTGCGAAGCTATCCCGCCATCCCATTCTCGCGAATGAAGAATCGCACGGCGCTATTCGTCCTTCCGGACGGACTAAAGCTCCACAAAAATATCGCGCGGCCAAGACATCTCGGCGTCATACGGACAGAAGTTGCGCGCTATGGATATTGCGTTTCATGAGGTCGGCAAGGCGATCTACCTGCGATCGAACTTGCTCTGCGCCACGTGCTTGCCGCGTCGATTCGGCGCCGAAGGTCGGGTGATTTCTGCCTGACTGCAACAACACTCTACCCTTGGCCTTATCGCAGGACGGCAGAAGCGATGTCGCCTCATTCGCGCTTCTCGGAGCCGCGATCGTCCGCGCTCGTCACACGTGGTTCCTGTGAGGGGTGATCCGGAAACAGGTCGTTGATCTTGTAGGCGACCTCGGTCCTGTTGGCCGCCTTGATCTTCTTCATGATGTTGCGGACGTGGACCTTGACCGTGCTTTCCCGCAGGTTGAGCTCGTAGGCGATGACCTTGTTTGCCTTCCCACGCCGCAGGGCCTCCACCACCTCCGCCTGGCGGTCGGTGAACAGACCGGCCAACGGTCGCTCGGCGGCGCCCTCCGTTTCGAACAGGTGGCGCATCGCGAACACGCTGCTTGCGGGAACGAAGATGCCGCCAGCCAGGGAAAGCGAGATAGCCTCGATGCAGACATCGACGCTTACCGAGGAAGGAATATAGCCTTTTGCGCCACATCTCAGCGCTTTTACGATCTGGGTCAGGTCGTCCCTGTCGGACAGGACGATCACCGGCACCGGGGCGACCTCTGATGCGAGTGCCGTGATGTCCTGTTCGATAGCCGGATCATCAATCTTCTTGTCGGCGATGTTCAAGAGGATGGCCGACGGCGGCGCAGTTTCCTCGCGTTGCCGTCTCCATTCGGCGGAGGACTCGAATGTGAGGATGGGCTTGCCGGGATGGTCGGCGGCGATGTTTCGTGCAAGGCTGTCGCGCCAGAGCACCCGCCCGTCGATGACCACAAGGTGCCGCTCTTGCGGCAGGCGCGCTTCCGTTTCCGTCTCGTGCGGTGTTTCACCGGCGTCGTCGGGAGCAGCGTTGGCCTGGGCCTCCCCGCGGTCGATCGGGCCGGAAGAGCTTACGGCCGGTTCCCCTCCGCCGCTCGTCAAACTTTCGTTGGGGTCGAGGGAGCTGTTTTCTGGGCTATTGCGAAACGCGCTTACTTCGTTAACCACATTTGCCTCGAAACAATACTAATTACTATAAGAATCTGAGGATTCTGAAAAAGTGCGAGATAATATCAAAAATATATCGGCAATATCGTTATCGTAGTCTCTGTCATTTGTTCGCGTCTGAACAGTGCAGAAAAATGTGTACACTTGAAGCATATGGCGAGGAAAGAACATACGCCTTTTGGCGCAGCTTTCTCTATCCTCAAACCCTTCTTTTAATTGACCTAGTTCGCGTTCCAAATGCCGTGGCGATCGGTGCATGAGCAACCGCAGCTGCTAGAGAAAGGCACTTCCGGACTTATTCCGTTGCGAGATCGATTTGAGGTCAATCCTTGGGGTCCGTCGAGCGATACATCACTGCTCTTGGACGACATCCCAGGACTTCGCGAGTGTTGCCAATTCCTCAGCAAATATATCGGTGCAAGACGGAACGGAACAATGGGGATCAACGTCTGCGATCTCACTTAGCTTCGACGCTTGCTGGCGCCCTCGTCATGCGGCTGCCCTAGCGCGCGCAGAGGGCTCTCAAGGCTTCACTAGATGGATGCTGTCGCGGTACTGCTCTCGTTCATTTGGATGAAGCAGGGCAGGGCAAAGCTTCGCCGACCAGTAAACTTTCAATGGATAGGTCACACTTTTTGCTTCGTCGCTACTGGGTGCGCCCTCAGCTAGAGTTCGCGTAAGCGACGTGAATTGCGCAGGTTCGATCGACCAGCAGTTGCCGATCGATGGAGCGGGTGAGGGGTATGGCGTTACGGAACGTGGCTGATCAGGGTAGAGTTGGAGCCTCAGGCTTTGCGGAGGGTAAACGGCGGGCAGAGCCCCGCCGCGTCATTCTGATCGTATCGAGCGTCGGAAGCGTTTCGGAGCGGCTAATCGAGGCGATGGAACGCGAATTTCCATGGGTGCTCGTCGACCAGGTCGACGACGTCGATGCCGCATGCCGGTCCTTCCTGTATCCAGTCGCCTTGATTCTTGTCGACATCGGCCTGATGAGGGCACTCGAGGGAGCCGCTACCCGACTCTTGCACCTGCACCCTCAAGCCCTCACGGCGGTCATTGAACCGCATAGACAGGGCCAGAATACGTCCTTCGCCGACCTTCTGAGGTCGCCCCTCGTCCGGGGCATGCTGCCCATGAACGTCAGACTTGACGTATGGCTGTCGGTGATCCGGCTGATGCTCTGCGGCGGCGCCTATTTTCCGCCGGAACTGATCTTCCAGGCCAGCAAAGGCGCTCACCACTTGCCGTCCGACAATGGGATCGCCACGAACGCGCGCAGCGAGGTCGAGGGAGTTGCCGACCTGACCGCCCGCGAACTGCAGATTCTCGAGATGGTTTCCCGCGGGCTGCAGAACAAGCTCATCGCGGCTGAAATCCGCCTGTCGGAACATACTGTGAAAATCCACCTGCACAATATCATCACCAAGCTGGGCGCTCACAACCGGACCGAGGCGGCGGCTCGTTATCGCAGCTTTCAGGACCGGAAGTCATCGGCGCTGAAGGAGTTCCGCTCCACGACCTGAGCGCCTCCGGCAGGGCTGGGCCTGCCGGAAAGCCGGTCCGCTGCGGTCGCATCATCGGCCGCTTGCCGCTTCCAATTGCGCCGTGAATACTGCGAAAGGCGGATGGGGGAGACCGGTGAGCCGTCGAAGGCGGTAGCCATCCCCTCTTTTTCTGAAATTGTCAAATGCGATCAGGCGTCACCTAATCCGATGCTTCGCCTTACTGCATGTCTCCCTAAAGACATGCAGCGTCTGATAAGACGGCGCTGTAGGGGGCGGAGCCTGGGCTTGTGGCGCTGCTCATTCGGGAAAGGAGAAAGCTTGTCATCCGCTCGGAAAGTACCCGACCCCGTCAGCCGCCACCGGGCGGAAGGAGACGGGCAACAGAGCCGCAGATCATTATCGCCCATATGTGGGCGACGGCGCGGCCTTCTAGCGGGCTCTCTTCCTTTTTCGGTGATGCTCTACTAGACTATTGTGTATTACGTGTTTATTTTTGATGATGCAGTGTCGAGTTTAAGTTTTTCTCCTGAAGAGCGACGCCGATAGTATTAGTTCGAAAGTGGTATTTTGAGTATTTCCAGAAACTTTTACGGGTCAGGACCTTCGGGGTTGTGGCGCTTGTATCTATAGAGATCTTTTTTAAGGGGATTTTGCAATGGCTACCTTGATTTCGAGATTTGAGAAAATGCCGGCGTTTGCGCAGGAGACTCTCGGTGCAAACAGCCTCGCCCAGCTTGCGAGAGATGGGGAAATGCAGCAGGCGGAGGGGGTCGACAAACGCTGCCTGCTTCTGCTCGACAGCCGCGCTTTGGATCGTGAATGCTTGGCGAGGACCTTAACCACCCATGGGCTCGGCATGGAAGTCGGTGCCTTCGGTTCCATCGATGAATGGAGGGCGAAGCAGAGCAAATGCCCGCCGATCGGGGCCGTTCTCCTCAATATCGGCGCGCGCAAGGTTGCCGACGTCGCCGCCGAAATCGCCAAACTCGCCTCCGAGTTCCGGCCGGTGCCGATCGTCGTCCTCTCCGATATCGACGACCTCTCCCAGATCCTGCGGGTGCTCGAATGCGGCGCACGGGGATATATCCCTACCTCCGTTGGCGTGGAGGTCTGCATCGAAGCGATCGGATTGGCGATAGCGGGCGGAATCTTCCTGCCGGCGAGCAGCGTCCTCGCGGTCCGGCATTTGATCGAAAACCAAAGGCCGGAGGCGCCGCCGCTGGCCGGCATGTTCACGCTTCGGCAAGCGGAGGTCGTCCAGGCGCTTCGCAAGGGCAAGGCGAACAAGATTATCGCCTATGAGCTCAACCTTCGCGAAAGTACCGTGAAGGTCCATATCCGCAACATCATGAAGAAGCTGAAGGCGACGAACCGGACCGAGGTGGCATACAAGCTGAATGATCTCTTTACCGGCGAGGCGGGCTATCATTGATCGTCCCGACCTGTACAGGGGGATCGGCTCGCACGAGCCGGTCCATGCCTGTTGCGTTATGCCCGTGGAGCGGTGACGTTGCCGCATGTTTCCCTGAGCCGTCGCGGATTCGACGGTAGAAAAATGCAGTAACTGGAAGCGCCGCTCGCCTAAACACAGTACGTGACGGTGGCGTATTGGGCGGCGTCTGGCGGCTGCGTTTTTCTGTCTCATCAGCAGTCGGTCGTGGCCCGTGCGGCGCCGCCGCGCATTTTTCAATCGCCCGAATCCAAGTGAAGGGGCCGACCCCTTAGCGATTCCGAAGGCGGGCACCCGTAGCATTTGCGATATTCGGTCGCGAAGCGACCCATATGCCTGAAGCCCCATTTGCGGGCGATTTCCGCCACTGAAACCCTTTGGCCGGCTTTCAAGAGATCCCGATGGACCGCTTGCAGGCGAAGCTGGGCGAGGTAGCTGATCGGCGTCGTGCCCTTGAAGCGCTTGAAGCCCTCCTGCAGGGACCGAACGCCGATGCCGGCCGCCTCCGCGATCTCGGTCATCGACAACGGCCTGTCGAGATTGGCGTGCATGAAATCAACTGCACGCTTGACGTGCCTCGGTGACGGCAGCCACTCGCCCTGATTCAAGGCGGTGGAGAACCGATGCGGCACCGTATCGACAAGCAGGTTGACGATGCTTCCTGAGAGATGGGAAAGCGTTTCGGGCATATCACGCATCCCGCCGTCCGCGCCGAGGCAGGTGGCCATGATCTGCGACAGCCTGAAGATGATCTGGCCGGCCCCGGCTGCGAGGTCGAGTTGGGGGGTGAAGTCGAGCGAGCCGTAGACCGGCCGTTCCAGGGAGCCACGGAGGCGCTGGAAAATATCTTCCTGGTCTATGACGAAGGAAAGGTGGCTGCGGCTTCCCTCGATCTGCAGTTCCGACAGTCTGTTGCCGTCGAGGATCGCAGCTTCGCCCGGCTTGGAAATCAGATTCTCGCTCCGTCCTATCTTCACGCAGGCGGAGCCGTGCAGGGGAAGCAATATCAGCAGCTTAGGCACCTCGTCCTTCTGTCCGATGCTAAGAGTGCCCCGCGAAATCACGCGGCTGAAGGCGACCCGTCCGGCGGCGGCGAACTCATAGCTGTAGGAGAGGTCCGTTTTCAGCGGCCTTTGCACCCGGACAGGCCCGATGCAGCGCGTCAGAACTTCGGACAGCTCTTCGGCGTCGCTGCCCAGATATGAGAGTTTCATTCCCTGCCTTTGCCCTTGCATCGTCAGTTTCCCGATGAGAAATCAAGACATCTCGACCCGGCGCATCCTCCCGTTGCGCCCGGCCGCGTTTCTAATGCATGTCGCCCAAAACTGTGCAGCGGTTTTGGGATGACGACATGCACAAAAACAAAGACCTAAAGCGCGCCGCGTGAATACGTTTGAACGCGACGGGCTTTAGCACCTTATGGGTCCATTGCTCTGACACCCGCCGCAGTCCCGCGAGCGACTTGATCGAATAGACGGGCCAACGCGTGCGAGCCACGCAAAGTCGCTGACGTCTCCTCCCGGTTTTGTTAGCGCGCGCTTATGCAACAAGACGGCGGCTTACAAGTAGGAAGATTGAAATTTCCGATTCCTTCCCTTCGAGTGACGCCGCCGCCTCCTACTGCTGCTCAAATGTTGTGCGGAGTGCCGCGCGAAGTGGCAGAGTCTTCTGAAGTTCGATGCTGCTCCTAAGACTGGAATCCTACCGTCCTCGCTTCCGCAGGGAACAGTTAATTCGCGGTAATCTTCAGCCGCCCTTGAGATCGGAAGTTCTAGATCGGACGGGGGAGTTCTCTCTTCCCAGGATGTTAAGAGATGCTCGAAGAGCGGGGTTATCCGCCGCGCTGGATCAAGGCGTCGGGATACTGGATCCTGGGTCAGGCCACGAGAAGTTCGACGAGGCTTAGGCCGCATCGAAATTTCCACGTGCCGTAGCTCATCCGCCGGTTTGTCATGGATCGTCCTTAATACTGCCACGACCGGTGCGGGAGACGGAGCACGGATTCACTTCGTCGTGAGTTTTAGGTGAAGGTAATGACTTCGGCGCCCGTTCGCCCTAGGTCGAGGCGATGATCAGATCTCTGGCCGTCGTTCTATTGCTCTTGCTGCCGCTTGCCTCCAGCGCAGCCGCGGAGTCTCCTGCCGTTCCCGATCTGGTGAAGGGGCTTGCCGATCGGGAAGAGCTGAAGCCGCTGAAGACCGTCATAGTCGCGCGTGACGGTGAGACAATCGCCGAGCAGGGCTATCGCGGCCACTCTCCGGGCGAATCGACCAATATCAAGTCCGCGTCGAAGTCGATCATATCGGCCCTGGTCGGGATCGCGATCGACAAGGGCCTCCTGGACGGTCCTGAACAGAAGATCGCACCGCTGCTGAAGGAGGATCTGCCCTCGCCGGCGGATCCGCGGATCAATGATATCACCATCGGCAACCTGCTTTCCATGCAGGCCGGACTTGGCCGGCTGTCGGGGCCGAATTACGGCCGTTGGGTATCGAGCCGCAATTGGGTTCGCTTCGCGCTCTCGCAGCCTTTCGCCGACGAGCCTGGCGGCCGGATGCTCTATTCGACAGCCTCGACGCACCTGCTTTCGGCGATCCTCACCAAGGCCGGCGGCAAGTCGACGCTCGCGCTCGCGCGCGATTGGCTCGGTCCGCTTCAGGGTTTCAGGATCGGTGCCTGGGAACGCGATCCCCAGGGCATTTATCTCGGCGGTAATCAGATGGCGATGAGCGCAAGATCGTTGCTTGCCTTCGGAGAACTATACCGCAAGGGCGGCCGGGCGTCCGACGGACGGCAGATCGTTCCGGCGGACTGGATCGATCTTTCGTGGCAGCCCCACACGAACTCCTATTTCTCCGGCGACGCCTATGGCTATGGCTGGTTCACCCGCCGGATCGGCGGCGAGACGGTCCATTTCGCCTGGGGCTATGGCGGCCAGATGCTCTACATCGTCCCGGCGCTGAAGCTCACCGTGGTCATGACCTCCGAGGAGAGCGGCCCGTCGGCGCGCAACGGCTACCGCGACGCGTTGCATCGCGTCCTGGCGGAAATCGTCAGCGCAGTGAAAGCGGATTGAGTTGGGGAGGACTATCGAAGCCGCGAAAGGCTAAACGAGCCCTTCGCGGCTGTTGGTCGTTACGCGCTGCCCAGGGCCTCATGCCGTCGGCTGCTTCGTCTTCCTGAGATAGGGAAGAACGGTGTCGAAGGAGCCGAAGCGCTGGATGGCGTCCTCGTTCGATACTGCGGCCGTGATGATGACATCTTCGCCCTGCTTCCAGTTTGCCGGCGTTGCGACCTGATGCTTGGCGGTGAGCTGGATGGAATCGATGGCGCGCAGGATCTCGTTGAAGTTGCGGCCGGTGGTCATCGGATAGGTGAGGATCAGCTTGATCTTCTTGTCGGGTCCGATGACATAGACCGAGCGCACGGTGGCGTTGTCGGCGGGCGTGCGGCCCTCGGACGTGTCGCCGACGCCGGCGGGCAGCATGTCGTAGAGCTTGGCCACCTTCAGATCCCGGTCGCCGATCAGCGGATATTCGACGTCGAAGCCGGTCGCGACCTTGATGTCGTTCTTCCACTTGGCGTGGCTGTCGACGGGATCGACCGAAATGCCGATGATCTTGACGCCGCGCTTGCGAAACTCGCCTTCGATCCCGGCCATGGCGCCGAGTTCGGTGGTGCAGACGGGCGTGAAATTCTTCGGATGCGAGAAGAGCACCGCCCAGCCATCGCCGATCCATTCATGGAAATTGACGGTGCCTTGTGTCGTCTCGGCGGTGAAATCGGGGGCGGTGTCGTTGATGCGGAGGCTCATGGCTTGCTCCTTTCGGGTCGACGGGAATGGGCCCAAGAATAGCGCAATCAACGGAGTTTTCGAGGACGAAACGCGCCGTCGCGACGCGCAAGAGAAACGTCTGCAGCGTGTTTCTGCCGCTTCAGAGAAAAATCTTCCATCGGCAGATGGCGGGTCCGCAAGCAGTCGCTCGCAGGTGGCAGCGTTGACACTGCCGCATGCTTGCCGCATAGAATGTCGGCATTCCGAGGGGAGCGCCGAGCGGCGCTGAGACGGCGGTGAGCCGGACCCTTGAACCTGATCCGGGTCATGCCGGCGTAGGAACGGAAAGAGGCTACCCTCCGCCACGTCTTCGCCTTCACCTGGGTCTCCGTGATTTTTCACCAGGAGATCGACCAATGCAGCCTCATGCGCCCGTGCCGCCGATCGCGCTCACCATTGCCGGATCGGATTCGGGCGGCGGGGCCGGTATCCAGGCGGATATCAAGACTTTTTCGGCCCTCGGCGTCTACGGCGCCAGCGTCGTGACGGCGATTACCGCGCAGAATACGAAGGGCGTCACCGCCGTCGAGGACGTCTCGCCGGAGATTGTCGCAGCGCAGATAGACGCGCTTTTTTCCGATCTCGACGTGAAGTCGATCAAGATCGGTATGGTCTCGCGCCGGGAAACGATCATCGCCATCGCCGAAGGCTTGCGCCGCTTCGAGAGGCGCGCTGTTGTCGACCCGGTCATGGTCGCAACCTCCGGCGATCCGTTGTTGCAGCCGGATTCGATGGCCGCGCTCACGCATGAGCTTCTACCCTTGGCAATCGTCGTCACACCCAATCTGCCGGAGGCGGCACTTCTCACCGGCCGCCCGGTTGCAGAGGACGACGCCGAGATGACCCGCCAAGCCGAGGCCCTCATGACGTCGGGCGCCCGCTCGGTGTTGATCAAGGGAGGGCATCGGAGAGGCAGCGACGCGACCGACCTCTTCTTCGACGGCGATCGGCTCGTCCGCTTCCCGGCGCGGCGCATCGAAACACGCAACGATCACGGGACCGGCTGCACGCTTTCGGCCGCCATCGCCGCCGGTCTTGCCAACGGACAGCCGCTCGCCGAGGCGGTGGGCGCCGCGAAGGCCTATCTGCACGCGGCGATTTCCGCCGCCGACCGGCTGAAGGTCGGAGGGGGCCGGGGACCGGTCCACCATTTCCACGAATGGTGGGGGCGCTGAGGCGGATTCATATTAGGCGGGATTGCCGCCACGCCCACCGGCAATTGCAGCAGCTATAGGCGAACCCATTCAGGGCCGCCTATAGCACCGCGCAGGAGTTCGCGGTCAGGCGGCCGTGTGCCGGCTCGTGACGCCTTCCTCGATATAGTACTTGCCGTAGCGGTGCCGATATTTCTCCGCACCGCCGAAGTCGCTGTATTTCTCGAGTTCGTCCATGTCGGTCTTGTTGAGGATCACGCCCAGGACCTTTGCATCGATCTGCGGCTCGGAATTCAAGAGGTCCCGAACGAGCCTCGAGGGCGTGCGGCCCCATTCTACCACGAAGAGGACGCCGTCTGCGAGCGGCGTGAAGGCCTTCGCGTCGACCACGGGAGCAAGCGCGGCGAGATCGACCACGACGTAGTCGAAGGAATTGCGGGCATTCTCGATGAGCCCCGCCATCGCCTGGGAGGCGAGCAGTTCGTTGCTCTGATGCCTGCGATCCGACGCTCCGCCGCCGGCCGGCAGGATCGCGAGCTTTGTGCGCTGATCCACCTTGATGCCGGCGGGCCAGGTCGCTTCTCCCGTCAGCGTCTCGACCAGCCCCGTGCGCGGAGCCGGCGTGATCATCTGGGTGAGACCGGGCTTGCGGATGTCGGCGTCGATCAACAGTGTCCGCTTGCCGCTCGAGGCCAGCAGCGCCGCGAAATTGGCCGCGACGATCGACTTGCCCTCGTCCGGAAGGGCCGAGACGATCGCGATGACGCGGCTCTCGTTTCCGGGCAGCATATGGTCGCAGGCGAGCTTGGCATTCCGGAATGTCTCCGCGAAGGCGGAGCGCGGCGCATCGAGCACGATCCGCGAAAGGCGTTGGAATGGCGTGGCGCCCTCCGAAGGGTCGTGCGGTTGTCGGTCCGATCCGAAACGGGCACGCACGAGCTGCGTTGTTTTCTTCGTCCGCGAGCCGATCAGCGGAACGTAGCCGAGCGATCGGTGGCCGAGCATGGAGCGCACCTCGCCTTCAAGCCGGAAGGTTCTTTCGCGGAATTCGAGGAATGCGGCATAGGCGCCGCCGAACATCAGGCCGAGCACGGCCGAAAGCGCCAAGGTCATGGTCTTCTTCGGGCTCGACGGCGCCGTCGGGACGCCGGCTTCGGAAATGACGCGCGCCTTGGCGATCGGGAAGGACTGTTGCTGCGTTGCCTGTTCGTAGCGGCCGAGATAGGATTCGTAGAGCGTCTTCAGCGCCGCGGCCTTCTGCTCGAGGACGCGCAACTGCACCAGCGACTTGCTGGCGTCGGAATTCTTGCCGGCGATCCCCTCGATGCTCTTGCGCAGCGAGGCCTCGCGCGAGCGGGCGACTTCGAACTCGTTCTTGTAGCTTGCCGTCAGCTGCTGCAGTTCCTGATAGATCTGCCGGCCGATGTCCTCCTTCTCGGCCCGAAGCGAAACCGCCTGCGGATGGTCCTCGCCGAAATTCTGCGCCACCTCCTGCTCCCGCTTGCCGATGCCGAGATAGCGGGTGCGCAGGTCCCGGATCACCGAATTGTCACCCTCCTTGGGGGAGATGGTGGCATTGTTGACGGCGGCCTCCGGCCCCTGGTCGATGATCGACTTGAACTGTTCGTAGCGCGCCGAGGCACTGGCCGTATCCGCCTGCGCGACGATCAGCTGACTGTTGAGATCGGCGAGCTGCTGTTCGGACATCAGTTCGCCGCGCGCCGCGGTCAGGCCGTTCTCGCTGCGGAACTGCTCGACCTCGAGGGCGGCCGCCTGCGAGCGCTGCCGCAGATCGTCAAGCCGCTCCTGCAGCCAGACCGAAGCCCGTTCCGTCGCTTCGAAATTGGCGTTCAGCTGGTCGGTCAGATAGGCTTCAGCATAGGTCCTGACGACACCGGCGGCAAGCTGCTGATCGCTCGATCGGAAGGAAAGCGCAATCACCGAACTGCGGCCGACGCGTTCGACATAGAGCGACTGCTGCAAGATTGCCGAGGCTTTCAGCCGGCGGCCATTGCGCGCCGCTTCCTCCGAAACGCCCGGCCCGCCCGAGAACAGGCCGGTCGCCGTCTTCAGCCAGTCCTTGACGACGGCGGCCGGCGAACGGGGCGGATTGACGATGGTATCGTTCTCCGAAAGGTTGAGCTTGTCGACCACCCGCAGCGCCAGCTCCCCGGACTTCAGGATCTCGACCGCGCTGGCGATCTGCGTGTCGAGCATCTGGCTGTTGGTCGGCACCGGTTCTTCCTCGGCATATTTCGACAGGTTGTCGTCGAGGAGGATCTGCGTCAGCGAGGTGTAATAGGGGGTCGCGAACAGCAGATAGGCGGCCCCGAGCAGGATGAAGAGCACCACGAACGCTGCAACGAGCCTTGCCCGGCGGACGACGACGGCCAGCAGACGGTCGAGATCGATAAAGCCGTCCGATTGTTCCTCGCGGGGCACGATGCTCAAGGGTACACTTCTCTGTTTCATGGGGGCCGTTCTGTTCATCTTTTTCTCCGGTCCTCCTGCCTGCTTCCTTAAAAAACATGCAGTATTTCAAAGCGCTGCAGCGATTTCTCCGCGTCCTGCAGGACACGCGACGCTCTGCTCCCGGCGGCCTCGCGCGGCCGCCGGGAGCTTGGGCTTATGCCGCGCGGATGCGGCTTTCGTGAGACAGGACGATCTCGCGGACGGATTCGAACACGACGTCGCCGATGTCGGCGCGGGCAAGCGCGAAGGCGACATTGGCTTCGATGAAGCCCTGCTTCGAACCGCAGTCGAAGGTCCGGCCCTCATAGGGATGGGCATGGAAGGACTGGTCTGCTGAAAGCTTCAGCATGCCGTCGGTCAGCTGGATCTCGTTGCCGGCCCCGCGTGACTGGTGCGCGAGAATGGAGAAGATCTCCGGCTGCAGGATATAGCGGCCGTTCAGATAGTAGTTGGACGGCGCCCGCCCCGCCGGCGGCTTTTCGATCATCTCGGTGACCGAGAAACCGTGGCGCACCGTATCGCCCTTGCCGACGATGCCGTATTTCGAGGCCTCTTCGGGGGCGCATTGCTCGACGGCGACGACATTGCCGCCGACCTCGCGGTAGAGATCCATGAGGCCTGCCATGCAGCCGCGTGCGCCGAAGGAGACCATGTCCGGCAACAGCAGTGCGAACGGCTCGTCACCGATCAGGTCGCGTGCGCACCAGACGGCGTGGCCGAGGCCGAGCGGCGCCTGCTGGCGCGTGAAGCTGACGGAGCCGGCCTTCGGCAGCATAGCTTCGAGCTCGGAGATCTGCGCATTCTTGCCGGAGCGCGTCAGCGACGAGATGAGTTCCGGCGTGTCGTCGAAATGATCCTCGATCACCTGCTTGTTGCGGCTGGTGACGAAGACGATGTGCTCGATGCCGGCCTGGCGCGCCTCGTCGACGGCGTACTGGACGACCGGGCGGTCGACGATCGTCAACATTTCCTTCGGCACGGCCTTTGTCGCGGGAAGGAACCTCGTTCCGTTCCCGGCAACGGGGATCACTGCTTTCCTGACGGTCCTGATGCGGTCCATTTTGTTATCCTTTGCTTGTGTGAGGATCATTGCCCAGCGGGGATCGTTCAGCCGCCACCGTGATCGGGGCGGGTTGCGGCGCCCGCGCCGCCAGGCGGCGCAATCGCGCGGCGATCGGCATCCGGAGATGCCGAAGCGCTAGCGGGTCGGCGAGCGCTGTCTTCAGCGCGCCAGCCAACGATCTCTTTTTCAGGTACTCGACGAGCAGAAGAAACGAGCGCGCCTGGCGGAAGCCGCGCGCACGCTTGCGCTGCATCCTTCGCGACAGCGGGTCGAGCGCATACCGCTGCAGGAATGCCTCGTCGGCCGCCATCATCGCATCGATGTGCTCGAGTTTCAGCACGCGCGAGATCGAGCCCTCGCGGATATGATAGGTGTAGCCGGCCGAGGGCTCGACCGCGCAGCGGCCGCCGCAGGCCAGTGCGGATGCGAGCAGGATGTAATCCTCGCCAATCCTGAGCGACTCGTTGAAAAAGAGACCATGTTGGGCGAGGAAGCGGCGCTCGAACACCGGTTTCATATAGCCGTAATTGTGCTCGGAGCGGAAAATCACGTTCGACTCGATGAAGGCCGGCAGGGTGAGTTCGGGGAGGGCCTCGAGCTCGGCGTCCTCGAACATCCGGACATTGCTTCCGTCGAGCGACAGCACGTCGAGATTGTCGACGACCAACTGCGCGCCTGTCGCTTCGGCGCGCGCAATCATCCGCGCCAGTCTTGCCGGGCGTACCGTGTCGTCCGAATCGAGAACGGCGATCCAGCGGCCGCGCGCCGCCGCGAAGCCGGCATTGCGGGCCCCGCCCGGGCCGCGATTTTGCTCAAGCGAAACGAGCCGGACCCTCGGGTCGTCGATCGCGGTGACAAGAGCAACTGTGTCATCCGAGGAGCAATCGTCGACGACGATCGCTTCGACCGCGACGCCTTCCTGAGCGAGGGCGCTACCAACCGCACGGGTGATCGTGTCGGCGGCATTATAGGCGGCGATGACAAAGGTGACGTCCGGCGTGGATTCGTTCACGGTTGTGTGCATGGGAGGGTTGACGGGCGCGGTCATCGGGAGGTCACCTCGGCGGCTCCATACTGCTCGAGCTCCTTGTGACCGAGGAGGCCGCTGATCACGCCGGCATGCAGCACGGCGCGCAGCGCATAGCGATTTCGCCGGACGGCTAACGGCAGAAAGAGAACCGCGGCGCATCCGCAAAAGGCGGCCTTGGAGGCGGCGAGCGCAAGGTTCAGCGGCTGGCCCGCACCGCGCGCCTTTTCCGTCAGCAGCCGTCCGTGGGTTTGGCCGGAGCGGAAGCGCCGTTTGGCGAGCCAAGCAAACGAGGCCCGGCCTTCCGGCACCGGCTCATGCACCCAGGCCTCCTGAGCAAAGGCGATCGTTCCTCCTGCCTGGTGCATGCCAGTGAAGAAATCCGTGTCCTCGCCTCCGCTGCGGCCGAGCGCGAGCTTGAAGCGGCGGCCATGGAGCGACGGGGCCCTGATCCGGAGCAGCGCATTGCAGGTATAGCCCGTGCGGATTTCGCCCTTCACCCACACCGGCAAAGTGGAGTGGAAGTCGCCCTTGCGCATCCAGGCGGGCGCCGACGGGGCGTAGTGGGCCCGGACCGGGCCGAGGACAGCGTCCGCGCCGCTCGCCTGCGCCTCTTCCAGCAGGCTGACCAGCCAGTCGCTCGAGGCGGTCTCGTCATCGTCGATGAAGGCGAGCAGGTCGCCGGTGCTGTTGTCGAGGCAGGCGTTGCGGGCGATCGAGATGTTCGATGCCGGGCAATGGAGATAGGTGACCTCGAACGGCATTTCCGGCCGCAGTCTCTCAACGAGCGCCCGGGCGCTCGGCGTGGAATCATTGTCGGCGACGATGACGCGAAGCGTCGCCCTCGCGGGCAGCGTCACCGCCGCAAGCGACCGAAGCGTCGCGGCGAGTTCGGGCCGACGGAACGTGCAGACGCCGATGTCGATATGAAGGGCCGCGCTCATTGCTCCACCCGACGCCGGAAATCGAGGAGTTCGCGCCAGAAGCCGGCGGACCAGGCGAGATGCATGACCATGGCCGAGAGCGCCGCCAGCGGCCCGTAGGGGTTGCGCTGGCCGACCGCCATCCAGACGCCATAGCCGAGGCACGCCGCTGCCCAGACGCCGAAGGGGATGATCGCCGCCCAGTTGATGATGGCAAGAAGTGCGCCGAAGGCGACGGGCGCGACGCCAAGTGGCAGCATCTGCCGGAGCCCGGGCATCGCGCGGTGCTTGAGGATGTTCTTGGCGCGGCCGCGGCCATAGCCGAAATACTGCTTGAACAGCGGCACGATCCGATTGCGCGGATAGTAGACCATGCTGGTCCTGTCGGTCATCCAGATGCGATAGCCGGCTTTGCCCAAGCGAAAATCCAGTTCGGCATCTTCATTGTGGCTGAAGGTCTCGTCATAGCCACCGACATCGGTGAAGGCGGCAATGCGCATCAGGGCGTGATGGCCGTGCTCGGCCCAATGGCCGGCCGCACCGGTCCGGTGCTTGGAGCCGCCATTGCCGAGCTTGGAGTTCTGGGCATAGGCCGTCGCCTTCTGGAAGGTGCCGAAACCCTCGGTCTGCATGGCGACGACGACAGAGTCGGCTTCGGTTGCGAGCGCTTCCTCGACGAGTCGCTCGCAATAATCGTCCGGGTAACTCGCATGCGCGTCGATGCGGATCAGGTAGTCGAAGCCCGAACCGAGTTCGGCGACGGCGCGGTTGACGGCAGCGCTTTGGATTCGCTTCGGATTGTCGAGGAAGAGGACGCGCGGGTCCTCTTCGGAGAGGCGGCGAGCGATCTCGCGCGTGCCGTCGTCACTGCCGCCGTCGGCAATGACGATCTTCGCGTTGAGGACGCCAAGCGACGGACGCAGCTTCGCGACAAGCGCTTCGATATGCAGCGCCTCATTGAGGCAGGGGATGACGATGAGGGTAGACGTCGACGCCGGGCTCTCCGCGGTCATAGCAATCCACTTTCGTTGTGACGGGCTTCCGCAAGGGCAGCGGCCGGAATGATCGTTTGCGTTGCGTCGTGGGTGAGCGTTGCCAGCCGCCGCACGAGCGTCTCGCAATCCGCGCGGTCGAACACCCAGGTGGCGGGATGACACCGGCCGATCCGGTCGGCGGCTTCGGAAAACTTGTCCGCCGTCATCGAGCCCAGGAGCGCGGCGAGGGCGTCGGCATCGGCTTCTTCAATGACGAGACCGATCCCGCGCACGGCGAGAAAGCGGGCCGTCTCCGTACCCTTCATCGCAATCGGAACGCGGGTGTGGCGGCATCCTTCATAGAGCCGGTTGGGCAGTAGCCAGTTGGAGTTCTGGCCCTCCTCGAAGAAATCGATCGCCCAGGTGAAGTGGACGGCGCCGTAGATCTCGGCGAGGTCCTCGGGGTTTCGATAGGGGCCGTCGAACCGCATGAACGGCTCGTTCTGCACGAAGCCGTCAAAATCCCTGAATTCCGAATAGGCGGGCCTGCCGCGCAGAACGACTTCGAAGCGGCCTTCCATCCTGCGGGAAAAATCGGCGAGGAGGTGGAGCGACTTGCGGCAGCGAAGCGCTCCGAACCAGCCGATCCTCCAGGGCGCACCGGGTTGGGGGTATTGGGCTGGGACGCCCGCCGGCAGCGTGCTCCCATCGATTTCAAGCACCTTGTTCTCGAGCAGCATCGGCGGCGCCTCGAGGCCCGAAAGGGGGCGGAAGTAGTGCTCGATGAAGGCCGGCGAACTGGTGATCAGCGAGCGGGCGTCTCGGCCGAGCCGGGCCTCGGCGGCGCGGAGCGCCCGCCCCACCATGTCCCTGCGCAGCATCAGCCGGTGAATGTCGAGGCACTCATAGACAATCGGAACGTCGCCGCCGAAGAGCGTCACGGCGCGTTTGGCGACGGCGAGCATTTCGAGATTGCGGGCGATGATGAGGTCGGGCTTGCGAAGATGGCCGAGCCTGCCCTTCAGCGACAGACAGGCGGCGGCGACGGCGCCGAGCCGCTGGGCGAAGCGCCCGTCCGCCGTCGTTCCGAGTTCGATCGGCTCGACGCCGCTCACGGTTGCAAGCGGGTTGCCGCCGCGGCGGAAGCCCGCCAGCGTGACATGGGCACCGCCGGCGACCAGTGTCAGCGTTCTTCGCCGCACCGCGGGGTCGGCAAGATCCTGTGCCAAATAGAGTATCTGCAGCATGAAAACATCCGTTTCCCTGCTCAGCCCGGGCCGAGCTTAGTTCAGTTTTTTGTGCACCGCAACAAGTTGTTGCAATTGCTCATAAAATGGTCAGTTGCTCAGATTGCGGTCAGTCCAGTCGGCAGGCGACCGACTCGGGGAATTGGCACTTGTCGCCGGGGGCCGTGAAGGCGACCCGATCGACCTGGAGCTTTGTCGGCTCCTTGTAGGAGAAGGTGCCCATCCAATCGCTGAGCGTGTCCGTTCCCCACAGGCTGAAGAAAATCTTCTGGGCGTTCGCCGGGATTTTGGCGGGATCGGTGACTTCATGAACGAGCTCGCCGTTGATGTAGTAGCGCAGCCGGTCCTTCTCCCAGACGAAGGCATAGTCGTTGAAGCCCTGGTTAGCGCCGCCCGGCACATCGGCCAGAAATTCGTTGCCACCTTTGGCCGCCACATATTGGTTGATCTGCACCTTCGCGGTGTTCTTGCCGAGCACCTCGAAATCGATCTCGTCATGCGGCTTCTTATCGGTCGGGCCGATATAGGTGAAGAAGGCCGAGTTCAGCCCGGAACCGTCCGCCGCCTTGATCCTTGCCTCGTAGGTGCCGTAGCCGAAGCGCTTGCGCGTCTGGATCTCGCCGCAGGCGAAATTACGCTTGCCTTCCTTGCGTTCTTCGAAACCCAGTTCGAGAACTCCATTGACGATCTTCACCTGCTTCTTGGACCAGGTGCAGTTCTGGTGCGCGCCGTTGTCCCAGCCATCCG
Source organism: Sinorhizobium sp. FG01 (assembly GCF_002531875.1). NCBI lineage: Bacteria > Pseudomonadati > Pseudomonadota > Alphaproteobacteria > Hyphomicrobiales > Rhizobiaceae > Sinorhizobium > Sinorhizobium sp. FG01. The sequence continues at coordinate 318,952 of NZ_NWTB01000006.1, forward strand.
AGACGTACCAGACCTTTTTGTCCAGCTTGTCGAAGTCATCGATGAACGACGTGCCTTTGGCACCGTCCTGCGCTGTGGCACTGCTCACATTGCAGGCGAGCGGAAGTGCGGTGATAAGGGCGAGGCACAACAGGCGCCCGTAGCGATCGGATTTCATTGTCTTGCTGCCTTTGCTGCGGAGTCGCGTGGGGGCATGGGAGCCCGGGCGAGGCTCGACTGAGGGTTGTGGGAAGGGCGCGCAGGCGCAGCACCCCGGAGCAGCGCAACGCGCGCGAGGTCAATCTGCGTCGAGACATAAGCGCCCATACTCACGATATCGGTCACTCCTATCGGGCGGCGCCTCGTGGCGCCGTTTTAACGAAGCAGACTTAAGCTCACGGCGAACAAACTAGGGCATTTGCAAAGAGAAAATATGGCAGTGCAGCAGAAAATCGAACGAGGCTATGCTGCAGCGCATCCAAGCGGCGAAGTTTTCGCGAGCGGGTCGACATCGGCTCAAGAGGGCCATCCGGGTTAAATCCCTGTTTCCCCGCATGTTGAGAAAACTGTGCCCTGCAAAATTTGGGGGCAATCGCGAGTTGTGCGGTGCGGCTGTGAATTTTGCACGAGAGACGTAATTTTTTTGGCTCCATCCCGCGCTTGGGGAAATTGCCGAGTGGAAATGCGGCAAGGATGAGGCGGGATTTACCCCCGGGGGTTGCTGCGGCGCCGGGCTAACCGATTCGCATCTCGATCGGTTGAGCCGGAGGCCGGCGCCGTTCCGCCGGCGGCCTGCAATGTCAGACGACCCCTAAAATGTTACTGGAAAATTGCGGCCCCCCAGACAATAGTGTGTCCATACTTTAGTGCTTTCAGTACCAAAGCAAGCCCGCCGCGCAATCGGCGGGTTTTTCGCGATGAGGGGAGCCGCTCTCGATTACATGCAGCAATTGAGGCGAACGAACTAATCGTCCCTGGGCTTGGCCGAGATGGTATCGCGCTCGTTCCCCCGGAGCGGCCTCTTCATGTCGTCAAGTTCGGCCTGACGCTCGGCCGCGACGATCGGCTCATTCGATTTCAGCGAAGGCTTCAGGATCGCCACCACCGGGCCGACGGGGCCCAGTACGCAGCCGATTATCAACCAAAGAAGACTATGTCCGCCCCTAACCGCAGCGACGACCGCGGTCGCGATGGCGCAGAATATCCAAAACTCGACGATCATCGACTCTCACTTGACACCTGCCGAGGAAACCCCTCGGCTTACTCTTCCGCCACGTGGCTGGAGGCTTCTGCCCTGGCTTGCCCGCGCCACATGCCGGCTCCAAGTGATCGTGCCATTTCCTGTGCGGCGGCGTACAGTCCTTTGTCGTGATTTTCTTCACGGCTGACGGCGTGGCCGGATTCAACCAGCCACCGGTTGACGTCCTTGCCGTCCGCTCGGAAGCATGCGCCGATATAGCGGCCGTAGCGGTCACGGCCGGCGAATGTGCAGCGGGTGGGGCGGGATGCCGACAAAAACGCCTTGAGGGCCAGCGCCGCTTCCTTGCCGCAGTGATAGTCTGCCCCCGTCTCGTCGAGGCAGAACTGCCAATCCTCGGGTGCATCCACTCCGTAAAGCTGGATGCGCTCGCCCGCAATTTCGATCGTATCGCCATCAACCACGGAGGCGTCGCCGCCGACCGGGCCAGCCGCCGCGGCCGCGTCCGGCGCGGCCAGCAGGACAAGCACGATGGGAATCATCCGCATTGGAGGGGACGGCGACGCCGAACGGGCGCGCGGCTCGGCGAGGGTTGTTGCGGCGATCCGACTGCCGATCATGCGTCCATCCAGCCCCTGTTGTGGTGCTGAATCTAGCGCAAGCGGCTCGCGGTTCGCATCCCTGAAAAACTAGGGGAACCAGTTCGAGATCGGTGGATACTGCGCGTTCGACATTGAAGGGGCGCCAGCCCCTTCAGCAGTCGTCACAGCCTCGCAAGGCTTGCGATCAAAAAACGAACATATAGAGCAGGACGATGACGATCAGGGGAACACCCATCAGCCAGAGAACGATGCCTTTCATTTCGCTATCCCGGTAGTTGTTGACCATGTCGGAGTAACGCTGCGCGGGGAAAAGCGTTCCTGCTGGCTTCCATGATACAACAGGGCCCGCTGGGTCGGCGGGCCGCCTGGCAGAGGGCTTTGGTTTATTCCGCTCGCTCCAGCGCAAAGGCCTCGAGCAGGTAGCGGACATCGCCGGATCCGCCGAGCGCCACCGGTGCGGGCGTCCGGGAGCGCCGAAGGTGTTCGGTCTTGTCGGCAGCGATTCCCCGGACGATCGCCGGGAGGGCGCCGGGGTGCGTCAGCGCATAGGCAAATGCGGCCGCGATTCCTTCGTTGCGCTTGAGGTCGAGGAAATGCCGCAACTCGTAGCGGCCGCGAATATGGTGCTCGTGCCGCCGCAGCGCCGCGGCAGCTTCGGTGCTCAGACGGGCCTCGGCGAGGATGGCGCGATCGGCCTCATAGAGACGTCGCAAGTCGATCGTCCGGTGGCTGCCGCTCAAGGAGTCGCCGCGAACCACCGCCGCATAGCCGCAGCTATGGATGATCTTGTAGCGCGCCCCGAGCGCTAGCGCCCTGGCATAGAGGTCGAAATCCTCGCCGAGGCGCAGGGTCTCGTTGTAGCGAAGGTCGAATTGATCCAGGAACGAGCGCCGCATCAATGGCTTCAGGAAACCGATTTCGCCCCGCCGGACACCCCGGCGCGAAATATTGCCTTCGACGAAGCCGACGAAATCGATCAGGCGAGGGCTGGGCGCGAAGCGGTCGATCCTGCGCGCAGCACCCATCGCTCGCGCGGCGTCGATGAAGGCGATATTGTCGGCGATGAAATCCCAGCCGTCCTGAGCAAGCAATTGGCGCATCCGCCCCGGGAAGAAGAAGTCGTCCGCGTCCAATATACCCACGAACGGGGATTTCGAAACGGCAATCGCATGGTTGCGAGCCGCGGCAGGCCCGCGGTTCTCTTCGAAGCAGACCACGTTCAAACGTCCGGAGCCGTCGTCGGCGGCGCGCGCCACGGCTGCGGTCTCATCGGTCGAGCCGTCGTCGACGACGACGACTTCTGCGACTTCCGGCTCTGCGAGCGCCGAGTCGATAGCCCGGGCAATCGTTTCGGCGGCGTTCTTGGCGGCAATGATAATGCAGACATTCGTCGGCGCGGCTGCGGTCATACGGGCCTCCAGCGGTCATCGGATGGGTCTAGTTTCGCGGCTCCTGCTCGTTGCCTTCGAGTCACCAATTCGAGGGCATACGACGCGCTACAGGTCCCTCTGCACCGGGAGGGCAGGGGGGCCTGGAGCGGGGTACGCAGCACCATGCATGGCGATCGTGTCGCAAGCGCGTCAAAGAGCAAGATTTTTTCGCAGCTGCGAAGGGCCGAGAAAGCGGTCAGGAATTAAAGTGACCGGGACGGTTCAGTCGGCGCAGCGGAACCTTGTTCGCCTGCTTTTCGTCATTCGTCGCATCGGCCGGCAGCTTGCCGGAGGATAACTTTCGGCGCTCGCGCGCCTCCTTCCACACCAGGAAAAGCACGGCGAGAAAGTATCCGACCTGTATCAGAACGGCACAGAGCAGCGTCTGTATGGCCGTCGAGGCGAGCGAACCGGTCAGAAAGTAGGTGGCGATGGCAAACGCCGCTAGCGCGCCGAACATGCTCATGACGAAGCGTGGTGCGAACATTGCCTACCCCGCTTTCCGATTTGCTCGTGGAACCGTCATTGCACTCCCGCCCTCGCTCCTGTTTCCCACTATATTAGCGGTCGCTTTTCTCTTCAACCTGCAAAACGCAACTTTGTCGCTACAGTTCCTAGCGGGAAAAGCTTTCCGTCATCTTTAGGTAGACTCAGCAATTCGAATGGGTCCGACGGTTAAACGGTACAATCACCGATAGGTTCGACGGATTTAGGGGATTATTTTTCCGCGAAGTGCGGGGGTCAAGCTGACTCGCTGGAGCGGCCCCTAAATTCACAGGGGAAAAGGCGAACTCGTTCTGTTTGCTGCGTCTTTTGCCGCTGAAACAGCCGTTTTTTCCGATCAACTTTTGTTACAGGCAACAGGGCCTCGGCTCGAGAATATGTGCAGCGCAACAAAATGATGCGATGCAAAAATTACCCTCAAAAGTCCGACTTTTAAAATCTTACCGCCGGAAAGCCGTGGTAGCCGCTAGTGAAAAATTGCTGCGTCAAATACAATACTTTAGCCATCGCAAATAATGAATGCGCGCCGATGTTTGAAGGGCGAGATGACGAACGCAACTATTTTAGCGGTGAACTCCAAACCGTATACTTAAAATTTCGTAATAGTCTCTGACCGGCACGCCCGCTAAACACCCTCGCGTCGGCGTCCGCTGGCGTTGCCATCATTCCGCCTTCAAAAATCAAATTCTCACCATACACTCGCGCTAGATGACGCTCCGTCCCTCGGGACCGACAATCGCCAACGTAAATGGAGTCACCTCTATGAAGTCCGCGACTCGCTCGGCCAGTACGGCTTTTTTTATTCCCCAGGAGACCGGTGCGATCCGGCCGATCGGCGGGATATCAAAGCGAAGCTTCGACATTCTCATCGCCATTCTGGCACTGATCGCCCTCAGCCCGCTTTTCCTGCTCGTCATGGCGTTGGTGAAGTTTTCGGACGGCGGCAGCATTTTCTACGGTCATCGCCGCATCGGCCATAACGGCCAGACCTTCAAGTGCCTCAAGTTCCGCACGATGATGGAAAACGGCGACCGGGTCCTGCAGGAATACCTGAAGGCGAATCCCGCCGCCTACGAAGAATGGCGCACCACCCGCAAGCTGCAGGACGATCCGCGCGTTACCGTGGTCGGAAGCATTCTTCGCAAGCTCAGCCTCGACGAACTGCCGCAGCTCATCAACATCATTCGTGGTGAAATGAGCATCGTGGGTCCGCGTCCGGTCGTCGAAGACGAACTGGAGCTCTACGACGCGGCTGCCGAGTTCTATCTGCGCTCGCGTCCCGGCCTGACCGGGCTCTGGCAGATCAGCGGCCGCAACGATGTGTCCTATGCCACTCGGGTGGCCTTCGATACGCATTATGTCCAGAACTGGTCGCTCATTGCCGACCTCGTCATCGTCTTCAAGACCATCCCCGCCGTCTGCCTCTCCCGCGGCAGCTATTGAAACCTTGGCGTCGGCTCGCGGCTGAGCACAACGTCAAGCAACGGGAAATCCCAGATGCAATCGATCAGAGTTCCAGGGGTGCCAGCCGGCTCCCGCAAGCGTTTCCATTTCGCCCGCCTCGCACTCTGCGCGGCGCTTGTCTTATCGGGTGCGGGCATGGCTCGGGCGGACGATTATCGCCTCGGCGTCATGGACAAGTTGCGGATTCGTGTTGCCGAATGGCAGACCGCCGAAGGCGCGGTCCGGGATTGGTCGGCTGTCGGCGGTGAATACACGGTCGGCGCCTCCGGCAAGGTGTCGCTGCCTTTCGTCGGCGATCTGCCTGCATCCGGCCGCACGACCACGGAACTCGCCGAAGAGATCGGCATCAAGATGCAAAAGCTCTTCGGGCTTCGCGACCGGCCGTCAGCCTCGGTTGAGATGGCGCAATACCGTCCGGTCTATCTCTACGGCGAGGTCGAGACGCCAGGCGAATATCCCTATGCCCCCAATCTCACCGTGCTCAAGGCAATCAGCCTTGGCGGCGGACTGCGTCGGGGCCCGACCGGCCAGCGCTTTGCACGCGACTATATCGCCGCGAACGGCGATTCGTCGGTTCAGGTGGCGGAGCGCAACCGACTGCTCATTCGCCGAGCCCGCCTTCAGGCGGAAATTGCCAAGCACGACAAGATCACGTTGCCGGAGGAGCTCAAGAACGTCCCCGGTGTCGACAAGCTGCTCGAAAGCGAGACGGCTCTGATGGTGTCGCGCGACAAGCGGCAGGAACGCCAGCTCGACGCCCTGGCTGATCTCAAATCGCTGCTGCAGAGCGAGATCGACTCGCTGGCGAAGAAATCCGAAACGCAGCAGCGTCAGCTGGAGCTCGCCACCGAGGACCTGGACAAGGTCGACAGCCTTGCCGAAAAGGGCCTGGCGCTCAGCCAGCGCAAGCTCTCGCTCGAGCAGCGGGTGGCGGACGTCCAGTCGCAGCTTCTCGATATCGATACGACCTCGCTGAAGGCCAAGCAGGACGTCAGCAAGGCAACGCAGGACGAATCCAACCTGCGCAACGACTGGGATGCGCAACTCGCCCAGGAACTGCAAAATACCGAAGCCGAACTCGACACGCTGACGCTGAAGCTCGGCACCAGCCGCGATCTGATGACCGAGGCGCTCATGCAATCGGCCGAGGCGGCACAACTGGACGAGCAGGCTGCAAACATCACCTATTCGATCATTCGTGAACAGGACGGAAAGTCGAAGGAGATCGCGGCGACCGAAACGACGCCGGTGCTTCCCGGAGACGTGATCAAGGTCAATGCCGCAGTGGCGATGCGGTGAATGCATGCGGATCCGCGAGGCGAGCCTCATCGACCCTGACGCGAATGGGCTCTACGGCACCGCGGCCGTGGCCCTTTCGCTGTTCGTCTTTGCCTATTCGACCCGTTTCGGACCGATTTCCATCCTCGCCTATTACGGCCTGTGGCTGCCGCTTGTTCTCGTCGACTACCGCAAGGTCCTCGGCAATTACGGCAGGTTCGTCTGGATCTTCGCCTTCGTGATCCTTGCCTGTCTCTCGACGTTCTGGTCGGCCGCGCCCGGCGTGACGGCACGTGCCGGGATCCAGTATCTGAGCCACATCGTTTGCGCGCTCATCGCCATGCGGGTGATCGACATCGGCACGCTCACCCGCGGCGCCATTGCGGGCGTCGCCATCGTGCTCCTCTATTCGCTGCTCTTCGGCGTCCACCATTACGATCCGCTCGACGGCACCTACAGCTTCGTCGGCGCATTCGCTTCCAAGAACCAGCTGGGCTTCTATGCCTCGCTCGGCATCTACTTCGCCTTCATGGCCGTCGTCGTTCTTGGCGAGCGAGGCGTCTGGCGGGCCGCCGCCGGGGGCGCAGGCGCAATCGCCGCCTATTCGCTGTTCGCCTCCCAATCGGCGACCTCGGTGCTGACGACTGTCGCGATCCTCGGGCTTTGTGTCGCCATGCGCGCGATCACGGCGCTCAGGCCCGCGAGCCGGAAAGGGCTCTTTATCGGCGTGGCGGTTTTCGGCGGTGTCGCCGCGGTTGCACTCATCTATGCCGGTGTCATCGATCTCGTGCTGGGCGCATTCGGCAAGGATTCGACGCTCACCGGCCGCACCTATCTGTGGCAGCAAGGAATAGAAGCGGCGCAGGCTTCACCGATCTTCGGCATCGGCTATCAGGCCTATTGGGTGCAGGGATTTTCCGAGGCGGAGCGTCTGTGGGAAGAGTTCTACATTACCGCCCGCTCCGGATTCCACTTTCACAACACCTATATCGAGGCCGCCGTCGAAACCGGACTGGTAGGCCTGATGCTGTTGACGATGCTGCTTCTCACGGCGGTATTCGGGCAATTGAAGCGTCTGCTGTCCGAGGACCGTGACGCGGAGGCCATGGTGCTGTTCGGCATCGCCATGCTCCTTCTCATCCGCTCCTTCGTCGAGATCGACATCATGAACCCGTACCATGTCGGATCCTTCCTGCTTTACTTCACCGCAGGGAAATTGACGGTCGCCCGCCGCCGGCAGGCGGTGACCTGGCTTTGGCCGGGCGACGGGCCCACTCCGGCGTATCGGCCGCGGCCCAGCATGTGACATCACGGTCAGAGGGGACGATGGGGACGATCCGGGCGATTCAGTATCTTCGGGCGGCGGCGGCGCTCGCAGTCGTGATCTTTCACGCCGCCGAAAAGACCGGCCACGATTTTACGATCGGAGCGGCCGGTGTGGACGTCTTCTTTGTCATCAGCGGCTTCATCATGTGGGTCATCAGCGACCGGCGGCCGGTGACCCCCGCGAAATTCATCTCCGATCGCCTCCGCCGCATCGTCCCGATCTACTGGTTTGCGACGGCCGTCATGATCACCGGGGCGCTCGCCGGCTTGTTTCCCACTTTGGTGCTGACCCTCGACCACGTTCTGGCCTCGCTGGTTTTCTTTCCGGCCCGCTCGCCGAGCAGTGGCGAGATTTGGCCGGTGCTCGTGCAGGGCTGGACCCTGAATTTCGAGATGCTCTTCTACGTCGTGTTCGCGGCCTCCCTGCTGCTGCCGCGGCATTGGCGCCTCCCGGCGATTACCGGCCTCTTCGTGGCGCTGGTCACCGTCGGGTTGGTTGCTCCCAGCGAAAATGCTCTCTGGCTGACCTATACGCGGCCGATCATCCTCGAATTCGTCGCCGGCATGATCCTCGGCGAGTTCTGGCTCCGCGGGAAGGTTCCCGGGGCGGCAATCGGTTCTTCATTGATCGCCTGCTCGCTCGGCGGTTTTGCCCTGATCGGGGGCCTTCATCTTTCCTTCGACGAGCGCACGACCGGGCCGCTCGCCGTCCTCCTGGTTCTTGGCGCGCTGTCGCTCGAGGCAAGCGGACGGATGCCGATGCTGAACCTGCCGGACCTGCTCGGCAATGCTTCCTACTCGATCTATCTATGGCATACCTTCGCGATCTCGGTCGTCGCCAGGGCCGGCGGCCTATTGGGTATGCCGTCGGCGATTTCGATGGGCCTGGCGATCCTGGCGGGGACGGTCGCCGGTATCGCAGCCTACGGCCTTGTCGAGCGCCCGCTGCTGCAGCGTGCACGGGCGCCGGCGCCGGCCGTCGCCCTTACCGGGCCTACCGCCCAATAGGCCGGCGAGCCTGCAGGCCTGCTCAGCCGTTTCGGCGCGAATGCCAGTTCCAGGCCGATTCGGTGATTGCCGCCAGGTCGTATTGCGGCTCCCAGCCGAGCACTTGCCGTGCCTTGTCGTTGTTGGCGACGAGCGTCGTCGAGTCGCCCTCGCGGCGGCCGACATAGCTAACATCGAACGGCCGCCTGGAGACCTTCTCGATTGCCCCGAGCAACTCTTTGACGGTTGTCCCCGTGCCGGTGCCCAGATTGAGCTCGACGCTGTCGCCGCCCTCGAGCAGGTAATCGACGGCGCGCACATGCGCATCGGCAAGATCGAGAACATGGATATAGTCGCGCACGCAGGTGCCGTCGCGCGTCTCATAATCCGTTCCGAAGACCTTGAAGCCTTCGCGCCGACCCAGCGCCGCGTCGATCGCCAGCGGAATCGCATGCGTCTCCGGTTCGTGCCATTCGCCGATGCGGCCCTCGAAATCGGCGCCAGCGGCGTTGAAATAACGCAGGATGACGGAGCGCAGGCCCTTGTAGAGGCCGTAGTCCTTGAGCGCCTGCTCGCAGACCCACTTGGTCCGGCCATAGGGGTTGATTGGAGCCTGCTTGTGGGTTTCGTCCATCGGCACGCTGTCGGGCAGGCCGTAGGTGGCGCAGGTGGACGAGAAGACGAAAGCCTCGATGCCGGCGGCAAGCGTCGCCGACAAGAGGGTCAGCGTTCCGATGACATTATTGTCGTAGAAGGCGACCGGATCCTTGACCGATTCGCCGACCTCGATCATCGCCGCGAAATGCAGCACCGCCCGCGGCTGATGGCGGGCCAGCACTTCGTCGAGCCGCCGCCGATCGCGGATGTCGCCCTTCTCCAGAACGCCCCAGCGGACGAATTCCTCGTGGCCGTTGGAAAGATTGTCGTAGACGACCGGGTGATAGCCCTTTTCGGCCAGTCGAAGGCAGGTGTGAGAGCCGATATAGCCGGCACCGCCGACGACGAGGATATTGTTGTTCTGCACGGGCAACCTCAGGAATGACTTTCAGAAACCGGAATGGAGCGCCGTTCGCTTTCGCAACCAATAGCGGCGATTTTTCAACACAATATGTAAGTTCTGCAAAAGATGGCACTCCACACAACGTCGAATGCCGCTTTGCTTCGCAGGCGTCGGCGAAGGGAGTAGGTGACTGTGGCAGACATGCAGCACTTTGCTGTCTCCTGGCCGGAGCACAATATTTGCGCTTGGCTCGATCGGTGTCTTCAACTATAAGCAGTCTTCCGGCAATCAGAACAGGGAGGTTACGATGACAGCCTATTGCTTCTCCCTTAGGGACGGTCCACGATCCTGACCTCGTGACCGGGAGCGCCCGCGCTTCCTGATTGCCGACGGATCCCGCACCGTCCGGCCCCTCCTTTTTCGGAGACGGCGCCGTTTCATCAATGCCGCACGCGCAATCGTTCCGGGCGGCATTCCCTTGCTGATCAGATCTCGGGGCCGGTGCGTTGCCACCGGGCAAATCCTATGGCGTTCACTCGTTTTGCGGCGCGCGATCGTGCCTTCCGCAATGTTTTTCGCTTTTCCTGGGCGCACTGGAAGAAGCAGCCGGTGCGGCTTGCCGGCATCCTTTGCACAGTGCTGCTTGCCACGCTTGCCGATGTCCTGACGCCGCTCTATGCCGGCCGTCTGGTGGATGCGATCGTCTCGGGTGCGGCGAGCGATGCGATCGCATGGAATGCCGCGCTCTCGGCCTTCTTGGTCATGATGGCCCTTTCCCTCGGCGCCATCGTCTTCAAGCACGCCGCGATCACGATCATCGTCAGCCTGACGCTGAGGATGATGTCCGACATCGCGGCCGCTGCGTTCCACCACATTCAGCGCTTCTCCAGCGAATGGCACGCCAACAGCTTCGCCGGCTCGACTGTGCGCAAGGTGACGCGTGGCATGTGGGCGATGGACCTCTTCAACGACACGCTGCTCATCGCGCTGTTTCCCTCGGTCGTGATGCTCATCGGCTCGACGGCGCTGATGGCCTGGCACTGGCCGATCATGGGCGCGATCGTCGGGCTTGGGTCCGTCCTCTTCATAGCCGTCACGGTCTTGCTGTCGCTCGGCTACGTGGCGCCGATGGCGAGCCTTGCCAACAGCTGGGACACGCGTCTTGGCGGTGCGCTCGCCGATGCGGTGAGCTGCAACGCCGTCGTCAAGAGTTTCGGCGCGGAGAAGCGCGAGGAGGCCCGCCTGGCGAAGGTGCTCCGGAAGTGGGAGAACCGCACCCGGCGTACCTGGTCGCGTGCGACGCTGAACGGCACGGCGCAAGGCGCGATGCTGCTGGTGGTCCGCGCAGCCATCATCGGGTCTGCCTTGCTGCTCTGGGCGAAGGGCGAGGCGAGCGCCGGCGACATCACCTTCGTGCTCACCTCCTTCTTCATCCTGCAGGGCTATCTGCGGGAGATCGGCATGGATATCCGGCACCTGCAGCGCTCGGTCAACGACATGGAGGAACTCGTCGCCATTCATGCTCAGCCGCTCGGTGTTGAGGATCGTCCGGGAGCGCGGCCGATTCAGATCGCCGACGGCAAGATCGAGTTCCGCAACGTGACCTTTCATTACGGCGCCCATCGGGCTCCGCTCTATGACGGATTCTCGGTCACCATCCGCGCCGGTGAGCGCGTCGGCCTCGTCGGACATTCCGGGTCGGGGAAGACGACCTTCGTCAAGTTGATCCAGCGGCTGCATGACGTGAAATCGGGCCAGGTTCTGATCGACGGCCAGGACATCGCCGGCAGCATGCAGGCGTCGCTCCGCCAGCAGATCGCCATCGTCCAGCAGGAACCGATCCTGTTCCACCGCTCGCTCGCCGAGAACATCGCGTACGGGCGGCCCGGCGCGACGCAGCACGAGATCGAGGAGGCAGCGCGTCTGGCGAGCGCGCACGACTTCATCTCCGGGCTGCCGAAGAGCTACGCGACGATGGTCGGCGAGCGGGGCGTCAAGCTGTCCGGCGGCGAGCGCCAGCGAGTCGCGATTGCCCGGGCGTTCCTCGCGGATGCGCCGATCCTGATCCTCGACGAAGCGACGTCGAGCCTCGATTCCGAATCCGAGGTGCTGATCCAGAAGGCGATGGAACGGCTGATGACCGGCCGCACGACGCTGGTGATCGCCCATCGGCTGTCGACCGTCAGGGCGCTCGACCGCCTGCTTGTCTTCGATCGGGGCCGCATCGCCGAGGAGGGCGATCACGACACCCTCATCCGCCTCAAGGGCGGCATTTACCGGAGCCTCTTCGAAAGGCAGGCGCTGGAACTGACGAAGGGGCTCGTGCTCAGCGACGGCTGAGGGGGCCTTGCGGCAACCGCCGGCCGGGCAAGGGAAATTTTCTTGCCCGGCCAACAACGCGAACTCGCGGCTGCCGTTCGGCTCGAAACCAGAGCATATCAATTTGACGCGGCGTCGATCCGGGGCGCCAGGCGGTAGATCAGCATCGTATCGTCGTCGACTACGCGTTCGGCGGTCCTGTCGAGGTGGGCTATCAGCGCTTTGTTGTATTCGATGAGCTTGCGCCGCTGCATGTCGCGCGCGTTCTTGGTGATCCCGAACCACGTGGCGTTCTGGGCGCGCAGCGCCTCCAGCGTCGGGATCGCGTCCTCATCCGCAAGCAGCATCGACCAGTCGTTTTCGCCGCCGCCCGGCGGGAAAACCCAGCCGCGGCGACGGCTGTAATAGATCGCCACCGGATCGCCGATCGTGGGGGTAGCGGTGACGACGAGTTCGCCGGGTTGGCTGAGTTCGCTGAGCCGCTCGCCGAGCTTATGGCCGGAATCCGCATAGGGCGTCTTCATCAGCGTGAGCCCGGGTATGCTGCCGCCGACAATGACGACGGCTGTGATCGCCGCCAAACGCAGCGCGCGCGATCGAATACCCCCTGGCCGTTCGCCGCCTATACTGCTCAACAGGATCAGCCCGCGCCCGGCAAGTGCGGCCATCGGCACGTTGAAGATGTGAAAGTTCCAGGGATTGGTCTTGATCTCGCGCGCGGCGAAGAAATAGACGAGCGCCGCGCCGGCGAGCCAGACATGGAAGAACCAGGCCGCGCGGCCGGGTGCCGTTTCAGGTGTCGTCGGCGGTGCGGCCAAGAGTGCGACGCCCGCAAGCATCATCACGGGCAGGGTGAAGAGCCAGTTGCTGGCGATCTTCCAAGTGGCGGGAATGTAGAACCCTTCGCTGACGAACTTGGCAACCCCATCGCTCCAGAGATAACCGCTGCCGGCGATGTGATAGGGCGGATAGTTGGTGCCGAGATAGTGGGCCCAGCGGTAGTAGACGAGAATGAGCGCTCCGGCGATGAGCGAGACAGGTAGGATTTGCAGGATGCGGCGAAGACTGAGCTTGCCTCGCCGCTGCAGGATGAGAAATGTCGCATAGGTCATCGGCACGACGGCTGCGATACCCGGCAGCTTGGCAAGTACGCCGATGGTGGTGATCAGCCCGGCCGCGAGGAGCAGCGGTATTCGGTCGTTCTGCAGATAGGCCACATAGAGCCAGGCGCCGGTTGTCACCAGCGACAACATCGCCGGATCGGGCAGGAAAGAGCGGTCGATCATCACGGCGCCTGGCATGATCGCCAGCAGAAAGGCGCCGGCATGGGCATGGGCAGCGCCCCAGATGCGTTCGATCAGCCGGTGCAGGGCGAAGACGCCCCAGACCCCGAAGGCGATGGCGACGAGCCGCCCGAACATTTCGTCCCAACCGAACACGGCATAAAGCATGGCGGTGATATAGGAGATCACCTGGAGCTCGCGACCCTGGTAGGCGGGTCCCGGCCCCGTCCAGCTCACCTCCGGAAAGAAGATGTTCCAGCTCCGCAGGAAGAAATTGTCAGCCATCATCGCCGTGCTGGCTTCGCGCCAACTGAAGGCGTCGACCAGTGGCTGCTGCACGTCGTGCAAACGGAACAGGGCCGCCAGCACCAGAATCGCGCCAAGAACCACGCCATTGCTGGGCCTGAGACCGAAACCCGACATATACCTTCACCGGCCGAACGATGCAAAACTCTGTATGCGACAGGGACATTTGCGTGCCTCGCTGATTTGGAGCGGCAGCTTCGGTGTCCACAGTCGCGGACACTATAGCCAAGCAATCTCTGATTGTCGCCAGGGTAGCAGCAGAACGAATTGCCCTGGTGCCGGATCCTGGACCTTGTGTCACTGCGCTCATGGTGGAAGTGAATTTCGCTGAGGCGGTATCGAGCTTCACACACACACACAGACAGAGACCTTTCATTTGGACATAAAAGGCTCTAAAAAACCGGCAGGTAACTCCCCGGTCGCAGCCTACCCGGTCAAAACAAGGACACCTGTCATGAAAACCATCGTAATCTGCTCCGGCGGATTGGATTCCGTTTCGCTTGCGCACAAGATCGCGACGGAACATGAGCTCGTCGGCCTCCTGTCGTTCGACTACGGCCAGCGGCACCGCAAGGAACTGGACTTCGCCGCCGCCTGCGCCAGGCGCCTCGGCGTGCCGCACCAGATCATCGACATTCGCGAGATCGGCCGCCATCTCACCGGCTCGGCGCTGACCGACGACGTCGACGTGCCGGACGGCCATTATGCGGAAGAGACGATGAAGACGACGATCGTGCCGAACCGCAACGCCATCATGCTGGCGATCGCCTTCGGCGTTGCGGCTGCCCGCAAGGCCGACGCGGTCGCGGCCGCGGTGCACGGCGGCGACCACTTCATCTATCCCGATTGTCGGCCAGGCTTCATCGCTGCCTTCCAGACGATGCAGAACCATGCGCTGGAGGGATATGCCGACATCACGCTCCATACCCCTTATGTCAACGTCTCGAAGGCCGATATCGTCGCCGATGGCGCGAAGCACGGCACGCCCTTTGCCGAGACCTGGTCCTGCTACAAGGGCGGCGCGCGCCATTGCGGGCGCTGCGGCACCTGCGTCGAGCGCCGCGAGGCCTTCCATCTCGCCGGCGTCGCCGATGCCACAGAATACGAGGATCCGGATTTCTGGGTCGCGGCGACGCGCGCCTTCGCTGCCGCGGAGGTTCGCTGATGTTCCGCATCACCAAGGAGTTCCACTTCTCCGCCTCGCACCAGCTCACGAGCCTGCCGCCCGAGCATCAATGCGCAAGGCTGCACGGGCACAACTATGTCGTCGAAGTGGAGCTTTCGGCCGAAACGCTGAACGAGCACGGCTTCGTGCGCGACTATCACGAGCTTGCGCCACTCAAGCACTATATCGACGAGGCATTCGATCACCGCCATCTGAACGACGTGCTCGGGCACGACCGGGTAACGGCGGAGTGTCTGGCACAGCATTTCTATGAGTGGTGCAAGGCGTGGCTTCCGGAGACAAGCGCCGTGCGCGTCAGCGAGACGGAGAAGACCTGGGCGGAATACCGGCCATGACCGTCACGCGACCGGCCGAGATCCGCGTCAGCGAGATCTTCGGCCCGACCATTCAGGGCGAAGGCGCGCTGATTGGCCTCCCGACGGTGTTCGTCCGGACCGGCGGATGTGACTACCGCTGCTCCTGGTGCGATAGCCTGCATGCCGTCGACAGCGCCTATCGCGACGAGTGGCGGGCAATGACGGTCGAGGAGGTCTGGAGCGAGGTCACCCGGCTCTCCGGAGGCGTGCCGGTGATGGTCTCGCTGTCCGGTGGCAATCCGGCGATCCAGCCGCTCGGGCCGCTGATCGACCGGGGGCATCGGGAAGGCTATCGTTTCGCCCTTGAGACGCAGGGTTCGGTTGCCCGCGACTGGTTCGCCAATCTTGACATGCTGGTCTTGAGCCCGAAGCCGCCCTCGAGCGGCATGGAGACGGACTGGGAGGCCTTCGATGCCTGTCTCCGCTCGTCCAGGGGCAAGCCCCAGACGGCCCTTAAGATCGTCGTCTTCGACGAGGTCGACTATGCCTATGCGCGGTCGGCGGCGGCGCGCCATCCGCAGTTGCCGGTCTATCTGCAGCCGGGCAACCACACGCCGCCACCTCCGGATGACGAGGTTGCGCCGATCGACATCGAGGGCGTGATGGAGAGGATGCGCTGGCTGGTCGACAGGGTGTCCGCCGACAAATGGTTCGAGGTGCGCGTGCTGCCGCAGCTGCATGTGCTCATCTGGGGCAACCGGCGCGGCGTTTAAAGCGCGTCGCCGTCAAGGCGCGCCCTGTGTTGCCAATTCCTTCTCGGGCACGCCCTCAGCGAAGCGCACCGGCTTCAATGCCGGGCCTTCGGCATCCTTGACGAGATGGATGACGCGGGAAAACAGCGCGCCATTGCGCGGCGTGCGGCCGATCTTGATAACCGCCGTTTCCCTGAGGTCGGTTTCGAAGATCGATAGCGCGCGCTTCAGCGCGTCGCTGTCCATCGTCTCCAGTGCTTCATCAATGATCACCCAGCGCGGCCGTTGCAGGAGTATCCGGGCAAAAGCCAGGAGGCGCTGGTCGTCGTCGCTGAGCTCGCGCTCCCACCGGGCTTCCTGGTCGAGGGATGTCGCCAGGTGGTCGAGGCCGACTTTCGTCAGCGCGGCGACGATCTCCGAATCGGCAAAGCCGTTGGAGTGAGGATAGGCAAGCGCATTGCGCAACCGACCCCGCGGGAAATAGGGCGCGCGTGGAATGAAGGCGACGGAATCGTCGACGGGCAAACCGACGCGTCCGCCGCCCCAGGGCCAGAGACCGGCGAGGGCACGGAAGAGCAATGTCTTGCCGGCGCGTGGATCGCCGCTGATGATGACGCGCTGTCCGGCGCCGATCTCGATATGGGGCTCGGCGAGCCTCGTCCGGCCCGACGGGGAAACCACTTCGAGATTGTCGAAGGTCAGGCTGGCTCTGTCGTTCTCGACGAATTCTATCCGCTTTTCCCGGTCGTGCAGCGTGTCCGCCACAATGAGCGCGCGCCGGAATGCGGCAACCCGCAACAGTGTCGCGCGCCAGTCGGCGATCGCACCGATATTGGCCACGAACCATTTGAGCGAAGAGTGCACCTGGTTGAAGGCGCCGACGGCCATCATTAGACCGCCGAAGCTGATATTTCCCGCGAAATAGACGGGTGCGGCGATCAGGATCGGTGCGACGACCGTCACCCAGCCATAGCCGTCCTGCACCCAGGCAAGATTGATCTGGGCGCGATAAATGTTGCGCACGGACCCGAGCACGGAGGAAAGATCGAGTTCCAGACGTCTGCGTTCTCCGTCTTCACCGCCCGCCAGCGATATGGCGTCGATATGCTCGTTGACATGCATCATCGAGAATCGCAGATCCGCCTCTCGGGCATAGCGCTCGCCGTTCAGGCCGACGAGCGGCCGCGCGACCAGCCAGCTCACGCAGGAGGCGGAGCCGGCGTAGAGGATCGCCGCCCAAACCATATAGCCGGGGATCTCCAGTGATCTGTCGCCGATCTGGAAGGCGAATCCGGCTGAGAGCGACCAGAGTACGCCCACGAAGGAGGCGAGCAGGATCGACGATTGCACGAGGCCGAAGCCGAGATCGGTGGTAAGGTCGGCCAGGTGGCCGGCATCCTCCTGCATCCTCTGGTCCGGATTGACGCCAATCGCGCCGCCATTCGCGAGTCGAAAGGCACGGCGCGGCCGCATCCACTGACCGATCAGATCCAATGTCAGTCCTTCACGCAGTTTCAGCCGCACCATCTGGTTGAGCCACTGTTGGGTGACATTGAATATCAAGAGAACGCCGGCGATGACGACGAACAGCAGCAGCTGATAAAAAAAGGCGTTGAGATCGCGCCGCTCGATCGAGTCGAAGAACGGTCGGTACCAGCGGTTGAGAATGATCTGACCGATCGCGGTGACGATGATGACAGCGAGGCTGCCAGTGGTCAGCCACAGGATCGGCTTCAGAAGCGGCGAGGCGACGAAGGCACGCCGCATCATGTCGAACTGCTGCCAGATACTGCTGCCCTCGGGTGGTGCGGCCGGCGATCGGGGCGCGGTCTTCTTGCCGGTCGGTTTCTTCATCGTCAGTTCCTCCCTTCGAAGGGCACAGCCTGTCGGGCCTATCCCGACGGTCGGTACACCGCGCTCATCGGCAAGCACGACGCATCAACAGACGGTTCAGGGTTTTTGCGATCTCGGTCGGTCCTGCAGGAGATGCAGGCTCGCGGCGATACCGAATCAACGAGGTCGATGCCCCGCTCCAGGATCGGCGGCAATTGCTCGTCCTGTAAAAGTCGGAACGGTCGGAGACTGCCGTTGCTAGGACCGCATTCGGGGGCGGGCGGCAGCCCGGGAAAGGCAAGTATACGACTGAATATCCGTAAATGCTGAAATGCAGCCAAATCAGTAACAACCATGTCGCCAGTGTACGGGCAACCGGCCCTCATGGAAACAGGTTTTGATATCAATTGGGGACGCGCAAGGCCGCTGCCGTGATCGCCTTACGAGCGCAATCGTCGCGGTGCGGCGTATTTCGGCTTGTTCATGTTACAACATTGACATAAAACGTTACCGCTTGTCCCAAGGCGCGTGTCACCCGCACTCAACCGCGAATTCGCATAGAATTTAATGCCTAGAGAAGGAGACATTTATGTCCATTTCACCCTCCAGCATTGGCCACAAGCACGCCTCTGCCATAGTCGGCGGCGATATCGCCGCTCGCGTCAGGGCCGCTCGTGAGGCCGTCGGCTACAGTATCGAAGATCTTGCCGTCACCTGTGGTCTCGCCAATGCTGAAATCAGCGAAATTGAAAGCGGCATGGATAATAGTCCGGCAAAACTGAAGCGAATCGCCATAGCCCTTCAGGTGCCGATTTCGGACTTCCTGCCCGGCGAAATCTGATTGAACGACCGGCCGGCGAGATGCGTCGGCCGGGTCGCCCTCCGTTCCCCAATTCTTCTGAGATCGCTCATCGCCTCCGGCTAATGCAGGTGCCGGAGTTTGTCGGGGTTGCGCACGACATAGATCGCGGCGACTCTTCCGTTTTCGATTTCGAGTGCGGTCGTCTGGAGTTCGCCGTCGGCTTCGAGCGTGACGAAGCCCGGCAGACCATTGACGAAGCCGGCGCGAACGAGTTTCGAGCCGTTCTTGCGGAACAATCCCGCCAGATATTCGTGCACCTTCATCACCGCATCATACCCGATGATCGGCCGTATGGCCGCCGACCGCTTGCCGCCGCCGTCGGAATGGAGGCTGACATCGGCCGCCAGCATGGTGCCGAGCGCCTTCATGTCGCCGCTGCGCGATGCGTCGAAGAATGCCTTCGCCAGCTCGAGGCCGCGCTCCTTCTCGACCCGAAAGCGCGGCCGCGCCTCGCGGACATGGGTGCGCGCGCGGGCGGCGAGTTGCCGGCAGGCGGCCGGATCGCGCTTTATGGTCGTCGCGACCTCCTCGAAAGCCAGTCCGAACACGTCATGCAGCAAAAAGGCGGCGCGCTCGAGCGGCGAGAGGCGCTCCAGCGCCAGCATCAGCGGCAAGGTGACGTCCTCCTCTTCCTCCTCTTCCACGACAGGATCGGGGAGCCAGGGCCCCACATAGGTCTCGCGCTGGCGCCGGGCCGATTTCAGCTGATCGAGGCACAGCCGCGTCACGGTGCGACGCAGGAACGCCTCGGGCTCCCTGACCGCGGCGCGGTTGGCCCCCATCCAGCGGATGAAGGCCTCCTGCAGCACGTCCTCGGCATCGGCAACGGAGCCCAGCATACGATAGGCAACGCGCATCAGCTTCGGACGCAGCGGGTCGAAACCCGCCGCTGCATCTTCGTGCCCGGTGACGGCCATCAGGCGACCGCCTTGGCAGCGGCCGCTGCCGCGGCCGGATCGACCCATAGGCCGAAGCCGACCGCGAGGCGGTTCCAGCCGTTGATGACATTGACCATCAGCGTGAGCTTCACCTGCTCCTCCTCCGTGAAGTGAGCCTGCAGGGCCTGGTAGGCGCTTTCATGCACATGTCCTTCCGACAGCCGCGTCAGCGCCTCGGTCCAGCCGAGCGCGGCCCGTTCGCGATCCGTATAGCACGGCGCCTCGCGCCAGGCCGACAGCAGATAGATCCGCTGCTCGGTCTCGCCCTTCGCGCGCGCTTCCGCCGTATGCATGTTGATGCAGTTGGCGCAGGCATTGATCTGCGATGCGCGGATCTTGACGAGTTCGATCAGGCTGGCCTCGAGGCTCGAAGCGACGGCGAGCGAGGTGCTCATCCAGTTCTTCATGAGGGCGGGGGCGGCGGCGAAAGGATCAAGTTTGGCAGTCATGATGGCTTCCTCTTGTTGGTTACCACATCATGACGAGACGGGACCCTGCAAGTGTGACATGGACGCCGACTTTTTTATCTCCCATTGACGGCCTTAGACGTCGAAAAGCGTTAAGGCCATGGGATCGCTCGGATCCCATGGCCTTTGGCACTGGTTCGACAGGGGCGTCTATTCCGGCATATGGCCGTCGGCCAGCCGTCAAAACTCCTCCCAGTCCTCCGCCGCGGCTGCGGCCGTCGCCTTGCCGCCAAAGGCGCCGGCGATCTTCCGGCCGAGGGCGCGGGCAGGAGACGCGACCGGCTTGCTGTCCGGTGTTGCTGCACGGGCTGTCTGCGCGGGAGCCGAGAGCTGGGCGGCGGCGTCGAGCCGGAACTGACCGACGAGGTCGCGCAGTTTCGACGCTTCCTGCGCCAGCGAGACGGCAGCGGCGCTGGACTGCTCCACCATCGCCGCATTCTGCTGCGTCGTCTGGTCCATCTGGTTGACGGCGGTGTTGATTTCGGCAAGCCCGGTCGACTGTTCCCTGGCCGAGATTGCGATTGCTTCCATATGGGCATTGATCTCTACGATGAAGCCGCCGATCGTTTTCAATGCCTCGCCCGTGTCGCGCACCAGCTTGACGCCGCTCCCGACATCGGCGGAGGAGTTCTGGATCAGGCCCTTGATCTCCTTGGCGGCTTGGGCCGAGCGTTGGGCGAGTTCCCGCACTTCCTGGGCGACGACCGCGAAGCCCTTGCCGGCCTCGCCGGCGCGGGCGGCTTCGACGCCGGCATTCAGCGCCAGGAGGTTGGTCTGGAAGGCGATCTCGTCGATCACCCCGATTATGTTGGAGATCTGCTGCGAGCTCTCCTCGATTTTCTTCATCGCCCCTTCTGCCTGGGAAACGACCTCGGCCGAATGAACCGCCGAGTGATTGGCCCGGCTGGCGACGGTGCGGGCTTCCTCGGTACGCTTGGTCGAGTTGCCGACGTTCGCTGTGATCTGGTCCAGGGCCGCGGCGGTTTCTTCCAGCGAGGCGGCCTGCTGCTCGGTGCGCTGGGAAAGATCGTTCGCACCCGACGAAATCTCCCTCGTGCCATTGTCCATGCTGTGCACCGAGACGGCGACGGCACTGATGGTGCGGCTCAGTTGATCGACCGTCGCGTTGAAATCGGCGCGAAGGGGCTCGTATTCGGCCGCGAAAGGCTGCATTGATCCGGCAGGCGAGGTCGCCATGGGCGAGCCGCTTCAATGCGTCGCCAAGCGTCGACGTCGCGAGACGCAATTGCTCCGCCTCGCGAGCGGTCCGCTCCTGCTCCGCCTGACGGTTGCGCTCGGCCGTGGCCCGCATCTCCTCGGACTGGCCCTCCAGTTCGCGAGCCTTGAGGCCATTGTCCTTGAAGACCTGAACGGCCGCGGCCATCTTGCCGATCTCGTCGCGGCGCTCGGTTCCCTCGACGTCAACGCCGAGATTGCCGCCGGCGAGAACCGCCATCAGGTCGCGAAGGGCGTTGATCGGTTTCACGATCCACGAATTTACAGCAAAATAGGAGGCTGTCAGAACAAGGGCGAGCCCACCGAACAGGATCAGGAGCGTATTGTTGCTGGTTGATGTCGAAACGATCGTGAGGTCGTCGCTGGCCTTGAGTGCGGCCTGCTCCAAAGTCCGTGTCTCGGTGACGATTTGCTCGGCCAGTTGTGGAAAGCCGGGTTGGCATTCGGTCGCGAATGTCTTGACCGCCGACATCGTTTCTATTGCATTCGTCGTTTTCGATCCTTGATCGAGGGCTCGTGCGCACTGCTTTTCAAGGATGTCCAGACCAGCCTGCTTGAATTCCGGGATATGTTTATTCTCGGGACTTGCCTGCGCGGCGACGTCCATCAGTTCCGAGAAAGTCTGCTTGGCCCCGGCCAGTTCGGAGTTGGCTTGCTCGACCGCCTTGGGATCGGTCAGCATGATGCTGTCGGCAATCGCTGCTCGGGCTCGCTGCAAGGCCCGGCCCGCCGAGGCCATGTTTTGCGCTGCGCGAACCTGCTCGACGAGCAAATTCGAATAGCCGCCGTCAATCTTCATGATCTGTATTGAGGCGTAGAAGCCGGTGCCTAACGAAAACAAACCGAAGGCGCCGAGGATGACCAGCATCTTGAGAATAGTCGACCAATTTTTCATTGCCTTGTCCTGAGCACGAATGAGAGAGGTTGGAGAGGCCCCTCAAATCATTCGAGCGGCAGGAGTCGCGAGAGGCTGCCTGAGGCAGCATTGGCGCCACGTTTCTGCATCAAGAGGTTGCGAAGATTAATGAAGCTTCACAGCTTTACCGAGAAGGCAGCGAAACCCTCGCGAATTGGATAGGAATGCGGAAATCGGATAGCTCCCTGTCTTGCCCCGCCGCCTGCAGTGGCGGGGCAGTGTCTCCGAGCGCTCGGGCGGCTCACTGCGATTTTTGCGGGTCGTCAGCCGGATTGACATACTTGATGCCCCACGGACCGTTGGTGGTAATCTGCACCACGGTCTCTTCATCGAAATAGGCAAAATGGGCCATGTTGGGCGGCAAGGCGAAGAAACTGCCTGCCGGCAATGCCTTGGCGGCACTCCGATCGGCCGTTTCGCCCATTCCCAGATTAATGGTCCCTGATATGACCGTGACCACTTCGTCCGCCGGATGCGTGTGCGGTGCGACCACATAGCCGGACGGGGCCTTCAGCCGAAGGGCGAACAAGCCTTCCTTGCTGGGATCGCCGAACAGGACTGCAATTTCTGCTCCGGCGGGCAATATCTTTGGCGCCGGCGCCCACTTGACATCACCGGGAGCGATCATTGTGTGCGCATCCTCTGCCGAGGCAAAGGTGACGATCCCGAAGAATACGGGCAATCCGACTGCACATATCGATGCGATTTTCATGATGGGACCTCCCTCTGGCGCAGCCGCCTCGGCTGGGCGCCGGGGCGGGCTCGCGAAACGTTTGAGGGTAAGCCCGCAGGCACCCTCCGGGCAAGCGTTCCCGATCATCGAGGAACCTTGCGCAAACGCCAGTCCGTCGCCTAACCTGTAGTAAGCGGCAGGCGTTGTGTTTACAGACACGACAAATAGGGATATCTATTATCCGTAATAACTGTCGATCAGCATCGACCCGGTAATTTCCGATGATCCTGAAAAGTCAAGTGGAATGGGCACTGCATTGTTGCGCCATTCTCGCCGGCCTGCCCAAGGGCCGCTATCTGTCGACCAAGGCACTTGCCGAATTCCATGGGGTCCCGAAGGAATACCTATCCAAGGCGCTGCAAAGCCTGTCGCAGGCCGGGCTTGTGCATACGACGCTCGGACCTTCGGGCGGCTACCGTCTGGCCAGGACACCGGACGAGCTGACGTTCCTTGATATCGTCGAGGCGGTGGAGGGCAAGGCACGCACCTTCGTCTGCAACAATATCCGCGCCAACAACCCGTGCCGCCCGCAAGGCTATTGCGAAAGCGCCCCTTGCGCGGTGGCGCGCGTGATGTGGGAGGCAGACGAAGCATGGCGCGAAAAGCTCCGAAGCGTGCAGCTGTCGGATCTCATCGACACCTTGGCGAAGGAGGTTCCGGCGGAGCTTTGGAAAAAAAGCTTCGAGTGGGTTCTAGAGCGTGCCGGTTGAGCGCGAACCCATGACGGCCTGCGGTTCTTTGTCCGGCGAAGTGAGCGCGTAGAGATAACTCTGGGGCGGCAGTGCGAAGGAGAGGCCACTTTCCTTGCAGTGACGGTCGACCTGATCGATGACTTCGTTTCTCGCCGCCGTTCGGTTGGCCGGACCAGCTACGCGAAACAGCAGCTCCGCTTCGATCGCCACAGCGTCGATTGCCTTGAGACCGACGCTGGGCGGCGGGTCCTGGACGATCCGCTGGCAGTCTTCGAGCGCGGTTCGCAGCACCTCCTCGACAAAGTGCGGCACATGCGTTGCCGCGATACGGACGGTCACGAAGATCTGATGCGTCTCGTCCGGGCGGCTGAGGTTGGTCAATCCAACCTTCGCCAGCGCGCTGTTCGGCAGGACGATGACATTGTTGGCGAGCGTGAGCAGATGGGTGGAACGCCAATTGTTTTCGACGACACGCCCTTCGGTTCCGTCGTCGAGCTGTATCCAGTCGCCAATGGCGAAGGGACGGCCAAGCGTCAGTGCGACGCCGGAGAACAGGTCGCCAAGCGTATTCTGCAGGGCAAGGCGAGGATAATGGCGACTACGCCGGAGGTTGCCGTCAGCGTGCCGATCGGCGCACCGAAGACGAAGCCCATGATGGACAGTGCCACACCCAGATAGACGATGCCGATGATCAGGTCCTGAAACAGGCGCGCTTCCCGCGGCCTGCGGTCGAGCACGATGTAGATGCGCACGAATCCGATGGTCGCCCAGGCGAGATGCGTCCACCAGAGAACTCTTGCAGACGTTGCCAGGAATGCAGCGAGCCCGTTCAGATGTGCCTCGTCCACCCGGTGCGGCTGGATCCCGCTGAAGCCGAGTGTGGCGGTCATGGCGGTGAAAAACAGAATCTGGACGATCAACCGCGCGGTCGGACGCCCGCGCCCCTGCAGATGCCACACGACAATGCCGGCAATCCCAAGCAGATTGATCAGCAGGAACGGCAGAGAAAGAGGATCGGCGAACATGGCGGGCTCACTTGCAAGGATGTCCGGATCAAAAGCGGGGCCGGATGCGCCGCATGCGGCCCCACTTCAAGTCATTTCTCGATCGGGAAGGTCAACTCCTTCTGAGCGGTATCGACGACGAAGACCGCCAGCAGTTTGGCCGGCTTTGTCTCGCTGCCGTTTGCGCTCACGTCGTGACGGTCGCCGGGCATCTCAGAAAAACTCTCACCTGCCTGGTAGACCTTGGCCGGTCCGCCATTCACCTGGCTGCGGATGGATCCTTCGAGAACCGTTGCGTAGATGAAGGCGGAGCTCGGATGGGTGTGGGCTTCGGAAAACCCGCCGGGACCATATTCGACCAGAACGCCCCTGATGCTCTTGCCCGGAACGTTCGGCAATTGATGCTCATAGACGAGCGTAACCTTGTTGGCCTTGCCGGCGGGAGTGTCGTGGGCCGCGGCAGACCCGGAAATCACTGCCGTGGCTGTCACGGCGGCGACGATCGACTTCATCATCTCAAAGCTCCTGCATGGGTTTGACAGTGCGCCGGGGGGGGGCACGGCGCACCGGCATCCGGTCATTTCCGTGCCGAGGTTGCGAACCAATGTTCGAAATTGATCCGGCCAAGACGCGGATTGTTGTCGGAAACGAGCGAGCCGTCCTCCAGTCGGGCTCCGAAGTAGCGTGCCTCGGGATCCGGCGTGACCTTACGGGCGTCGCCACTTGCCTTGAGATAGCGACCGACGAGGTCGCTCAGCCGCGACCGCTCGGGGCCGGCAATCTCAATCGTGCCGTTGACCGGCCGAGCAAGGGCAACGTCCGCCATGGCATCGGCGACGTCGTCGGAGGCGATCGGTTGCACATAGGCTGGCGACAGATGCACCGTGTCGCCGACGGTGCCGGACTGGGCGATACCGCCGAGGAACTCCATGAACTGAGTCGAGTGAACGATCGTGTAGGGAACGCCTGAACCCTTGATCAGCCGTTCCTGAGCAAGCTTGGCGCGGAAATAGCCGCTCTCCTGCAGGCGTTCCGTACCGACAACCGAAAGCGCGATGTGGTGCTTGACCCCGGCCGCTTTTTCCGCCGCAAGCAGATTGCGGCTAGACGTCTCGAAGAACTCCATCACCGCCTCGTCTTCGAAAGACGGCGAGTTTGCGAGGTCGATCACCACGTCGGTGCCCGCAAGCGCTTCGGCAAGTCCTTCGCCGGTGATGGTGTTGACGCCCGTGTTTGGAGAGGCGGCGATCACCTCATGACCCTGCTTGCGCAGGCGCTCGACTGTCTTCGAACCGATGAGGCCGGTTCCCCCTATGATGACGATTTTCATAAAAACACCTCCGTTGCGGCAGCATTCGCGCCGCGTTGCTAGACGGGTCAGCGAAGGGCACAGAGTTAGTTCAGGCCGGCCTTGTCGAGACCGTAGAGCTTGTCGGCGGAACCGGGCACGTTCTTGAAGGAGATGCTGGCGCGATTCCATGCATTGATGACCATGATCGAGAACGTCAGGTCCGAGATTTCCTTCTCTGAAAGCTGGCCGCGCACCCGCTCATAGAGTTCGTCGGGGATGCCGCCTTCGGGCAGCCTCGTTACGGCTTCGGTCCAGGCAAGTGCGGCGCGCTCGCGGGGGATGAAAAGGTTCGACTCGCGCCAGATTGCAATGTGGTATAGACGCAACTCGCTTTCGCCGTGAATTTTAGCTTCCTTCACATGCATGTCGAGGCAAAATCCGCAGCCGTTGATCTGCGATGCGCGGATATTGACGAGATCTCGGATCGTCTGATCGATGACGCTGTCTTTCAGGGTTATGCTGAGTTCCGAAAGCTTCTTGAAAAGCTCCGGCGATTGCTGGGCGTAGTTCAGGCGCTGGGTCATTGTTCTCTCCTCAATCAAGGATACCTGATATCCTTATGGATAGAAAATATCCGTAATATCTGGACAGTAAAGCCCTCGCCCCCTAAGCTGCCGACATAAGGCTTATGCGGGAAAGTATGGGGACGAGGATGGACATCGTATCCGCACTGCGAACCTTCCTCCGGGTCGCCGAGACTGGCTCGTTTTCCGCAGCCGCGGTCGACCTTAATCTGACGCAGCCGGCCGTCTCCCGGCAGGTGTCGGCACTGGAAGCGCATTTGAACACTCGCCTTCTGCACCGCACGACAAGCGCAGTCGCCCTGACGGCCGAAGGCGAGCAGATCATTCCGATGGCGCTCAAGGTGGTCGAGGCGGTGGACGCGCTCGGCGACACCACCGGTGCCGATGGAACGATGGCTTCTGGCAAGGTACGGCTCACACTACCCGCGCCGCTCGGGCTTTATGTGAGCGACCGCCTCGCGAGCCTTATTGCCGGCCATCCCGGGCTCGCCGTCGAAATGATCTTCCGAGAGGAGCCGTCGGATCTGGTCGGGGAAGGGATTGATCTCCAGGTGCGCCTGGGGCCGGTCACGGACAGCAGCCTGGTGTGCCGCCGGATCGGCTGGACGACTGCCTTCCTCGTCGCAGCGCCCACCTACCTGGAAGGCCGAACGGGACCGCAATCGCCAGGCGATCTCACCGCCCATGAATGCATCTGCTACCGCCGGGCCGGCGACGGTCGTACCTGGTCGTTTTCCAACGGGGCGGACGAGATTGCCGTACGGATTGCACCTCGGTTGATCGCCAACAATGCAGTGGCCGTCCATCGCGCGACGCTGGCCGGCAGCGGCCTTGCGGTGCTTTCCCATATCCTCGCTTGCCCGGACATCGAGGCGGGCAGGTTGGTGAATGTGATGCCGGAGTTCCCGCCGACTCGCCTGCCGATCAATGTCGTCTATCCATCGCGCCGCAACATGCCGCTGCGCGTCAGGACCGTCCTCGACTTCCTGATCGAGGCCGTCCGCCAAGATCCGTTGATGGTGTCCTGATTCGCCCGCGTGAGTGCGGGCCTCCATCGCCCTGCGTCCAGGCCGAAGACGCGGCAGGGGGCAGGCCAAATGAACGGTGGGAGTGGCGCGCCACACCCACGTTTTCGTGGTCTTCGAGACAGGCTTCGACGGGGCTCTATTGCGCCGCGATGTCGTTCGCTGTCGGCAGGCCATCGTTCGCGCCCGCTTTGACAAGCCCTTCGCGAATGTGCTGCGTGTCGGCTTCCTGAGCGTAGTGCAAGGTGGCGAGGAAGGATTCGAGGCCAAAGTCGGGGGCGAGCGCCTGGACCTTTTTCATATGCGCAGACGCGGCAATGTCGTCGCCGAGCCAGCCGTAGCAGGCGGCAACGAAAGCGTGCTGCACGTGGTCCATTGCCGAAAGGTGCATGAATGCCTCGATTGCTTCGCCATATTGCCGGGCCGCGAAAAACGCCTTTCCGAGGTGGCTCCAGAACCGTTCCGGATGATGGGGATTGAGCCGCATTGCCTTGCGGATCCACTCGACCCCTTCTTCCGGTCGGCCGAGCCAGGTCAAGAGTTCGCCCTGCTGGACCACCACTAGATCGTAGTTGGGATTGAGCGAAAGGGCGCGCTCCTGGTGATAGCGGGCCGCCGTCAACGCGTTGTTGTTGACGTTCACCGCCGCGAGGATGCGGTGCACGTCGGCGTCGTTGTCGTCAAGCGCCAGCGCGCGTTCGAGTTCGGTCACGATTTCGGTCCAGGTCGCGTCCTTGTCCTCGCACCAGCCGTAAACCCAGGCCTGTCCGAGAATGCAGGCTCGCCAGGCATGGGCATGCGCATAGCCGGGGTCGAGCTCGAGTGCCCTGTCTATCAGGGCTCGGGCCTGCTCATTATCCGCAATCGTGCCGCGGTGATGCAGCACCTTGGCCGTAAGCGCGCATTCATAGGCAGCCATGTTCGCCGGCTTCGTGCGGGCGAGTTGATCTCGCTGGGCCGCCTCGACACGCCCGGGCAGCGTCGCGGCTATTGCCGCCGTCACCTCATCCTGGATGGCGAATATGTCGTCCAATCTTCGGTCGTATTTGTCGGCCCAGACATGGGCATCGTTGATCGCGTCGATGAGCTGGACCGTCACGCGCACTCTGTCGCCGATCTTGCGGACGCTGCCTTCCACCAGATATTGCGCTCCAAGCTTCTCGGCCACCTCCCGCGCGTTCACAGGCTGGTTCTTGTAGACGAAGCTCGAGTTGCGGGAGATGACGAAAAGCTCGTGGCGGCGCGACAGCTCGGTAATGATGTCCTCCGTCAGACCGTCCGCGAAAAACTCCTGTTCTGGGTCGCCGCTCATATTGTCGAAGGGCAGCACGACGATCGCGGGCTTTGAGACCGCTCGCTTCGTATCCTTCTCTTCCGGCGGGGCCGGCAGGACGGAGCCCTCGATGCCGACCCGAAAGAGATGCACGGGACGAGTGATGTTCTTCAGCGTCTTCTCGCCCAGGTCATCGAGAGAGACTTCGAGGCGGTCGGCAATCTGCGTTGCCACCGCAGCGGTGACGCAGATGCCACCCACATCGGCGAGCTGTTCGATACGGGCGGCGATGTTCACGCCATCGCCGAAGATGTCGTCGTCGTCGAAGATGATATCACCGAGATTGATGCCGATCCTGAATTCGATCCGGCGATCCTGGGGCACGTCCGAATTGCGCCGCTTCATCCGCTGCTGGATTTCCACGGCGCATTTCACCGCGTCGGTCACGCTCTGGAATTCGACCAGCATGCCATCTCCCGTCGTTTTGATGATCCGGCCTTCGTTCTTGGCGATGGCGGGGTCGATCAATTCTATACGGTGCGTCCTGAGGCGGGCGATCGTTCCTGCTTCATCGGCTTCCATCAGCCGACTATAGCCTGCCATATCGGCCGCCAGGATTGCGGCTAGTCTCTGTTTCATCGAGTTGCCACCGATGATCTGCTCGGGGGGCGATTCTAGCGCAGCCCGGTGCGATCGACTACCTTGAATTAGCGCTTTCTTAAGGTGCCCAGCGAAGAGCCGATCGCGAGTTGCCTGGTTGTCGCCTACATCGCCCTGCCGTCCAGGCCGAAGACGTGACAGCGGGCGGGATCGAAATAGACCGAAAGATTGGCGCCGCGCTCCACCTTTTGCTGACCTTCGAGCGCGATGGTCAGCTGCTGGCTGTCGGGAGTGATGCCGTAGAGCATGGTCTCGCCGCCGAGATTCTCGACAAGCTCGACATTGACGGCCGCAAGCGCGATGCCGCTGTCGCGGGCCGAGAGATGCTCGGGGCGGATGCCGAAAGTGACTTCCTGCCCTTCTGTTGCGCCGTTGAGGCGGCGCGGCAGGCGGATCGTGCCGCCGCAGACTTCGATTGCCGTTTCGTTTTCGCTGACGCCGCCGATCCGCGCCTTGAGGAAATTCATTTTCGGGCTGCCGATGAAGCCGGCGACGAAGCGGTTGACCGGGTTGTTGTAGAGATCGAGCGGCGCGCCGACCTGCTCGATGCGGCCGGAATTCAGGACGACGATCTTGTCGGCCATGGTCATCGCTTCCACCTGGTCGTGGGTCACGTAGATCATCGTGTTGCCGAGATCGCGGTGGAGCCGGGAGATCTCGACGCGCATCTGGACGCGCAGTTCCGCATCGAGGTTGGAAAGCGGCTCGTCGAACAGGAAGATGCGCGGTTCCCGCACGATCGCCCGGCCGATGGCGACGCGCTGGCGCTGGCCGCCCGATAGCGCCTTCGGCTTGCGGTCGAGGAGCTTCTGGATCTGCAGGATCTCGGCGGCCCGGCGCACCTTCGGCTCGATGTCGGCCTTCCTGTAGCCCGCCGTTTCGAGGCCGAAGGCAAGATTCTTGTAGACCGACATATGCGGGTAGAGCGCATAGGACTGGAACACCATGGCGATGCCGCGCTTGGCCGGCGCCACCTCGTTCATCCGGTCGTTGTCGAGCATCAGCGTGCCGCCGGAAATCTCCTCAAGCCCGGCGATCATCCGAAGCAAGGTGGACTTGCCACAGCCGGACGGACCGACGAAAACGGCGAATTCGCCGGGATCGATGGTGAGGTCGATGCCGTGAATCACGTCGAGCGCGCCATAGCGTTTCTCGACCTTCTGAAGAACGACGCTGGTTGCCATTTCCAATTCCTCCCCTGCGCCTATCGCGTATTGGCGCGCCAATCGGCGTATTTCGGGCTGTCCGGGCCGATCGGCAGTGAAATCTCACGCCCGGTATCCGCCGACTGGTAGATCGCCGTCACCAGTTCCAGCGCCCGCCGAGCATCCTTCGTCGTCACCGGCAGCGGGGCCGCTCCGTTCAAATGGGCGTGGAAATGCGCCATCTGGGTGGTGAAGCGCGGCGACACCGGCTGCCAATTGCCGATCACCTCGTCTATCTGAGATTGGACCGCCTCATTGGCCGCGATGATCTTCCAGGGATCCTTGCCCGGCGTATAGGGTTCATGGCTGCTCTCGAAGGTGACATTCTCGAAATGCAGCCTGAGCCGGCTGATCTGCTCCTGCGACCCGAGCGTGCAGGACAGCGACACGAAGGCGCCGTTCTGCATCAGCAGGCTCGCCGAGGCGCAATCCTCGACCTCGATGTCGTTGACGCGGGTCGCGACTCGGCCGAACACCTTGGAGACCGGACCGAGGAGATGCAGCAGCATGTCATGCAAATGCAGCGCATGGGTGACCAGCACGCCGCCGAGCTCGGTCGCCCATTTGCCGCGCCAGGGGACGGAATAATATTCAGGCTTGCGCAGCCAGTACGTCTCGACCGAACCTACATAGGGCTTGCCGGCAATCCCGGCCTCGATGATACGCTTTGCCTTCTCGATGCCGTCGCCATAGCGATACTGGAAGATTGGCATCAGCACGCCCCGGGCGCGTTTTTCCGCTTCGATGATCTTGTCGACGCCGGCGAGCGAGCCGGTCAGCGGTTTCTCGCAGATGACGTGCTTGCCGGCGGCAAGCGCCGCGATCACCTGCTCGAGATGGATGCCGGGCGGCGTGCAGATGTCGACGATGTCGATCGTCTCATCGGCAAGCACGTCCTCGAAGGAGGTGGTGCGGCTCTCGATGCCGAATTCGTTGCCGAATTCGTTGAGGCGCTCTTCGTTGAGATCGCAGATCGCCTGGACGCGGAACTTGTCCGGATGCGGCAGGTAACCCTCGATCATGTGCAACCGGCCGATGCCGCAGCCGATGATGGCGACTGTCTTTACGCTCATGTCAGTTCTTTTCCCGGTTCTGTTCGGCGATCGCCTGGGCGCGAAGCGCAAGTTCCATGGCCTTGAAGCAGCGTTGCTGCGGCATGGCGGTTTCGGTTCGGTCGCGGATGTCGTCGAGCAGCTGGCGGCCGAAGGGAAGCTCGACTGCCGAGCAGTCGATGTGCTCCACACCATAGCGACCTGCGAGGAAGAGGTGGTTGCCGCCTTCGCGACCGGCGAGGTCGACAGTCTTGCGCACCTCGATCGTTCCGGTCGTGCCGACGATGAAGAGCCGGCCGTCGCCCCAGGTCGGCATGCCGTCCGGGGTCAGCCAGTTCACATGGATCATGCCGGTGGCCTCGGCGGTCGAAAGATGAATGTTGCCGGTATCCTGCAGCTCGGGCTCGTCGGGGACGCTTCGGTTGTCGACGCTCGCCGAAAGGATGGCCGCGTCGTCGGCGCCGGTGAAGAACAGGAACTGCTCGCACTGATGCGAGGCGATGTCGGTGAGGATGCCGCCATATTCTGAGCGGCGGAAGAACCAGTCCGGGCGCGTATCGCGCCGCAGCCGGTGCGGTCCGAGGCCGACGAGGTGCACGACATCGCCGATGGCGCCGGCGGCGATCAGCTCGCCGGCCTTGACCGTCGCCGGGCTTTCGAAATGCTCCGAATAGAGGATCGAGTAGATCCGTCCGGTCTCCGCCTGGACCCGGCGCACCTTGGCGAGCTGCTCGAGGCTCGTCATCCCCGGCTTGTCGGTCAGCACGTCCTTGCCGTGCTGCATGGCGCGGATCGCCAGTTCCGCCCGCTCGGCGGAGACCGCCGCCGTGGTGATGAGGCCGATGCTCTCATCCTCGAGGATTTGGGGGAGCGTCGCGATGCGCGGCGCATCCTTGTAGACGCCGGCAAATTCCGCCGCCAGCGCATCGTCCGGCTCGTGGAAGCCGACGAGGTGGGCGCCGGCGCGCAGCAGGCAATTCACCTGGCCGTAGATATGATTGTGGTTGAGGCCGACGGCGGCGAAACGCAATTCGATCATGTGGTCTTTGAACTCCGTCGGTCAGCGTTTCATGCCGGTGGTGGCGATGCCTTCGATCAGCAGGCGCTGGAAGAACAGGAAGAAGAAGAACACAGGCACCAGCGACAGCGTCGACATGGCGAAGAGGCCGCCCCAGTCGGAGGTGCTGCTCGAATCGACGAAGGTTCTTAAGCCCAGCTGGATGGTGTAGGTGTTCATGTCGTTCAGATAGATCAGCGGCCCGAAGAAATCGTCCCAGGTCCAGATGAAGGAGAAGATCGCGGCCGTCGCCAGTACGGGAAGCGACAGCGGCAGCATGATCTTCCAGTAGATGCGCCACGGCCCGCAGCCGTCCATCATCGCCGCCTCGTCGAGCTCGCGCGGAATGCCGCGGAAGAACTGCACCATCAGGAAGATGAAGAAGGCGTCGCTCGCCAGGAACTTCGGCACGACCAGCGGCAGGATGGTGTTGACCCAGCCGAGGTCTAGGAACAGCACATATTGCGGGATGAGGGTGACGTGATAGGGGATCATCATCGTCCCGAGCATCATCGCGAACCAGAAATTGCGGCCGGCAAAGCGCAGCCGCGCGAAGGCGTAGGCCGCAAGCGAGCAGGCGATGACATTGCCCATCACCGTCAGAACTGCGATCACCACGGAATTCCAGGTGAACCGTCCGAAGCTGACGTCGAGCCCGAACCAGCCGCGGACATAGGAGGCAAAATCCACCGACGAGGGCCAGAGCGTCGTCGAGGAGAAGATCTCGTCCTCCGGCCGGACCGATGCCGAGACCATCCACAAGAGCGGATAGAGCATGGCGAAGGAGGCGGCGATCAGTCCGGCATGGATGAGAACAGAACCGAGGGGGCTGCGGCGATTGGCCGTCGGCGGGGGGGGTGCGGTGATCGAGCTCATGGTCGCGTCAGTCATCGTAGTGCACCCAGTAACGAGAGGTCAGGAACGAGAAGGCCGTGAACAGTCCGATGATCAGCACGAGGATCCAGGCGAGCGCCGAGGCATAGCCCATGCGGAAGTTCCCGAAGGCCTCCTGATAGAGATAGAGCGTGTAGAACAGCGTCGAGTTGATCGGCCCGCCGGTGCCGCCGGAGATGATGAAGGCGGGGGTGAAGGCCTTGAAGGCCTCGATCGTCTGCACGACCGCGTTGAAGAAGATGACCGGGGTGAGCAGCGGCAGGGTGATCTTGTAGAACTGCCGGAACTTTGACGCTCCGTCGAGGCTTGCCGCCTCGTACATGTCGGTCGGGATCTGCCGCAGCCCGGCGAGGAAGATGATCATCGGCGAGCCGAACTGCCAGACGCTCAAGACGACGAGCGTCCAGATCGAATAGTCCGGATGCGAGATCCAACTCGGGCCCTCGATGCCGAACTGGGCGAGCAGACTATTGATCAGGCCGTCGCCGGCAAAGAGCTGCCGCCAGAGCACGGCGATCGCCACGCTGCCGCCGAGCAGCGACGGCAGGTAGAAGATGGCGCGATAGACCGTGAGGCCCTTGACGCCGCGATCGAGAAGGATGGCGACCAAAAGCGCGAAGGCCAGCTTGAAGGGGACCGACAAGACCACATAGAGGAACGTCACCTTCAGCGAGGCCGCAAACTTCGGATCGGCCGTGGCGATGCGGACGTAATTGGCCGTCCCGACCCACTCCGGAGAGCGGATCAGGTCGAAACTGGTGAAGGAGAGATAGAGCGAGGCGACGGCAGGCCCGAGCGTCAGCCCGAAGAAGCCGACGAGCCACGGCAACAGGAACATGTAGCCGGCACCATGTCTTGTCCAGATGGCGGCGAAGCGGCCCTGTCCGGCGGGGCGCCCCCTGGCGCCCGCACCGACGGCTACGGCGGAATCCTGCACGGCAGCCATAGCCCTTACCCTCGCGACAGGATCTGCGTGACCTCGTTCACCAGCGTCTCGCCGCCCTGCTTCACATCGAGCTGGCCGAAGCCCACCTGTTCGGCGACGGTACGCAAGGCGAACTCGGCCTCGCCGGCGCCGCTGGGCGGAGGCGGTGGCAGGTCGCCGGCAAGTGCGCCGAGGCCGGAGACGTAGTCGAGCATGGCGCGTCCCAACTCGTCGAGTGTCGGCGCGAGCTTCTCACGCACGCCCGCCGACTCCGGTACGCCACGCTCGACGCCGAGGATTTCGGCGGCCTTGGGGTCGGTGACGAAGAAATTGACATACTTCGCGCCGAGCTCCGGGTCCTTCGTCTGGGCCGAGACCGAGAAGAACATCGACGGCTTGCGGTAGTGGCCGCCTTTGGCATCGTTGCCGATCAAGGGAAAGTTGCTGAGCGCCAGCTTGTCCTTGTTGATGCCCTGATAGGTGACGAACTGGTTGGAATGGGCATAGGAGGCGGCAGCCTTGCCGAGCGACAGCGGACTCGTCTCAGGGGTATACTGATCGAGCGCCTGGATATCCGGCGGCACGCAGGCCTTGGCTTCGCGCATGGCCGCCCACATGGCGAACCAGTCGGCGGCATCGTTCGCGTCATAGGCGATCTTGCCGTCGGCCGTGAAGAGCGCCTTCCCACGCTGGCGCAGCCAGTTTTCCAGGAGCGGTTCAACGCCGCTGCCGTCGGCGATACCGTAGAAGCCCTTGCGCTTGCCGGCCTTGGTGATCTCGGCGCCGATCCTTGCCAGATCGTCCCAGGTGGTCGCCGGCGTCGGTAGATTGATGCCGGCTTCCTCGAAGGCGACGGTGTTGACCATCATCGCCGCCGAATTGGCGCCGAGGCTGATGCCGTAGAGCTTGCCGTCGACGCTGCCGCCCTCGATCTGCACCTTGTCGAAATCCTCGACTTTCAGCACCGAGCCGAGATAATCGTTGAGGGGCGCCAGCGCGCCGCGCCGGGCATACTCGACGATGTAGCGATAGTCCATCTGGATGATATCCGGCGCGTTGCGGCCGGCGACCTGGGTCGCAAGCCGGGGCCAGTAGTCGCTCCAGCCGAGGAACTCGCCGTTAATGGCGACGCCCGAGTTCTGTTCCTGAAAGAGCTGGTTGACCTTGTTGGTGCGGTCGGCGCGGGCCTGCGAGCCCCACCACAGCATTCTCAGCCGCGCTTCCTGAGAAAGCGCACTCGATGCCAGCATGGAATATGAAAGAAGTGCCGCCCCTCCGGCGAGCACGCTGCGTCTGGTCATGCGCATTGTCATTGGTTCCTCCTCCCTCAGGAACGCCTCCACAACGTTCCGTTCCCTGGTTTCGTTACGCCGTCCTCTTGCAACAAATAACTAATTGGTTACAAACTATGGACAAGCGATGAGCCTGTCAAGCAGTTGTGTGCGAAGGTATCATTATCTTGTAATATTTTTTTACAATGTCGCACCGATCGCCACGGCTGGCAAGAGGTGCCGGAGGTGGCGGAATGGACAAGGTGCAGGCGGAAGGGAAAGCGAAAAAGGCAGGCGTTGGCGGCCGGGCGGAGCGGGCCGGAAGCCGCGACCCGGAGCGCACGCGCGCCTCGATCCTCGCCGCCGCGACAGTCGAGTTCGCCGAGAACGGCATCGGCGGCGCCCGGGTCGATGCGATTGCCGAGCGGGCCGGCACCAACAAGCGCATGCTCTATCACTATTTCGGCGACAAGGAGCAGCTCTACCTTGCCGTTCTGGAAGAGGCCTATATCGGCATCCGTACGGCCGAAAGATCGTTGAACTTGAGCGACTTGGCACCGGAGCAGGGGGTGGCGGAGCTTGCCATGTTCACCTGGAAATACTTCCGGGAGCACCCGGAGTTTTTGAGCCTTCTCGGCACCGAGAACCTGCACGGTGCCCGCTGGCTGCGCCAGTCGACGCGACTCAAGGAACTGCATTCGCATTTCATCGACAAGCTCGCCGACCTGCTCGATCGCGGCAAGGCGAAGGGTCTGTTCCGCGTCGATGCCGATCCGTTGAACGTCTATCTGACGATTGCCGCGCTCGGCTATTTCTATCTCTCCAACCGGCACACGCTGTCGACGATTTTTGGCCGGGACCTCATGGAGGAGGCCAATCTCGAGGACTGGAGACGTCACATCGTCCAGGTGACTCTGGCCTCCATTCGCCGCTGAATTGCAGTCCTGTCGTTTTTAATGTTGACAAGTGGGATTTTTCTCTGCCACAAAGTAACTGTTTAGTTACTGGCTTTGGGAGGGCTGGTCCACTCCCACGAGGCCTGTCAGGGAGGGAAGCCGCATGCCACGTTTGGGGATAATTCTGCACGGTGTCACGGGCCGGATGGGCTACAACCAGCACCTCGTGCGCTCGATACTGGCCATTCGCGATAAGGGCGGCATCGCGCTCACATCCGGCGAGCGGCTGGAGATCGATCCGATCATCGTCGGGCGCAACCGCGACAAGATGGAGCAACTGGCAAAGCGCCACAACATCGCCCGCTGGACGACCGACCTCGACGCCGCCCTGGCCGATCCGAACGACCAGATCTTCTTCGATGCCGGCACGACGCTGATGCGCGCCGAACTGATCAGCAGGGCGCTCGATGCAGGCAAGCATGTCTATTGCGAGAAGCCAATCTCCGATGACCTGAAGGTGGCGGTAAAACTGGCCCGCAAGGCGCGGGCCTCTGGTCTGAAGCATGGCGTGGTGCAGGACAAACTGTTCCTGCCCGGCCTGCGCAAGCTGGCGCTGCTCAAGGAGTCGGGCTTCTTCGGCAAGATTCTCTCGGTGCGCGGTGAGTTCGGCTATTGGGTTTTCGAGGGAGACTGGGGCGTGCCGGCCCAGCGGCCCTCCTGGAATTACCGGAAGAACGATGGCGGCGGCATCATTCTCGATATGCTCTGCCATTGGCGTTATGTGCTCGACAATCTCTTCGGCGAGGTCAAGGCCGTCTCCTGCCTCGGGGCGACCCATATTCCGCGCCGCGTCGACGAGCAGGGCCGGACCTATGATTGCGATACCGACGACGCGGCCTATGCCACCTTCGAGCTCGAGGGCGGCGTGATCGCGCAGATCAATTCCTCCTGGGCCGTGCGCGTCCGCCGTGATGATCTCGTTACCTTCCAGGTCGACGGGACGCATGGCTCGGCCGTCGCCGGGCTGACGAAGTGCTGGACCCAGCACCGCGTCAACACGCCGAAGCCGGTTTGGAACCCGGACCAGCCGCAGACCATCGATTTTTACAAGACCTGGGACGAGGTGCCGGACACGCAGATCTTCGACAATGGCTTCAAGGCGCAATGGGAAATGTTCCTGCGTCACGTCGCCGAGGATGCGCCCTGGCCCTACGGCCTCGAGGCCGGCGCCAAGGGCGTGCAGCTTGCCGAGCTCGGGCTGAAGTCCTGGGAAGAGCGCCGCTGGCTCGATGTTCCGGAACTGGAGTTCTGAGCCATGACGAGCATCGATCTTCCCCTCGAAGGCAGGCTCGTCCGCTACGAGCTCAGCGGCCGGCCGGTTCCGCTCAGGAAGCGGGATGCGGCGGCCTTCCCGCGCGTAGCCTTCGCGGCGGCACATGTCGTCGCCGATCCGTTCGCCGACAACGATCCATGGCTCAATCCGGCAATCGATTGGGAGCGGACGCTCGCCTTCCGCCACCGGCTTTGGGACCTCGGCCTCGGGGTCGCCGAAGCGATGGACACCGCCCAGCGCGGCATGGGGCTTGGCTGGCCGGAGGCCCGCGAGCTCATCCGCCGGGCGCTTGCCGAAGCCCGCGGTCGGCCGGGTGCGCTTATTGCCTGCGGTGCCGGCACAGACCATCTGACGCCCGGCCCGGAGGTGACGATCGACGACATCCTCGAGGCCTATGAGAGCCAAATCGAGACGATCGAAGCCGAAGGCGGGCGGATCATCCTGATGGCTAGCCGTGCGCTCGCCGCGGCCGCCAGGAGCCCGGACGACTATGTCCGTGTCTATGACCGGGTCCTCTCGCAGGTGAAGCAGCCGCTGATCATCCATTGGCTCGGCGAGATGTTCGACCCGGCGCTTCAAGGCTATTGGGGCAATGCGGACCACATGGAGGCGATGAAGACCTGCCTCAAGGTCATCGAGGCGCATGCGGAAAAGGTCGACGGCATCAAGATCTCGCTGCTTTCCAGGGAGAAGGAGATCGCCATGCGCCGGCAACTGCCGAAGGGCGCGCGCATGTATACCGGCGACGACTTCAACTATGCCGAACTGATCGCCGGCGACGACCAGGGCCATTCCGACGCGCTGCTCGGCATCTTCGACGCGATCGCGCCGGTGGCATCGGCCGCGCTGGAGGCTCTCGGCCACGGCCGGAACGGCGACTTCTTCGAACTGCTCGAGCCGACCGTGCCGCTGTCTCGGCATATCTTCAAGGCGCCGACGCGCTTCTACAAGACCGGGGTCGTGTTCCTCGCCTATCTGAACGGCTTGCAGGATCACTTCGCGATGATCGGCGGTCAGCAGAGTGCCCGCTCGCTTGCCCATCTTGCCGAACTCTTCCGGCTGGCGGACAGGGCAGGCGCTCTCGCCGATCCGGAACTGGCGCTCGCGCGCATGAAGCGCGTACTCGCCGTTCACGGCATTGACTGAGGCGGGCATGAGCGAAGTTCCTCGCATCAGGCTCGTCGAAGCGGAAGTCTTCGAGCGGCCGGTCGACTTCCGTTTTCCCTTCCGCTTCGGCGCGGCGCGTGTCGAGAACGCGCCGCAGGTTTTCGTTCGGGTGCGGATCGAGGATGAACGCGGCCGCTCGGGCGCCGGCTGGTCGGCCGAGATGATGATGCCGAAATGGTTCGACAAGAACCCGGAATTGTCGCCCGGAGAGAATGTCGAGCAGCTCCGCATGTCGCTTCGCCTGGCGATTGGGGGGTTGCGGTCGCTGAAGGCTGATACGGCATTCGGCTTGCATGCCGCCGCGGAGGCGGACCATCACCGAAATGCGGCGCGGCACGGCCTGCCGGCGTTGGTCGCCTCCTATGGGCTGGCGCTTGTAGACCGCGCCATCATCGATGCAATGTGCCGCATGAACGGCGTCAGCGCCGCAGAGGCAGTCACGCGCAATCTGCTCGGGATATCCGACGCCACCGCGCCCGATCTCGCCGGTTTCGATTTGCCTCGCTTCCTGTCGCGCCTGGCGCCTTCGCCGAAGCTGGCCGTCCGCCACACGATCGGCCTTGCGGACGCCTTGGGTACGGCCGACCTGGAACCCGGCCAGCGGCTCGAAGACGGGCTGCCGCAGACGCTCGACGAGGTGATCGCCGCCTACGGCCACCGCTGGTTCAAGATCAAGGTTTCCGGCCGTCCCGCCGAAGATTGCGAGCGGCTCGTCGCGATCGCCGCGGTGCTCGATCACAATGGTGAAGATTATCGCGTGACGCTCGACGGCAACGAGCAGTTCGAACGCGGCGAAATGGTCGCCGACCTTCTCGACCGGATCGAGAAGGAACCCCGCCTGAAAAGGCTGCGGGCATCCGTGCTGTTCTTCGAGCAACCGATCGCGCGCGCCGAGGCGCTGTCGAAACCGGTCGCGGCGATCGCCGAGCGCCTGCCGCTCGAGATCGACGAGTCCGATGGCGATGTCGGATCCTTTCTGCGGGCCCGCGAGCTCGGCTATGCCGGCATCTCGTCAAAATCCTGCAAAGGCTTTTATCGCTCGCTGATCAATCGCGCCCGCGTCGAGAAATGGAATGGCCATGCCGGCAACAGCCGCTACTTCATGTCCGCCGAGGACCTGACTACGCAGGCCGGTCTTGGCCTTCAACAGGATCTCGTGCTGGCAGCGCTGATAGGCGCCGGGCATATCGAGCGCAACGGCCATCACTATGTCGACGGCATGGGGCGAGCGCCGGCAGCGGAGCAGGGCGCCTATCTTGCGGCCCATGGCGAGCTTTACGAAAGCGCCGCCCGGCGGGCGCGTCTCGCCATCCGAAACGGCGAAATCACCTTCGCATCCGTCTTGAGGGCGGCCGGCCTCGGCTCCTCGGTCGAGCCGGACTGGGCGTCGATGACGGGCTGAGAAACCGGGAGGAGAACAGCATGCAGGTCGAGGGTCTTTCCATCAATCTGGCGACGATCCGTCAGCAATGCGGCTTCGCCGAGGCTGTGGATGTCTGCCTGAAGCACGGCATCACGGCAATCGCGCCCTGGCGCGACCAGGTGGCGGCGATCGGTCTTAACGAGGCCGCCCGCATCGTCCGTTCCAACGGGCTGAAGCTGACCGGCCTCTGCCGCGGCGGCTTCTTTCCGGCGGCGGATGCCGCCGGCCGCGAGAAGGCGCTTGACGACAACAGGCGCGCCATCGACGAGGCGGCGGCGCTCGGTGCGGACTGCCTGGTCCTCGTCGTCGGCGGCCTTCCCGACGGATCGAAGGACATCGATCGGGCGCGACGGATGGTCGAGGAGGGCATCGCCGCCGTGCTGCCGCATGCGCGCGCCGCGGGCGTGCCGCTGGCGATCGAGCCGCTCCACCCGATGTATGCGGCCGACCGGGCCTGCGTGAACACGCTCGGCCAGGCGCTCGACATCTGCGAGACGCTGGGCGCGGGCGTCGGCGTCGCGATCGACGTCTACCATGTCTGGTGGGATCCCAATCTCGCCAACCAGATCGCCCGGGCCGGCCGAATGAAGGCGATCCTCGCGCATCACATCTGCGATTGGCTGGTGCCGACGAAGGACATGCTCACCGATCGCGGCATGATGGGCGACGGCGTCATCGACCTCAAGGAAATCCGCGGCATGATCGAGGCGGCGGCTTTCCTTGGAGCCCAGGAGGTCGAGATCTTCTCCGCCGACAACTGGTGGAAACGCCCGGCCGAGGAGGTGATCGCCACCTGCGTCGAACGCTTCCGAAGCTGCTGCTGAGATGGTGAACTCGGATATGCATCTTACAAGTAGAAGGCGGACGTCCGGGTTTCTCGGTTGACTTTCGCCGGTATCGGCCGCTAACATGTATTCTAAATTTACATGTTGTTCTTTCTGCCGCCGGTCGTGCGGTGCCACTCCAGACAGGATTGCGTGAGAGATGATGGATGACAAACGCCGTTTTGCGCTGGTCGGCACCGGCAACCGCGGCACCACCATGTGGGGCAAGGACCTTCTCGCCGGTTGGCGCGGGTTCGTCGATCTGGTCGCCATAGCCGATACCAATGCGCTGCGGGCGGAGCGTGCCCGCACGATGATCGCCAGCAATGCGCCGATCTATGGCGACGTCGACGCGATGCTGACTGAGACGCGGCCGGACCTGGTGATCGTCTGCACCCCGGACGACACCCATGACGACATCGTCGTCAAGGCGCTCGAATCCGGCGCCGACGTCATCACCGAGAAGCCGATGGCGACGACGGTCGAAAAAATCCGCCGCATTCTCGATGCGGAGGAGCGCACCGGGCAGCGTGTGGATGTCTCCTTCAACTACCGCTTTGCGCCGACGGCGGCGCGCATCAAGGAACTCATCAATGCTGGCGAAATCGGCCGCGTCACCTCGGTCGACTTCCATTGGTATCTCGACACCCGCCACGGGGCCGACTATTTCCGCCGCTGGCATGCCTATACGGACCGCTCCGGCAGCCTCTTCGTCCACAAGGCGACGCATCACTTCGATCTTTTGAACTGGTATCTCGACAGCGAGCCGGACACCGTCAGCGCCTTTGCCGAACTGCAGATGTATGGCCGAAAGGGGCCGTTCCGCGGCCCTCGCTGCAAGCTCTGTCCGCACAAGGCAAGCTGCGACTTCTATCTGGATATCAGTGCCGATCCGTTCCTCGACGCGCTCTACGAGCAGCCGTCGGAAATCGACGGCTATTTCCGCGACGGCTGCGTCTTCCGCGAGGATATCGACATTCCGGACACAATGGTCGCAAACATCCGCTACGGCAACGACGTCCATGTCTCCTATTCGCTGAACACCTTCCAGCCGATCGAGGGCCACCACATAGCCTTTAACGGAACGAGGGGCCGGATCGAGCTTCGCCAATACGAGGACCAGCCCTGGGAGACACCGCCGGAGGACGTTATACTGCTCGTCCGCAACTTCCCGAAGGGCCAGCCGCCCGTCGAGCGGGTCAACGTGCCGCATTCCTCGGGCGGCCACTATGGCGGCGACGACCGCATGCGCAATATGATCTTCAAGCCCGGCATCGCCGACCCGCTCGGACAACGAGCCGGTGCACGGGCAGGGGCGCTATCGGTTCTCTGCGGTATCGCCGCGCTGGAAAGCTCGCGCAGCGGGACACAGGTACGGCTGGCCGATCTTATGCCGGATCTCTTCGAGAAGCGGTCCGTTGCGCGGTTTGCGGCGCAATCCTCGGCCTCCGGCGGACGCCGATAACGTCGGACTGGAGAGCTTCCGCTTCGTTTCGTCATTACAAAAGCATAACTTCGCTCCGAAACCGGATTACGCTATCGGTCGGCTCGCACCTCGACCTCGTAAATGGAGCGCTCCGATGCCGATGAAACGAAGAACGATCATTCTCGGCGGCGGCGCCATTGTTGCGGGAGCCGGGATCGCCTTCATGGCCCGCAGCCGCGCCGGGGAGCCGATCTCCCTCCAGAGCTTTGATTGGCAGGCGTCGGACTTCCGGGCGGGCGGCACGGCGGGGATCAATGGTGCCTTACCGGAGCCGATCTTCCGGGCCGAGCCGCAATGCATCGCGACGCTCGCACAGACGCTCGGCCCCTGCCACACAAACGACGTGCCGATCCGCAGCGATGTCACCGAGGGCGTGACGGGATTGCCGACCCGCATCAGCCTTCGCCTAGTCGAGGCGTCGATCTGCAAGCCGGTCGAGGGAGCGGATGTCGAGATCTGGCATGCGGATGCGCGCGGCGTCTATTCCGGCGAGGCGGCGGCGATGTGCAATGCCGACGATGCCGAGGCCAGAGCCACCGGATTCCTGCGTGGCCGGCAGGTCAGCGATGCCAATGGCGTCGTCAGCTTCCTCACCGTTTATCCCGGCT
The DNA here is from genome assembly GCF_002531875.1 of Sinorhizobium sp. FG01. Classification (NCBI taxonomy): domain Bacteria; kingdom Pseudomonadati; phylum Pseudomonadota; class Alphaproteobacteria; order Hyphomicrobiales; family Rhizobiaceae; genus Sinorhizobium; species Sinorhizobium sp. FG01. The sequence goes on from NZ_NWTB01000006.1 coordinate 362,517, forward strand.
GGTATCCGAGCCGCGCCGTCCATATCCACCTGCGCATTCTGCTTGGCAATCGCGAATTGCTCGTCAGCCAGCTTCTCTTCGACGACGCCTTGAGTGATCTCGTCTATCAGGGGCATCCGGACTATGCGGCGCGGCCGGTGCGCGCCACCATGAACGGCGGCGATACGGTGTTCGCCTCGGGCGATGCCGCTCGGTTCATCTTCGATTTCGAGAAGCTCGATACCGGCGTGTTGCAGGCAAGCTATACGATCGGCATTGCGGCCTGATCCCGCTGCTTCACCCGCTGAACGAAGACCGCTGGCCAAGCTCGGCGAGATCGGGCGACTGGAACGCTTTTGATCCTTGCCTTATCCCTGTCGTTGTCCCAAAACCTCTGCATGACTTGCATGAGAGAAGGCCTAACCCGAATGAATGATCCCGTCGATATCGTCATCTACCACAATCCAGCCTGCGGCACCTCGCGCAACACGCTGGCGATGATCCGCAATGCCGGCATCGAACCGCGGGTGGTCGAGTATCTGAAGACGCCGCCAAGCCGTGTCGAGCTTCAGCAGCTGATCGCACGCATGGGCATTTCGACGCGTGAGCTGTTGCGCGTGAAGGGGACACCCTATGTCGAGCTCGGCCTTTCGGATAGGAACCTGACCGACGACCAGCTTCTCGACGCGATGCTCGCGCATCCGATCCTGATCAATCGGCCGATTGTCGTTTCGCCGCTCGGGGTAAAACTGTGTCGCCCGTCGGAATCGGTGCTGGATATCCTGCCTAGCGGGCAGCAGGGCGCCTTCGCGAAGGAGGACGGCGAAGTCGTCGTCGATGCGAGCGGCCGCCGCGTCCAGCCATAAGAAGAGCGCTGCTCGCGCGGCGGGCTTTCTGGCCAGTTTTGCCGGGATCGCTCAAGTTGTAAGTACTTTCTGCACGGCGACTTAAAGCCTCGCCGGTACGGTGCTCCCATCTGATCGGAGGGGAGTGCGAGCCGTGAAAGTGCAAGGGAAGATTTCGTCCGGGTCATTCGGCAGCGGGAACTTGGTGCGTTGCGCGCTCGCCGTGCTTCTGGCCGCGACGCTCACTGGGTGCTCGACCACTGCGGACCAAAGCATCAAGACCGCCTCGCTGACGAAAGAGGTCGGCTATGCCGTGCCGGCCAAGAAGACTGCCAGGATCAAGCCTGTTATCGCAACCCAGCGGGCGGCCAAGGTTGTGCGCACCACCTATCTCGGCCGCGCCCCCTATATCTGCACGCCGAGCGGGTTCGGCAGAACGTCAAGCTGCTTCTTGAGATAGGGGCGGAGTTGCGCGCCGAGCCCGGGGGCTCATCTGCGGAGCCGGATTTTGCGCCGGCTCGGGAATGCGCAACTCCTACTGCATGTCTCCGGTGAGACGAGGGCATGCAGATTCTAATCAATTGGATGTCTCTCGAACGACGCGCCAGTCCGGCCGGCCATAACCGTCCGGCCAGTCATAGATTTCACGATCGTTGAAGTAGACGACGGCGGTGAGCGCGGGGAATTCGGCGTGGCGCTTTGCCACGTTTTCGGCCCAGCCGTTGACATAGGAGGCATCGCCTTCATAGCCGAGTTCGGCAACGATGATCGGCTTGCCGTAGGTCTTGACGCGCTCGTAGCCCGGCGCCAGTCGCTCGACGAAGGTTTGATCGCGGCCGGTCTTGTCCTGATCGTATTTCTGATAGCCGAAGACCGAGAGGCCGATGACGTCGACGACGTCGTCACCGGGATAGAAGGCCTCGAGTCCCTCGTTGCCTTTGGGCGACCACATGAACTTCGCATCTTTCAGATGCTCGCGGCAGACCGTGACTATCCGGCGAAAGGCGGCGGCGAATTCCGTGCCCTGCCAGTGCGCCCAGGAGAACTGGTTGTCTGTCTCGTCCATTTCCTGGCCCCAGCGGATGATGAGCGGGCTTTTCAGCTTGGCAGCCGTTGAGCAGACCGCAGCCATGTTCTGGTCTCGCTCCCCGCCGAGAATGCTTTTGAGCAGCCCCTGCGACGACAGGCGCCATTTGGGCGACCAGGACCAGGGCTCGATGGTGATCATCAACGTACGTCCGCGCGCGTGGGCGTATTCATCGGCTATGTTCAAGGTGGTGAGATCGACGTCTTCCCAGGGCAGGAAGAGGTGCTCAATCCTGGAAGCCGACTGCTCTGCGAAGTCTCCATGCGGATCATAGGCACCGAAGGTGATCGAGTCCTGGGTGAGGATCGGCCGCTTGTCTATTGTTTCGGCTGCATTTCCGGCACGACTGCCGGGAGGGCTTGCCGCCAGCACGGCCCCTGAGAGCATGAGGCTGGCAAGGGCGAAGCCGATTGTCCTTGATGTCGTGTTCATCCTGTCGCTCCATCTGCGGTCTGTTTCATGGTTCTGTTCGACGAGGCTTGTGAGGTCGCGGCGAACCGGCGAAGTCGAATTCGTCCTGTCATCACCTGCCCTCCGCATGCGGCTGATCCTCCGGAAGAAAGATCCATCGAGGTCGGAACACGGTCTTGCGCGAGGTCGCTCCGCCCGCACCCGCCACCGAGTAGCGTTCCTCGAAGAGGCGAAGGTGATCGGATCCCCAGGAGAGCGCTTCGAGGCTGTCCTTTCCGTGCTCGGCGGTTGCGATGCCAGGCAGGATGACGAGCGACAGGAGCCCAGCCGCCATTGCCGGACGATAGAAGCGCGGTGCCGCGGCGATCCTGTTTTCCCGGCCATGGCGGAGGACGATGACGATCAGGAGCAGGCTGTAGATAGCCGCATTCATGATCGCCAGAAGGTAAAAACCCTTGGCCTCGCCGACATCCCCGATGCACAGCACCGGAAGGACTGCCGCGAGCGAGAGGATGACATAGGGTGCGAGAACACGCAGGGGTAGCGGGTCGACTTCCGACGTTCCCTTCGGGGTGACGCGGAAATCGACGAAGGATCCCGTGAGCCAGTCGCGAACGGCAGCCAGCGTGCCGGCCAGCGCCCAGGGCCAGCGGGCAAAGAGGAAGAGCATGCATTCCCAGCTCAGGATCTTCGCGTCGAAGGGCCGGAAGGTTCCGGTTGCCCGCCAGCGATGGGCCATCAGGATCAGGACGATCGAAAGCGGTGCGAAATGCGCCAGGAAATCGGGGTAGGTGACGGCGATGAGGCTTTCGCCGCGGGCAAGCGCGATGACCGGCATCGCGAACATAAGCGCCATGAAGAACGCAAAGAGCGGATACCAGAGCTGCGAGAACAGGAACTGGAACTTGAGCCGCAGCGGCAGCTTGCCAACGAGGCGCGGGGAATACTGCAGGAGCAGCATGACCAGGCTGCGCGACCACTGGAACTCCTGGGTGACCAGATCGGCGAAGGTGCGCGGCCCATCGCCGTGGGCGATCGCCTCGAGCGCATGCACGCCGCGCCAGCCGGCCGCATTCATCATCAGCGTCGTCGAATGGTCTTCGGCAAGCTCGGGGCCGAGGCCGCCGATCTGCTTGAGGGCGGCGGTGCGGACGGCGTAGTGCGAGCCGATGCAGAGCGGCGCCAAGCCGCCATTATAGCCGGCCTGCAGCGCCCCGTGCATGCTCGCCTCCGCATGGAGCCTGCCGCGCGCCGCCCAGCTTTCGGCGGCGTTCCTGTCGCAGATGCTCGGAGCCGAAACGTAGCCCACTTTCGGGTCGGCGAAGGGACGCAACATTTCGAAAAGGTAGCCGGGTTCCGGAACATGGTCGGCATCGAGCTGGGCGACGAAGTCGTAGCGGCCGTAGCCGTAATGATCGTAAAAAAATGTGAGATTGCCTTCCTTGCAGCGCGTGCGCCGCGGCCAGGCGGTGCGGTGGTAGTCGGCGCGGTCCTTGCGAGTCGAGACGAACACGCCCTGCCTTCGGCACCAGTCGAGTGTTTCTGGCGAAGGGTCCTCGTCGGCAAGCCAGGTGTCGTGCGGCACATCCTGGGCAAGCATTGCCCTGAGAGTCTCGGCCACAACGGCAAAGGGTTCGGAGGGCGCTTTGGTGACGACCATGGCGACGCGGCTTTCGACCGGCAGCCGCAGCCGGCCGTTCGGCTTCCTCGCGCGATAGAAAATCGCGATGAAGTAGCCCGGCAGAAGGGTGATCCAGGCGAGGGTCGCCGTCGCCATGAGGCTCCCGACGATGTCCCAGTGGTGGCGCGGCTCCAGCCACCAGGCCCACAGATAGGCGAGCGCGGCAAGCCACATCGCCGCCCCGAGAAGGTATTCGGCCCGGCGATATCCGGTCAGCACTGGCACGAGCAGTGGTTCGTCGACCGTGTCCTCAGCGGCCATGCCGCCAGTCTTGACGTGGCGGGTCATTGACGCGCCTCGAGTCCGAAGAACGGGGCGGCGGTCCGCACAATGGTCTTTAGGTCGGAATAGCGCGGCGAGAAGCCCAGCACTTCGCGGGCGAGCTTCGAATCGGCGTAGAGAACCGGCGGATCGCCGGCCCGACGGGGACGGATCGCCACCGGCACGTTTTTTCCGGTAACCTCGCCGATCGCGCTCAGCACTTCCCGGACCGAGAAGCCGCGGCCGGATCCGAGATTGACGGCGAGGCTCCTGCCGCCCCCGGCAAGATGCCGATAGGCGAGCACATGCGCCCGGGCGAGGTCGGCGACGTGGATGTAGTCGCGCACGCAGGTCCCGTCGGTCGTCTCGTAATCATCACCGAAGACCTCGAGCTGGCCGATTCGGCCGGCCGCCGCCATCAGCGCCCTCGGTATGAGATGCGTCTCCGGATCGTGCCACTCGCCGAGATCGCCTTCCGGATCGGCACCGCAGGCGTTGAAATAGCGCAGCGCCACGTAGGAGAGGCCAAAGGCGCCAGCGTAGTCCGACAGCATGTGCTCGGCGATAAGCTTCGTCCGGCCATAGGGATTGATCGGTCGCTGCGGCGTCGCCTCGTCGATCGGCAGCACGGCCGGCACGCCATAGGTGGCGCAACTCGACGAGAAGATCAGGTTGCCAAGCCCCGTCCGCCGGCAGGCGTCGAGCAGCGACAAGGTTCCGCAGACATTGTTGTGGTAGTATTTCGCCGGATCGGCGACAGATTCGCCGACATAGGCGGAAGCGGCGAAATGGATCACCGCATCGGGCGCATAGCGCTCGATGATCTCGATGAGATGGGCCGAGTCGAGGATATCTCCCTCGATGAACGGTCCCCAGCGCACCGACGAGCGGTTGCCGGTCGTCAGATTGTCATAGGTGACGGGCTCGAAACCCTCAAGCCGAAGCAGCTTCGCCGTATGGCTGCCAATATAGCCGGCGCCGCCGGTTACGAGGATGCGGGGGATATCCATCAGGCAACCTCCATGAGTTCGTTCGCCTGGGCGAGGAGTGCATCGAAATGGCTGATCGTGTGAACGAGGCCCGCTGCAAGTTCCACCTTGGGGCGCCAGCCGAGTTCCCGTTCGGCAAGCGAAATATCCGGCCGTCGTTGGCGGGGGTCGTCGACCGGCAAGGGTCGGTGGACGATCTTCGACCGCGAGCCGGTGAGTTCGATCACCTGTTCGGCGAGCGCGGCGATCGTGAATTCGCTGGGATTGCCGAAATTGATCGGACCGGTGAGCGATGTCGGCGAGGCCATCATGCGAATGAAGCCGTCGATTAGATCGTCAACGAAACAGAAGGAGCGGGTCTGCGAGCCATCGCCGAAGATCGTTATGTCTTCGCCCTTGAGTGCCTGGACGATGAAGTTCGACACGACGCGGCCGTCATCCGGGCGCATCCGCGGACCATAGGTGTTGAAGATGCGGACCACCTTGATCTCGACCTGACGGGTTTTGTGGAAGTCAAAGAATAGGGTTTCGGCGCAGCGCTTACCTTCGTCGTAACAGGAGCGCGGGCCGAAGGGATTGACGTTGCCCCAGTAGCCCTCCACCTGGGGGTGAACTTGCGGATCGCCATAGACTTCCGATGTCGAGGCCTGAAGGATGCGCGCGCCGTTGCGGGCCGCAAGCTCGAGCATGTTGAGGCTGCCGAGCACGCAGGTCTTCGTCGTATGGATGGGATCGGCCTGATAGTGCGGCGGCGAGGCCGGGCAGGCAAGATTGTAGATTTCGTCGACTTCAACATCGATCGGCTCGATGATGTCGTGGTCGACGAGACTGAAACCGTTGAAGCGCGTCAGAGATTCGATGTTCCGGCGCAAACCGGTCGAGAAATTGTCGGCGCAGATTACCTCGTGCCCTGCCTCGAGAAGCAGTTCGCAAAGATGTGACCCGAGGAAACCTGCGCCGCCAGTTACCAGAATCCGTCGCCGGATAGCCGGACTACGCAATACTTTATCCTGTTCGTCAAATTTATCTGAATTTCCACTGATTACATTTTCAAAATATTCCATACGTGTCCCCAAAAACCAATAAACTAACCTTTATAATAATTTCACTCGGACAGTATGATTTGGTAATTTAAGTTATATACAAGCAATATGGTTTCACCGCTTTTACTCAATACTTAGCGATGACTATGAATGTATGATTACAACCGCTCGGGGCGATTGTCATTATCCTGCAATCCCGATAGTTATCGGGCCGTGCATTTCTACTAAAAATGGCGTAGAACTGGGTTCTGCTAAGTGCTGGGTGGGCCCTGCACGACGCCATACGACGATGCGGCCGTGTAGGTAACTACCCTCAAGACGTGTAATCGCCTGCATTCGAGGGCGGGAGAGTCTGTATGCGTGATCGTCCCACGGGGCCGGGCTCGGAAGAGGATGAAGCTGTCGCGCCTGCAACGCAGCCGCAGCCGGAACGCCGCCGTTGGCCGCGCGACGCTCCCATTGAAGCGTCGCGCTCCGCAGCGTCGCCGGCATTGACGCCTCTGCATTTCTCGACTCGAAACCTGCGACCGGACGAGCAGTTTCAGGCCTGGCGAGCCCACATGGCGCCCTTGGTCGAGGTCAGATTGCCGGACAATATTCCGCCCGAGGACGGGTTTGTCGCGGAACAGACCGCATGGCATTGCGGCAATCTGCTCATCGTCCAACAGCGCGCGCCGGGGCACAGCTACCTCCGCCCGCAGGCGATGTTGCGCGCCAGCCCGATCGACCACTGGTATGTGGAACTGCTTCGCAGCGGCATGACCTGGACGGAGGTTGACCGCCGCGTTGCCGAGAACGGGCCCGGCAGGCTGGTGTTCCGCTCGCTCGGCTACCCGTTCCGCGGCCGGGCGACGGCGGCGGAATCCGTTCTTCTCTTCATGCCCTACGAGCTATTCGCCGACGATGCCGCCGTGTTCGGCGAAACCAACAATCTGGTCTTGTCGGGCAACCTCGCCGATCTGTTGATCAACTACATCAACGGCATCGAGCCGCGCCTCGATCGCTTGACGGCGGAGGAGATACCGCGGATCGTCCAAACGGTGCACGACATGGTCGTCGCCTGCGTCGCTTCGTCGGCGAGACCCGATGCCGGCGGGTTGCAGACCAACAAGGGAATGATGGAGCGGGCCCACCGCTATATTCATCTCAACCTGCACTCCGCCGAGCTTACGCCGGATGCAATTGCCCGGGCGATCGGCGTCTCGCGCACCCGGCTCTACCAGCTCTTCGAAGCGAGCGGTGGCGTTCTCAACTATATCCGCCGGCGCCGGCTGCAGCAGGCGCATGCAGCACTCAGCGATCCGGCCGACAGCCGGCCGATCGCCGAGATTGCCGAGGCCGCCGGATTCGACGTCGCCGCCAATTTCACCCGCGCCTTCAGCCACGAATTCGGGGTGAGCCCGCGGGAAATCAGAAAGGCCGCGGCGACCGAACGCCCAGTCGCGCCAGCTGTTCCGGCCGGGAGACACCGTGGATCGACGATCGGCGATTGGCTGAAGGCGCTCGGCACCTGATCGAATGTGAGTTCGGGCTGGTCCAATGGGCGTGATGCGATCGTGCTGCCCGGTTTCAGCCGAGCCGGAGGTCAATGCCGGGGTGCAATTTCTTGAGGTTCGGCAGGGATTTCGACTGCCAGGGAAACTCCGAACTCCCGCGCACGGTGAACTGGATGTTCGGCCGCTTGCGGGCCTCGATCGTCAGCTTGGCAAGCAGGTTGATGCCGGACGAATTGAGAAACTGCAAGCCGGTGACGTCGACCGTCAGGCGGTCCGGCTCGGTTTCGAGAATGCTCATCACCAAGGAATATATAGGGGCGTAGGCCTCCGTGCTCGGCAGCCGCATGGTGCCGTCGAAGTATATGTCCTTGCCCTCCGACCAAACGCGATACTCTTCTTCCTTGATTTCCATGTTTTTCGTTGCCCATCAATTCGAGGGTTCGGGGACTGTAATCGATGCATAGGTCTCCAGCGGGATACGGCTCCCCTTTTCGCCGGTTCCGAAGACCCAGGCGAAATGAGCGCCATAATCGCTCATGAGCGTCAGAAGGCCAAGTCCGGAGCCGCTCGGGCTATCCCCCGATGCATTCTCTTCAATCCGTTTGATCAGAAGCTCGCCCGGATCTCCCGTGGTGATCTCGGACAGCAGATGCTGAAACCGCTGCGCCGTGTCCTTGTCGACAAAATTGGAGACCTTGGCGCGAAAGGCATTGGACGCCACCGCAGCCTCGACGACGATTTCCCCCGAGGCCCGGAACTTCACCGCATTCTCGATGAGCTCGTTCGTCAGATAGCCGACATTGTGGCGCACCTCCTTGTAGAGGTTGCGGGATGTCCGATAGCGCAAGGCGACGAACTCGGCGACGAAATCCGAGGTCATAGCGCAGTGCTTCCAGCTCAAGTCGAGCGGGCCTTCGAACAGGCGAAGCGTTGTCACGTTTTCGCCCGTACCGATGGCGAGGTCTGCCATTCCATATAAGGTCGTCATCCGCTTACCTGTGTCTCATCACTACGACTGTTATATCGTCGTGGATCTTCTGTGCGCCGATATGCGTCATCAGATCCTCGATAATCCCTGCTTTGACGTCCTCGGCGCTCTGGCCGTGGCGGCAACGCGCGCTCTCGCAAAGCCGCTCGATGCCGAAGAGCTCTCCGTTCAGTCCCTCGGCCTCGGTCACGCCATCGGTGTGAAGAATGATCATGTCGCCCTGTGAAAAGGCGATCTCCTGCGTCGCCACGAAGGGCGAAATATCGGGCTCGAGGCCGATCGGCAGGCCGAGATCGAGCGTGTCGATTCGCTCGACGCTGCCGGTGTTGCGCACCACGATGAGTTCCTCATGCTGGCCCGACAGCATCAGGCTTTTGCCGTCGTAGTCCAGGAAGGCAAGCGAGAGGTGCTTGTTGGCGTTGGTTCTGACGATGTTCTTGTAGAGGGCGCGGTTCACCCGATTGAGGAATAGCGCCGGATCCATGTCGCCGGCCTCCTGCAAAGCCCGCGCCACTGATTGAACCATCAGCATCAGCACGCCGCTTTCCAGGCCGTGGCCGGTCACGTCGCCGATGCCGATCTTCAGCCGCTCTCCGTCCCTCAGGACATCGTAGTAGTCGCCACCCACTTCGTCGGCAGGGCGCATATAGGCGGCAATTTCCAGGCCGGAAATCTCCTCGAGCTCGCCAGCCCTCGGCAGCACCATCAACTGGATGCGGCGGGCGACGTCGAGTTCGGCGCTCAGGCGCACGTTCTCGCTCCGCAATTGCTCATTCAGCGCCGAGATCTGCAGGTTCGCCTCTTCGATTTCTTTCGTCCGGTCCTCGACGAGCTGCTCCAGGTTCTCGGTGTGGTAGCTGATCTGCTCGGCCATGCGGTTGAAGGCGGCACCCGCTTCGCCGACCTCGTCGCGCGTCGAAATATCGACCCGGACGGAATAGTCCTTGGTCTGGATGCGCCGGGCCGCGTCGGCGAGCGCGCTGATGCCGCCGGTGATGCGCTTCGATATGGCGAACACCGCCGAGGTGACGAAGAGCAGCGACACGAGCAGCGCCAGGACCTGATAGATCAGGATCCGGTTGGTCGCTTCGGTGATGCCGGCCTGCGCGGCGAAGAGCGAGGCGTAGATCTCCCGCTCGGGCACGACAATGCCGAGCAGCATGGATTCGCGCCGGACGGGGCCGGAAAACCAGAGATTGGTCGGCTGCAGCTGTTTCAGAACGACGAGATAGGGCACCTTCTCGCCGTTCTCGTCGAGCAGGACGTGCTGCAGCAGGCCATCCTGGTTCAGCGGCAGCTTGGCGATCGCGGCTTGCGCGCTGTTGCGCAACGAGCGATCGAGACCGGTCACCCCCTGGCTGCTGGTGTCGCTCGACGACTGAAGGCCGATCACCTTTTCGCCGACCGGATTGATGGCGACGACATTGCCGTCCGACATGGTGAGGAAGCCGAAGCCGTTGTCGGCGACCCGAACGTTCTCGACGATCTCCGCCAGCTGGTCGAGGGTAATATCGGCGCCGGCGGCACCCGCGACTTGGTCGCGGTCGCGTGACCAGAGCGGCTGGAAGAAGCTGACGATCAGCTTGCCGGTGATCGCATCCGTATAGGGCGCCGTCTGGGTGATGTCGCTGTTCACCGGCCGGGATGCGGGGTTCTTTGCCCATTGCTCCCACGATTCGTAGAGGCCCGGGAAGAAAAACGGCCAGAACTCGGCCTGGTTATGGCCAGGATACAGCCGGTCGAAGGTCTGGGCCTGTTCCGTATAAGGGGCCGTGCGGAAGATCGGCCGCTCCTTCGGGCCGATATAATACATCTGCAGCTTCGATTGACCGTTGGCGAGGAGGCTCGGAGCGACCAGGTCGAGGACGGCGCTGTTTTCGATATCCGTCTGCACCTCGGGCAGGGGGACGTGGTTGGCGTCGAGCAGGTATCCCCAGACGCTGACGACCGACAGCGGCCCCGGCAGGTTCTGGGCCCATCCGCCTTTCGCATCATAGGTGACCGTCACGGCGCCGGGGGCGCCGCGGGACATCGCCTCGCCGATCTGCGACTTTCTGACCGGGCGGTCGATCTGCGCCTGGAGCACGCCGGCGAGCGTGCCGACGTCGGAATGAACCTGGTTAAGAAGCAGGTTGACGCGTGCGGCAGTCGTTTCCGCATAGGAACGAATATAGTCCTGATTGGCCTTCTCCAGGCCCTGACCGACCTCGGTCGTCGCATCGCGCGACAGGCGCTGCACGTTGAAGAGCGCAAGTCCCCCGGTGACGAGCAGGTCGAACAGCACAGCGCCGCCGACCACGAGGATGAATTTGGCGCGGAACGAACGCAAACCGAAGCGGCTGATTTTGAACTGGTTCATAGCGGCTTGCGCCCTGATGCTGCCCAGATCGGCCAGCCAGCGTAGCCCTTCGGATGGAGGGCCGCAAAGATATGGTCGCGGAAGCCCTGGCGGAAGCGCTCGATGAACTCCGGAGGATCGCCGCGCTTCACGGCCATCTCGCCGGCATAGACGTTCTCCCAAGCGGTGATGATGTCGGCGAAGTCCTGCGGGTCGCCGTCCTGGTTGGTGACCATGAAGGACTCGACGAGAATGTCGTCGAAGCCGGCATCGGCGAGATAGCGGCGGCTCTTCGGTCCGAGCTCCACGTCCATCTCGAAATGGGCGAACAGCTTGGCGACCTCGTTATAGGTCCACTGGATGCTCTGCGCCCGCGGTTCGCCGAGGCAGTGCGAATTCTTCTCATTGGTGATGTAGACGCGTCCGCCCGGCTTGCAGATTCGGTAGAGCTCCTTCAGCAGGAGGTCCGGTTGATTGAAGATCTGCAGCGAATGGCGACAGGTCACCAGGTCGAACTGGTTGTCCTCGAGCAGCATTTCGGACGCGTCGCCATAGGAATATTCGATATCCGAGATGCCGAAATTCGACGCCACGTCGCGGGCATAGGCGAGGCTTGCCTTCGAGTGGTCGAGTGCCACGATACGTGCCGGCTGGAACTCCTTGCGCACCAGCACCGCGAAGTCGCCGATGCCGCAGCAGATGTCGGCCATGGTGATCCCCGGGCGCATGCCGTGCCGCGGCAGGATCTTGCGCTCGTGGCGCCACGTCATCTTGGTTTGCGTGCGCAGGATCGGAATGAAGCTGGTGTCTTCGACGAAGGCCTGGCCCGGATAGAATTTCGAATCATAGACCTCGACGCTGATCTGCGGCTCGATCTTGCCGAGATGGCGGAACATCCGTTCGGTCCAGCCGACGACGCTCGAGGTGACGACGACGAAGCGGATGTCCGAGCGCGTGCGGCAGGCGTCCAGAACCACGCGCGAAAAGGCGTGGAAGGCCGTATTGTTCATCTGCGCGAGGCGCTTCACATTGATGTAAAGGACGCCGCGGGCCTCTTCGATGGCGTTCCTGAACATCGAAATGCTTTGAGCAATCTCGTCGACCGAGCGCGGCCGGACGACGCCGGCAAAGGAGAACTCCTGGCTGTTGGCATCGAATTCTGCCTGGAAGGGCGCTGCGAGCATTGCCGTACTCAACTGACAATTCCTTCAAGGGGGAGATCCACAACGATGGTAATCGACGGCGGGTCCTGTTCCTCGAGACGAATCTCGGCATCGAAATTGATCGCCAGGTCCAGGAGCACCACCTCCCGGCTTGGTGCGAGATCGGTTGAAAGAGCGTCCAGATAACGGGCGTATGCGTCGTTCCCGTTAGTTCTGGCGACCGCCTCGCGGAAGAACTGCCGCTGGCCCGGCGGGCACGGAAAGGAGAGTTTCACACGCTCCTTCGGGCCTTGCCGATAGACGGCGCAGCCGATGCGGCCCTCCGGCGAGCCGCCGCGAAACGACACTTCCAGGAGTTCGTTGAGCGCGGAGGAGAAGAAGTTCGAATGTCGCAGCGGGTCGGTACGGTTGTGGCTGATCATCCGTGCCATGTAGGTCGACAACTGATCGCAATGGTGCCAATCGGACAGGAAGGTCCCCATCTCCATCTCGAACTGAAGCAGGGGCTCGAACTTCGTTTCCGTTGGCTGCCTGTGGGCCGCGTTCATGCTGCTTTCTCCGACTGCATGAGCGAATCCTGATTCGCTCACTCTCCCATGACTATAACGGACGGGCGTCGATCGCCAGAATACTCCAGGTTGCGTCGAGCCCCGTCAGGTCCTGAGAGCGCCTGCCAGGGGGATCGCCCCCGACTTGCGCAGGAAATCGCCGATAGCCGCTGCAGGGAGCGGGAAGCCGAGGAAATAGCCCTGCAGCCGGTCGCAGCCCTCCTTCTGAAGCCAGGCGGCCTGGCCTTCCGTTTCCACGCCCTCGGCCGTCACGTCCATGCCAAGGCCGTGGGCGAGCGCGATGATCGACCGGACGATCGTCTGGCTCTTCTCATCGTGCTCAAGATCCTTGATGAAATACTGATCGATCTTGATCGTGTCGAAGGGGAAGTTCTTCAGATAGCTCAGCGAGGAGTAGTAGGTGCCGAAATCATCGAGAGAAATCTGAACGCCAAGCAGACTCAAGGTGTTGAGCGTATCGAGATTGTTGATGGTGCGCTCGAGCAGCACCGACTCGGTGATTTCCAGTTCGAGGCGGTCGGCGCGGATTCCGGTCAGATCGAGGATCTGGGCGACGCGATCGGTGAGGCCCTCGTGGAGGAATTCCGCCGGCGACAGGTTGACCGCGACGGTGAAATAGGATGGCCAGGTCATGGCGGCCCGGCAGGCCTGCTCCAGCATCCACTGGCCGATCTCGCTCATCAGGCCATCGGCTTCCGCCATTGGAATGAAGACGCTCGGCGGGATGATGCCGACCAGCGGATGCCGCCACCGCAAAAGCGCCTCGAAGCCGACGACAGAGGCGCGCGGCTTCACAAAGGGCTGGAATTCGATGAAGAACTGCCCCTCCTGGAGGGCGGTGCGCAGACTGCGGCGCAGCATTTCGCGCTGTTCGAGCACGATCAGCATCGATCGCGTGAATGTCCTTGCCCGGCCGCGGCCATCTTTCTTCGCCGCATAGAGCGCGATGTCGGCGGCCTTCATCAACTGTTCGATTTCGTTTCCGTCCGCCGGGGCGATCGCGATGCCGACGCTCGCTCCAACGAACAGGTTGATGCCGTCGACGGCGAACGGCTCCCTGAAAGCGTTGACGATCGCCTCGGCGAGCCGCTCGGCCTCCCTCGGCTGCTCCAGTTTCCACTGGATGACGGCGAACTCATCGCCGGCCAGCCGATAGGCACGCTCACGATCTCCGAGCACGCCCTTGATCCGTTCCGCCGCCATCTTCAGGACCGTGTCCCCGGCGCCGTGCCCGAGCGTGTCGTTGATGGGTTTGAAGTCGTCGAGGTCGATCTGCATGAGCGCCAGTTTCGCGCCGCTTGGCACCGGCAGGGCATCCCGCAATTGGTCACTGAACTGCCGGCGGTTGGGCAGTCCGGTCAGAACATCGTGGGTCGCCTGGTGGAGCAGCAGCGCGCGATCGCTTTCGCTCGGGCTGGAGGTCTCGCGGCAGGTGGAGTCGCTTTTCGCTTCCACGACACCAATGCCGCGATCGGTACGAAAGACGACCAGGGTGCGGTGGACGCGGCCCTTGGCATCGGTAATCTCGACGCTGCGCGGAATACCGTTCGTGACGACGAAATCGACCGCGGCCTTAGGCCTCGGCGCCAGGAGCTCGGGATAGACATGCCACAGGGTCGCCTCAACCAGGGAGTCGACCGAGGAGGCGTTCCGTTGCGGCATCGAGCAATCGAGGAGCTGGAAGCTATCGTCGTAAAAGGAGATGAGCTCGTCGGTGTGGGCTAGGAAGTCGCTCTCGACGGAAGATGAGGCAGACTTCGTCGCATCCGCGTCAGGCATGCTGGCCTCCGTTCCCTTTCCACTGCACTCGCGTGAATGGTGCCGCTCTGGTGGCCGACGACGATATTGCCCTGACCGAACGCAATCCTGTCACTCGATGCAACCCTTCGTTCAGAAATTATCGCGGTCATTTTCCTGGTCAATGCCGCGTGCTCGACGAGCCACCGTTTTCTGAAGGTGCTTGCGCCGGCGGCATCGGTCGGAAACGTCGAGCTTGCGCGGCCAAACATTGGTTTTTTTATGTTCTCACTACCAAAACCTGCAATTTTTGAGGGTTGTTCAACGCTGAATGACGCTAAATGCTGACGAGTGACAGCAGCCGAAATCGTGCCGGCGACGTGCGCCTAAGTCGACCGATGGAGCGTACCGGCTGCGTGGGAACTGGTCTGGGCATTGAGTAAGGGCGGCCAAGGTGATCCTGAACCATCGTGTTACGCGTGTTTCGGTCGGCATTCTGCTCCTGGCGGTCGCCATTGCCGTGCTGCTCCCCGACTTGACCGGCTATACCAGCCTGGACGGCACGGTCAACGCCCGCTTCGCGATCATCAATGCGCCCATCGATGGCGAGATTTCCAAGCCTCCGCCGAGGATCGGCACGCCTGTCACGGAAGGCGAATCCCTCGCCGTCATCCGCAACGATCGCGTCAACCGCGCCATTCTTGCGTCGCTTCGCGCCGAGCATGGCACGGCGGTCGAGCGTGTCACGGCACTGCGTCGCGAGCGCGACGCGCTCGCCCTGCTGCGAGACGAACTCGGCCAGCGGATGGGTGTCTTTCAGAGCGCGACCATCGCCAGCCTGGAGCGGGAGCTCGAAATTCTGCAGAAGCGCGTCGAGGTATCGCGTGCTCAGGACGTGGTGGCGAAAGTCGACCTCGATCGTCGCCAGGAGCTGGAGTCGAAGGGGATATTCACGCGCAAGATGGTGGAGGCGGCCGAGGCCGCCGGCGCAGCAACGGGAGGCGAGGTCGAGATCAGCAACCTGACTGTCGATTTGCTGCAGCAACGCCTCGAGGCAGTCCGACAGGGCATTTTTGTCCTGGGAGACGGTCAGAACGACGTGCCCTATTCACGGCAGCGCCAGGACGAGGTGATCGTTCGCATCAACGATCTCGACACCCGCATTGCCGAGAATGAGACGCGGGCAAGTCAGGCGGCGCAGCAGATGACTGAGGAGGAGAAGCGCGTCCGAAGCCTTGAGTCGGCAACCGTTCCTTCTCCGTTCAGCGGTGTCGTCTGGAGCAGGAACGTTGTCAGCGGTTCCAACGTCGTTCTGAACAACGAGATGATGCGCATTCTCGACTGCCGCGAATTGTTCGTCGATATTCTCGTACCGGAGGTTGACTACGACGAGATCTATCCCGGCCGCGAAGCGGAGGTCCGGTTGTTCGGCCGCGGTGATGTCTTCAAGGGCAAGGTACAGGCCGTCAAGGGCAGTTCCGCGGTCGTGGAAAAAGACTCGCTTGCCGCCAACGAGCCGGAAACCGAAGAGCGCAGTGCACGGATCCGCGTCGCGCTGACGCCGTCGGCGCTCAACACCGATTTTGCCAATTTTTGCCAGGTGGGACGCACGGCGCAGGTGCGGTTCTCCAAACGCAACATCCGTCTGACGCGGTGGTTTGAAAGCCTGTGGTTCAATCTCTTCTAGCGCTCGCGCCGACCTTGTTGGTCATCGCCTTCTTCCTGCTCGGGCCATCCAATTGGTCGCGTCATCAAAGCCGGGCGAGGGCGATTACCTGTGCGTTCGTCGCGGCCGTGGCATTGCGCTACATGATCTGGCGTTTCACCGAAACGGTTCTCCCCTATCCGAATGACGGCGCCAATTTCTATTGGGTCTGGTTCGTGTTCATCGTCGAGCTGCTCGCCTTTTCCGAGGTCGTGCTGTTCCTCATCCTGATGAGCCGCTATATCGACCGCAGCGTCGAGGCGGACGAGCTTGCGCGGCCGTTCTTCGCGCGGCCGGAGAGCGAGCTGCCAAGCGTCGACATCTTCATTCCCACCTACAACGAACCGCTCGACGTGCTGGAACGAACGATTGTCGGTGCGCTGGCGCTTGACTATCCGAAAGACAAGCTCGCGGTCTATGTGCTCGACGACGGGCGGCGCGATTGGCTCAGGACCTTTTGCGAAGGGCGGGGCGCCATTCACGTGACGCGCAACGACAACGCCCATGCCAAGGCCGGCAACATGAACAATGGCTTGCGGGTCAGCTCCGGCGACTTCATTGCCGTCTTCGATGCGGACTTCGTCCCCTATCGCCGCTTTCTGCGGCGGACATTGCCATTCTTTTTGGACGAGACCATCGGCATCGTGCAGACGCCGCAGCATTTCTTCAACGTCGATCCGGTGCAATCGAACCTTGGTCTCGAAAATATATGGCCGGATGAACAGCGACTGTTTTTCGACGAGATCGCGCCGAGCCGGGACGGCTGGGACGTGAGTTTCTGCTGTGGTTCCTGTTCGATCGCGCGCCGCACGGCGGTCGATATGATCGGCGGCTTCCCGACCGAGTCGATCACCGAAGATCTGCTGACGACGCTTTCGATGCTCAACAAGGGCTACAAGACCCGCTATCTCAGCGAACGGCTGTCGATGGGCCTCGCGGCTGAGAACCTCACCGGCTACTTCGTCCAGCGCGAACGCTGGTGCCAGGGCGGAATCCAGACGCTCTACCTGCATAACGGTCCCCTGCGTGGGCCGGGCCTCTCGCTCTTCCAGCGCATCATGTTCCTGCCGATGTCCTGGCTGGTGCAATATCTGGTCCGTTTCGCCGTGCTTCTCGTACCGATCGTCTATCTCTGGTTCGGCGCCCTGCCGCTCTATTTCACCGATGTTGCCGACTACGTTTCGAACCAGATACCGCTGCTGACCGCCTATTTCCTGCTGATGCTCTGGCTGGCGCCGACCCGCTACCTGCCGCTGGTCTCCACCGCCGTCGGCACGTTCGCCACCTTTCGCATGCTGCCGACGGTGCTTTCGAGTCTGGTGCGGCCGTTCGGCAAGCCTTTCAAGGTGACCCCGAAGGGCAGCGGCAACGAGGAAAACCAGTTCGATGCCTATACCTTTACCTGGATCGCAGCCTTCATCGTCGTCACGGCGGCAGGGCTACTGATCAACATCGTTCCGGAGACGGCACATATCGAGGGGTCCTTCTCGACGATTGCGGCGCTCTGGTCGGGCCTCAACGTCGTCGTCCTCGTGATCGCCTCGCTGATCTGCTTCGAGAAGCCGCGCCGGCTTCTCCAGGCCTTCAAGCTCGACGAAGCCGCGGATGTCGACGGCAGCGCCGGGCGCCTGGTGAGCCTTTCGCTCGATAAGGCAGTTGTAGCGGTTCCCACCGAAACAAGGTTCAAGTCGACCCGCGTTACGTTGAACCTCGAAGGTTTCGCGCCGCTTCAGGCGGAGCTCAAACAGGTGACCCAGCGGCGCGGCGACATCAGCCGTTCCGGTGACCAGCGGCGCTATTACCTGCATCTCCACTTCGATCTGCGTGGCTTCGAGCGCGACAAGATGATCATCAAGCTCTATACCGGCAACTATTCCCAGGAGGTTCCGGATATCGACAAGGTGGCAGTTTCCGTAAATCTGATGCTGCGCGCCTTCGGCCGAACGCGCACCGCTTAATCACGGGACCTAGCTCGCCGCCGCCGTGCCACGGCGCTGCCGCCCTTCGTCCAGTTCCAGTGAAAGCTGCAGGCCGTGCTTGAGCGTGGGCAGCGGAAGTCCGAGCTGGATACGTCCGAATGCCTGTCTTCGCCGCTCCTGATCACGCTCCCGCTGCCTGCGGACCGCGGCGACTGCCGCCATTGCGCGCTCGATGACTTCTTCCGCATGGTTCATGGAAGCCTCCGGTTTGTTCATGCTATGTTCTCATTTGCGGGTGGGGGTGTCAACCCTTCGGAAGTTTCGCGCTGGTCCGGCTTCGTCGCGTGAAGGGGCGTCGCAGCATATCGGCGTCGTTGGCGGATCGGGCTGCGCATCGCATTGGCGCCAAGACCTTAGGGCTTGCGGATTGCCGCGCTGGTATGGTTTGAGTGGATGCACAGGCGGCTCGCCCGCCTGCCTTGGACCGGGCATTGCGCTGCAGCAGCGGAACGGGATCGGATCGTGGAACGGAAAACCAATCTCAAGGACGTGGCGCGCGAGGCGGGGGTCTCGCTCAGCACGGCCTCGCACGCGCTGAACGGCACGGCGCCGCTGACCGTCGAGGTGCGCGAGCGGGTGCTCGAATCCGCGCGCAAGCTCGGCTATCTCGAGAGCCGGCGAAAAAAGGCGACGATCGCCACAGTGCGTGTCGTCCTGCTCGCCCTGACGAGTGACGCGGCGCCGCAGAGCGACCTCAACATGGTGAGCTGGACGATCCTCAACGGTGTGCGGCGCGAATGCGAGCGGCGCGGAATCCGCATCGTCCCCTTCGTCAGCGCCAACACCCGCCTCGATCCCGCCGAGGTGCGCACCGCGGCGGAGGAGGAGAATGTCGACGGCATCCTGGTGCTCAATGATGACAGGCCGGAGCTCATCCGGGCGCTTTCGATGCTTGCCAAGCCGATGGTCATCCTCAACGGCGAGGACCCGTCGATGCTGGTCGATACCGTCACGGTCGAAAACCGGTTCGGAGCGCGGCTCGGCACCGAGCATCTGCTCTCGCTCGGCCACCGCCGCATCCTGCACCTGACATGGCAGGGCCGCACGACGATCCGCCGGCGCTATGACGGCTATGTCGATGCGCATCTGGTGGCCGGCCTGCCGGCCCCGGAGAACATGGTCGTGGTCGCGGAAAGCTATGAGCCGCGCCATGGCGAGCAGGTGATCCGCGCTCTCCTGAGAGCGGATGGCAGACTCAGGGGCGCCACGGCGATCTTCTGCGCTGCCGACAATCTGGCGCTCGGCTGCCTCGACGCGCTCACCGGGGCCGGCATCGGGGTGCCGGAGGATATGTCGGTGCTCGGTTTCGACGACATCGTGCCGGGCGAGTTCAGCGCGCCGCCGCTCAGCACCATCCAGATGCCGGCCGACCGGCTGGGCGCCGCGGCGCTTTCGCTGCTCGAGCAAAAATTGATCGCCAACGATCCGTTGCGCCCGGCGCATCGGCTCGAACTAGGTTGCCGGCTGATCCTGAGGGGCAGCATCGCGCCGCCCCCGAGATCGGCGAAATAGTCCCTACTTCATGCCGGTTCCGGCGATGCCGGTGGTGATGTAACGCTGCAGGAAGAGGAACACCAGCGTCACAGGAATGAGGCTCAGGAAGGTCATGGCGAGGATATAGTGCCATTGCACCGAGAACTCGCCCTGGAAGGCGTTGAGCCCGACCTGGAGGGTGAAGTTCTCGCGGCTGCTCAAGACGATCAGGGGCCAGAGGAAGTCGTTCCACCGCCAGAGCACCGAGAAGATCGCCAGAACCGCGAGCGCTGGGGCCGTCAGCGGCAGGACGATGCGCCAGAAGATTCGGAACTCGCTTGCCGCATCGACCCGCGCCGCCTCGATCAGCTCGTCCGGAATAGTCAGCATATATTGCCGCAGCAGGAACACCCCGGTCGGCGAGGCGACCGTCGGGATGATGACGCCCCAGAGACTGTCGACGAGGCCGACGCCGACGATGACGAGATAGGCCGGCACCATCACCACGGTGAGGGGGATCATCAGCGTCGAGATGATCAGCACGAAGATCGCCTTGTCGCCGCGGAAGCGATATTTCGAGAGCGCGAAGGCGGCGAGTGCATTGACGATCAGCGTCAAGAGCGTCGCGACGAAGGTGACGAAGACTGAATTCTTGAGGAAGGTCAGGAAGTTGAAGCGGGTCAGCGGATCCGTATAGTTCTCCGTCGCGACCGTCAGCCGCTGCACCGGTGAAATGCTCCTCGTATCGACGCTGACGGGATCACCCGGATTGTCAGGATCGACCATCTGCGCCTTGAGGCCGATGCGGCGGACCATCGCCATTTCCCGGACCTCGCCGTCGACCGAGACGTTCCAGAGGCTCAAGGGCTTGTCGAAGCCGTTGATCTCCACCTGCACGGCCGCGCGCGGCAGCAGTGTCGGCGGAAAGCGAGTGATTTCCGCCTCGGGCTTGAGCGACGACATGCCCGCCCAGAGCACCGGCACGAGCACGGCGAGCGTCCCGCCGATCAGCCACAGCCAGGAGAGAATGTCGGTAATGTCGATTCGGCCGGCGCGCCGGGTGCGGGTGAAAAAGCCGATGGCACTGACATTGGCGGACATGATCAGGACTCCACCTTCTTGCCGAGGCGCAACTGCACCAGGGTGAGCACCAGAAGCACCAGCCCCATGAGGACGGAGGCAGCCGAGGCAAGGCCGTAGAGCCTCAGGTCGCCGGCAAACGCCATCTGGTAGATGTACTGGACGATGAACGTGTTCGCCGTGCCCGGGCCGCCGCCATTGGTCAGCACCCAGGCCTCGTCGAAGATCTGCACCGAACGGATCATCAGCAGGATCAGCACGACGAGCAGGTTCGGGCCGAGGAGCGGCAGCGTGATGCGGAACAGGGTGCGCGACGGCGTGGCGGCGTCGATTGCCGCTGCCTCATAGAGATCCTTGGGGATCGCCTGGAGGCCGGCGAGCAGGATCAGCGTATAGAAGCCCATGTGGAACCAGACCGAGACGACGACAACGAAGAAGCGCGACCAGCCGACGTCGAGGAGAAAGATTTCCGGCGGCACGCCGAGCATCTGCAGGAAGGCGTTGAGCAGCCCGTTGCGGTCGAGGAACCATTTCCAGATCAGCCCGATGACCACGGGCGACAGGAGAACCGGATAGAAGAACATCGCCCGGAAGAAACCACGCGCCGCAATTGCCCGGTTGAGGATCAGCGCCGTAACGAGGGCGACCAGAAGCGTTGCGGCGACATTGAAGCCGACGAACCAGAGCGTGTTCCAGATCGCCGTCCAGAAGAGCGATTCCTCGCAGCTTCCCGGCACCAGATAGCTGTCGCAGGTCAGCAGCTTGCGGAAATTGTCGAGGCCGACGAAGGGCCGGTTGGAGATCAGCAGATCGGCACCGCCGGTGAAGGCGTAGCCGATGGCGATGGCGATCGGCAGAAAGGTGAAGATTCCGAGGAGCACCAGGTTCGGCGCAAGGAAGAGATAGGGCATCCGCGCCTTGCCGATCACGCGCTCGACGGCGTTGATCGGTGCCTCGAAGAGCGCCATGACGAGGTCGAGCCCGCGGTCGGCGAGTCCTGCTGCTCTCGCCATGGTCAGGCCCTCCCGCTGATGCGGCCGAGGGCGAGCTCGCTTGCCGGATCGAAGACATGCAGGCGGCCATCCTGCGGCATGATCTTCAGAACGGCACCTTGCGGCGGGGCGAAGTGGCCGGGCCGGTGGACGATGACCTGCTCCGACTGTCCCTGGAGGTTGCCGTAGACATAGGTCTCCGTCCCGAGGCTCTCGTGATATTGCACCTCGAAAGGCAGGCCTTCGCTGTCGGAAAGGGTGAAATGCGCCGGCCGGATACCGGCAAGGACATCCTGCCCGGCTGTGACGGTGGCGGGCTCCACATCGCTCTTGAGCAGGGTCGGGTAGCCGACGTCGATGGCGACGCTGCGATCGTCGCCGATCACGATCCGGCCCTTCAAGATATTCATGCGCGGCGAGCCGAGGAAGCCGGCGACGAAGAGATTGCACGGATGATCGAAGAGCTCGAGCGGTGATCCGACCTGCTCGATGCGTCCGGCCCGAAGCACGACGATCTTGTCGGCCATGGTCATCGCCTCGACCTGGTCGTGGGTGACATAGATCATTGTCGTCTGCATGTCGCGATGCAGCTTGGTGATTTCGGCGCGCGTCTGGACGCGCAGCGCCGCATCGAGATTGGAGAGCGGCTCGTCGAAGAGAAAGATGTCCGGTTCGCGGACGATCGCCCGGCCGATCGCGACGCGCTGGCGCTGCCCGCCCGAAAGCTGCTTCGGCCGGCGCTCGAGATAGGGTTCGATCGCCAGCATGCGGGCCGCCTCGGCGATCCGCGCGTCGATCTCGGTCCGTTTGAACTTCAGGTTCTCGAGGCCGAAGGCGAGATTCTTGCGCACGCTCATATGCGGATAGAGTGCGTAGGACTGGAAGACCATGGCGATCTTTCGTTCGGCCGGCGAGAGCGCCCCGACATCGCGGCCGCCGATCGCGATCGCGCCGGAGGTGACGTCCTCAAGACCGGCGATGATGCGCAGCAGGGTCGACTTGCCGCAGCCCGACGGGCCGACGAAGACGACGAATTCGCCATCGTCGATCTGAAGGTTCACGTCGTGCAGGACGTGAACGGTGCCGAACGCCTTGTTGAGGTTCGTAAGCTTGAGATCTCCCATCGCCTGCTCCCGGTAGATCGCCATGCTTCGGGTCGCTTCGCCCCGAAATCATGGATGTGATCGAGTCTGATAAATTCGAGCGGGATGCGGACATCCCGCTCGGTCATCTCGTCTCTTCGACGATATCCTGTGCATTCCAGCCTTCCGGCAGACGCACAGGACGCTTCACCGCCACGTCCTCCGCGACCAGCCCGTCGACGCCTTTTAGAAAGATCGCGGGCATGCCGCCCGGGTAGTCGAGGAGCCCGATGATCCGGCCGTCGGCGCCGCGCGTCCAGGCATTGGCCCGCCCCGCCGCCTCGGCACCTGGAGCGATGTCCGCAAAGGTTGGCCGCAGGTCGTAGCGCAGGCCGGTGCCGAGCCGTCCGGGCTGCTGCGCAAGCGTGATCCGGTTGAGCTCGACATTGCGGATGCCGGCGTCGGAGGTGGAAACGAGGTTGATCGCTCCCTCCATTCGGCCGCTGATCTCTTCCACAAGAAGGTTTTCGACGGTACCGGCCCGGCGCGCCGGGCGCCGGTCGACCACCGTCACCGTCAGGGCTTCGCCCGAGCCCCAGAAACCGTCGAGGGTTTCGTGGCAATCGACCTCGATCCGCGAAAAACGGATGTTTCGCATGTGGCCACCGTCGCGCGAGAACAGGCCGAGGCCGCGATTGGACTCGCTGACAGTGCAGTCCTCGAAGGCGATATTGCAGAAATCGCCGAAGGACTCTGTCCCGAGCTTGAGCGCGCAGCTCAGGCTCGAGACGGTGCAGCGGCGGACCGTCACGTCCTCGCAGGTCCCGATCGCCTTGCCGTCCGGCCCGGCACTCGTCTTCAGGCAGATGCCGTCGTCGGCGGTGGAAATGATGCAACCCTCGATCAGCACGCGACGGCAGGCGTCGAGAACGATGCCGTCGGTGTTCGGTAGCCGCCGGTCGTTGGTGATCGTGACGGCGCGGATGACGACGTCGTCGCAATCGGCGAGGTGCAGGGTCCACATCGGCGAGCCGGTGACCTGGAACCCGTCGAGGCAGACGGCCCGGCATCCCTCGAAGACCACCACGCGGGGCCGGAACTCAGCCGGAATGAAGGTGCCGACATCCGGGTCGTCGCCGGTGATGAAATGCTCGCCGCCCGCCTCGATCCTTCCCGGACCGGTGATCCGCACATTCTCGGCGTTGCGTGCGACGATCATGCCCCTGTCGGATTTTTCGGCGATGACGCGAACGGCCGTATCGCGATAGGCGTGGTAGTCAGGAATGGGCCGCAGCAGGACGCCTTCCGCCAGATGCAGTTCGACGCCGCTCTTCAGGAGCAGCCCGCCCGCCACGTGCTCGCCGGCGAGCAGCGACACGCGGCCGCCGCCGCAAGCGGCGACCTGATCGATTGCCGTCTGGATCTCGGCGGT
This sequence comes from Sinorhizobium sp. FG01, assembly GCF_002531875.1. NCBI lineage: Bacteria > Pseudomonadati > Pseudomonadota > Alphaproteobacteria > Hyphomicrobiales > Rhizobiaceae > Sinorhizobium > Sinorhizobium sp. FG01. The sequence continues at coordinate 386,847 of NZ_NWTB01000006.1, forward strand.
CGCATCCCGGCCGGTCGCGTCGATGCTGAGCAGCTGCGGCGTCACGATTTGGTATCCTCCTCGAGAAGCACGTCGATCAAGAGCAGCATGGTCAACGCCTGGCCGTAGGGGGTCGGCAGGTTGGGGATGCGCCGGTAGAAGTCGAGGTCGTGGCCCATCGGCGTTCCATCGGAGACGCCCTGGACGACGCCTTCCGCGTCGATCTGGCCGAGCACCGCCATCAGGGCGCGATCGGCGTGGACGCGGTCTTCCTGCCGCAGGATGCCGGCTTCGATGCCGCGCAGGAGGCCATAGGCTATGCCGGCGGTGGCGGAGGTCTCGACAGGCGAGGTCGGGTCGTTCACAAGCGTATGGAACATGCCGTCGTCACGTTGATGACGCTTCAGCGCACGGACCTGGCTGGCGAGCACGTTTGAGAGGAAGCGCTTGTCGCTGGGGTTCAGCGAGGGCACGAGCTCGAAAAGCTCGGGGATCGCCACGGTGATCCAGGCATTCCCGCGCGCCCAGAAGGCTTTGGCGAAGTTGTGCCGGCCGTTGAAGGTCCAGCCGTGATACCAGAGGCCGGTGATCGGGTCGGAGAGATAGCGGGTGTGAACCATGAACTGGTAGACCGCCTCGTCGATCCAGTCGGCGCGGTCGCAGATCACCCCGGCGCGGGCGAGGAACAGGCAGGCCATGAACAGCGTGTCGTCCCAGAGTTCGCCGTCGTTCAGCCGCTCCTTGACGACGTGCTGGAAGCCGCCATCCTCGGTCTTGGGCAGCTTGTGCACCAGCCAGTCGGCCCAGTCCTCGACGAGGGCGCGGAAATCTGGCCGGTCGACATGCTCGGTCAGGATGACCAGCGGCAGCATCGGCGCCGAACTGTTGATCTGGCGCGGCGGCAGGCCGCGTTCGATCTGCCAGGCATACCAGCCGACGAGATCGTCGATCGCCTTGCGATCACCGGTGGCGATTGCGCGGCGCAGGAAGCCGTAGAGACCGACGCCGACCTCCCAGTCCCACTCGTCGAACTGGATGCCGCCGGCATGATCCGCGCCGACGAGGCCTTCCTTGATGCCCTTGAGGCGGCTGAAGGCGGAGGCGACCTTGTCGATCTTCGTCTTGAGCATCGATCGCTCGATGTTGATCTTATTCATCTGCATGGTCCACTCATGAATAGAAGAGACGGTCCGCCCGACCGGCGGGACCCGCACTGTCGAAGGTGATCTCGGGCTGCGGCTGCGCGTGGCCGAAGGTCAGGGGCTTCCCGCCGAGCGAGAAGGCGCCGTCATGGGAAAGCCGCAACGCCGGCCGATCCGGAGGCGCGACCGAAAGCAGGCGCCGATCGGCGTCGAAGCTCACCTCGGTCAAGTGAATGCGCTTGCGAAATCGCTCGAGATCAGTGCCGCTGCCGCAGCCGATGGCGGCGATCCAGCCGCAGAGGCGTCCCTCGGAGCGGAGCTCGCGCCCGGCCGTGGCGCCCTTGGTAAGCATGGTGAGGCCGTTGGTGGCGTAAAGAGCGGCGAAGCCGGCGCCCGAGCGGACGATCAGCCAGTTGTCCTCGATGAGGATCTCATCGAAACCGTCCCGTCCGAGATAGGCGTGCGTCCAGCCGTTGCGATGATCCTCCGTGTCGAAGATCATCAGCGCCAGGTCGCGGTGCTGGGCGACGCGCGGAAGAATACCGCTGCCTGCCCAGTAGGAGGGCCGCTGCGTGCCCCAGGGATCGTCCTCGCCCGGGTGGTTCACCCAGAGCCGCGCCATCGGGTGGCCCGCCAGGCGGATGTCCATCACGTGCTGCTGGTGTCCCTTTTGGCCGGTCTTGTGGTCGACGACCGTCGATAGCTGCGCCGCCTCGTTCTTGAAGAGAACGAGCTTGCCGGCATCGAGCCCCTGCGCGTAGCGGGCCTCGATGGCTCGGCCGGGCTCCAGCCGCGCCAGCCGGTCGAGACCGGTCGGCGGGACATAGGCGGATGAGCAGAACATCGGCAGCGACGCGACGCCGCCGTTCAGCCATCCCTCGCCGAAGGCGACCGCGGCGAAAGGCGCGAGCTCGGTCAGCGGTCCGGCCCGCAGTTCCTTGTCGTAGGCGCGGCCCTGCGAGCCCGCCGGCACGCCGGCAAGAGTATGCAGCGCGATCATCTCGAAGATCAGGTCGAGCTGGCGCCGGGCGCGGCCGGCGAGTTCCGGCTCGGCCCAATGTTCGAGCGCCAAAAGGCCGATGAAGTCGATCGGGTAGTAGGCCGCCGAGTTCCATTCCGCGAGCCCATGCGCCTCGACGCTGTCGAACCAGCGATGAAGGCGTGCCTTGGCGAGCGCCGCCTGCTCACGTCCGCTCCGCCCCGAGGCCGAGAAGACGGCGTCCGGCAGGAAGTCTCCGGCGAGCAACTGGCTCGTATGGAAGCACAGCACATGGTTCTCGCTCCAGAACCACATCACGTCATTGCCGGGCTCGTCCACCCAGTAGCGGTAGGCGAGGACCGATGCCCGGATTCTCTCGACGGTCTGAGGTCCAAGGTGCTCCCCGTAGGCGCGGACCAGCCAGAGCAGCGGCACCAGGACGAAGTCGGAACAATCCTCGCGTCTGTCGATCGACTGCAGCGTCACCGCGATGAGGCGGTCGATCGTTGTCCTGTCGTCGCTGCCGGAGACGACCATGGCAAGCGCCCGGCCGATGCGTTCCGCCCCGTGACGGGCACTGAAATCGAGTGCCGCCCGCTTTCGCTCGGTGATGCTGCCCGCCCGTGTGGCTGGCGAAAGCCGGCCGAGGAAGGCGGTATCGATGACCCGGGTGACGGTGCCGGCGCCGGATCCGATCGTCAGCCGCACGCTGTGATAGCCATCGGGAATGCCGAGGGTTTCGGGAATGGAGAGCCGCGTCTCGGCTGCGCCGAGCGTCGTGGCAGCGCGCGTCAGGATCGCTCGATCGTGGCCATGGCTCACGACTTCGACGAGGAGGGGAAGGTCGGTTCCGGACGGGGCGTCGAAGACGAGTTCGAGCGCCGACCCGACGAAGACGTCGCGGCTGGGCCGGACGTCGCGCACAAGGGCGGCGAGGCGGTTGACCTCATCGCTGTCGAGAGGAACCGGCAGGACGACCGTCAGCGGCGCCTCATCCAGAAGCTCGAGCTCGAAGAACCAGATCGTGTCCCGTTCGGCGAGATCCTCCGCGTGAAGCAGGATTTCGTTGTCGCCCGGTTGAAGGTCGAGCGTTACGTCGGTCGTGCTCCCGACATTGCGCCGGAACGGTTCGAAGCGCACCTGCTCCGCGCCGTTCACCCAGATGCGCAGGCCGCCGCAGGTGCGGAGCCTCAGATGGAGCCGGCGCGGGGCATCGGTCCGCAACGTGCCCTTCAGCCACCGGCGGATATGGGTCGGCACATGCCAGAAGCCGGTGAATTCGACGCGGCGGTTCGAGCCCGGCAGGTTCAGATGCGCTGCCGGCCAGTCGCGTTCCGGTTCGATCGTCCGGCCGACCATCTCGGCCCAGAAAGCCTTGCGGCAGGGCAGGTCGCCGACATCGACGAAACCGTTGATGAAGCGGTAATTGACGCGATCCTCCGCCGGCGCCGCGGTCCCGGGGAAGCCATCGCTGATCAGCTCGGAGACGATCCAGGCGGTGATCGTCTCGCCCTTTCGGACCTCATAGGTCGGGTCGAGAGACGGCGCTTGCGTTGCGGAATTCTCCTTCATAGACCGCCTCCCGTCGATCGTATGAAAATTTTTTCACACGTGGCGTTCTGACCAGTTAGGACGTCCCGCCTGCGATATGCCGGCAAAGAAACAGCTTGACCTTTGCGCTGTCAAGTCGCAAAAAGGTGAAAATCGAATTTGGCAGAGGAGTTCCGGTTCGATTTATGAAAATATTTTCATAGGGAGGATGAGCATGTCGAAACTCTTATCGGGCGTCAGCGCCTTTGTAATCGCCGGCTTCGTCGGCGTGGCTTCGGCTCAGGCCGAAACCAAGACGATCACATTCCTGTTTACCGATGACGATCAGGGCTACGTCCAGCGCATGGCCGAGCTCAGCAGGGAATTCGAGAGCACCCATCCGGATGTGAAGGTCAATTTCGTCTCGTCCGGCTACGACGCCGTGGCCAAGCAGTTGCCGGTGCAGCTTGCGGTCGGTGAGGGCCCCGATCTCGCCAAGATCACCGATTGGCAGCTCGCTCCCTATTACCTGGACATGCGCCCCTACATGAGGGATCCGGAAGCTTACGCCAAGCTTCACGGCGCAAGCCTCGAACAACTGCGCCTGCCGAACATCAACGAGCCGAATTCCATCAACGGCTACGTGGCGTCGCAGACGCTCAACCTGCCCTTCGTCAACAAGACGCTGTTCGAGCAGGCCGGCGAGCCCCTGCCGGGGCCGAAGGCGACGCTCAAGGAGATCGTCGAAGCCTCGGCGCGGGTCGCGAAGGCAACGGGCGTGCAGGTTCCCTTCACCATGGACCGCTCCGGCCACCGCTTCTCGGGTGCCGCCTTCTCCTACGGTTCGACCTACGTGAAGGACGGCAAGTTCAACTTCCCGGACGAAGCAGCCAAGAAATATATCGCCGACGTCTATTCCTGGACCGAGAACGGCAGCTTTCCCAAGGAAATGTGGGGCGCGGCCGGCGGATCGCAGTACAAGAACATGGGTGACGAGTTCGTCAACGGCAACGTGGTGACCTATCTCGCCGGCAACTGGATGGTCAATCCGTTCCAGACCAAGATCGGCGACGCCTTCGATTGGACGGCGATCAATGCGCCTTGCGGCGAGGCCGGATGCTACGCCATGCCCGGCGCCACCGCGATCGTCGGCTTCAAGCGCACCAAGCACCCGGAAGCGGTGGCCGAGTTCATCGAGTTCCTCGGCTCCGAGAAGATCCAGCGGGAAATCGCCGAAAATTACGTGATCCTCACCGGCGCCGACATCAAGGACCCGCAGTACAAGCTTTCGAGCGAGAACGCCAAATCCGCCATGGCGGTGTTCCTCGACAACAAGAAGAACGTACCGCAGGCGGCGCGCGACTTCGAGCGCCAGAAGGGCGGATCGGCGCTCTACCAGCAGATCGTGCAACGCATGAGCCAGCTGATCGTCGGCGAATTGTCGCTCGATGAGACCTACAAGGTGCTGGAGGACGACGTGCGCAAAATAAACGAAGCGCGCGCCACCCAGTAAGCGCCACTCCCATAAGCCTCCCAGGCTGGACGGCGTGCCCGCTCCGTGGGCGCGTCGTCTCTCGCGCTCGAAGCAAAACGAAGAGGAACCTCATGCAGTCGTCGATAACTGTTCGCCACGCGGTTCACTACTCGCAGTCGGAAGCCATGACCGGGAGCGAGTTGCGGCAGAACTTCATGATCGAGGAACTGTTTACGCCCGGGCGCGCGACCGCGGTCTACACCCATTACGACCGGCTGCTCCTCATCGGCGTGATGCCGGACAGGCAAGCGATCGGCTTCGGCGAGGACTTGGCACGCGTCGTCGGCGGCGAATTCCTGCTTGAGCGGCGCGAGTTGGGGCTGATCAATATCGGCGGTCCGGGGATCGTCCGGGCGGACGGAGCGGTCTTCGAGATCGGCTTCCAGGACGCGCTCTATCTCGGCATGGGGACCCGAGACGTCTCTTTCGAAAGCGCCGATCCTTCGGCGCCCGCCAAGTTCTATATCAACAGCGCCCCCGCCCATGCCGCCTTTCCGGCCCGGCCTATCCGCAAGTCGGAAGCGATTGAGCTTAATCTCGGCGACGGCAAGACCTCGAACAAGCGAACGCTCTTCCAATATATTCATCCGGATGTCGTGCCGAGCTGCCAATTGCTGATGGGCATGACGCGGCTCGAGCCGGGCAGCGTCTGGAACACCATGCCGGCGCATACGCATGACCGGCGCATGGAGGCCTATCTCTATTTCGAGGTGCCGCAGGACGCCTTCGTGATTCATCTCATGGGACGGCCGGAAGCGACCGGCCACCTGATCGTCAGAAACGAACAGGTGGTCGTCTCGCCGCCCTGGTCCGTCCACTGCGGCGCCGGCACCTCGGCCTACGCCTTCATCTGGAGCATGGCGGGCGACAACAAGTCGTTCAAGGACATGGATTTCGTGCCGATGGGGGAGATCCGATGACCGCCGCCGCCGGCCCTTTGGACCTCATCGGAAAGCGGGCACTGGTCACCGGCGCACACTGGCCTGGGGGCAGGGCCTCGCTGTGGCGCTCGCTTCCGCCGGCACCGACGTCATCGGGCTGGGATCGCAGGAGATGCCCGAGACCCGGAGTAAGGTGGAGGCGCTGGGTCGGCGGTTTGAGGAGGTCGTCTACGATCTGCGCAATCCGCGCGGTATATCGGAGATGTTTGCCAGTCTTGTCGACGGCGGACGAACGGTCGATATCCTGATCAACAATGCCGGGCAGATTCGCGGTCCGACTTCACCGAATTCACCGAAGAGGACTGGGACGACGTTCTGAACATCAATCTGAAGAGTGGCTTCGTGCTCTCCCAGGCGGTCGTCCGGCATATGCTCGAACGCGGCGTCAAGGGGCGCATCGTCAACATCGCCTCCCTCTTGTCCTTCCAGTGCTTGCCGTCGACGGCGGCTGGCTCGCCCGCTAGCTCGGAAGGCACCAGTTGCCCCTCTTCGGCGACCGCCTGCCCCATCTTCCTTTCGATCGCGTCCCATGCGAGGCTTCGGCTGGGATCGCCGCGGGCGGTGCAATTTCCGTTGCGGCCGGTTCCACCCGTTCCCCGACCGCCCCTCGGGCGTTATTTGCGGGAGTGCAGCATGCGGACACTCGAGCCTTTGCCGGTCGTCGCGATCATCGGAGGCGGTTTCAGCGGTGCCGCCGTTGCGCTGCATCTCACGCGCTCTCTGGGCGTGGAGCGAGCGGCGCGGATCGTCGTCTTCGAACGCCGCGCCAGGCTCGGCTCCGGCCTTGCCTATGACACGGCAGAGCCCGCGCATCGCATCAATGTGCCGGCCTTCAAGATGAGCCTTTATCCGGACGAGTCGGAAAGCTTCGCTGACTACGTCGTCCGAGCCGATACGGTCGCGACCGATCCGGGCTCCAATAGTCCCGACGGCATAGCCTATCCGCGGCGGTCAGTGTTCGGCGACTATGTCGCGGCCGAACTCGCCCCTTGTCTCGCCAGCGGGGCGATCGAGCACAGGCGCAAGCGCGTACTTGAAATGAAGCGATCTGCAGGCCAGTGGACGATCCTTGCGGAGGATGGGGAGGCACTCGTCGCCGGCATTGCCGTTCTTGCCGTCACGCATGCGGCGCCGGCGCTGCCAAATGCTCTGCTGCCGCTTTCGTCTTCCCCCAAGCTCGTTGCGGATTCAACGCGCGCCGATGCGCTGGACGGCATCGCGCCGGCAGATCGCGTGCTGATCGTCGGCAATGGTCTGACAGCGGCGGATGTGGTCGCCGCGCTTGCCGAGAGAGGCCACGGCGGGTCGATCGTTTCCATTTCGCGGCGCGGCCTGCGGTCTTGCGGCCACCCGGCGATCGCGCAAGAACCGTTTGGCGACTTCGTCTCCGATCCGGCCAGCCGCGCATCGGAGCTTCTTCGCCGTATTCGCCGCACGCTGCGGGACGCCCGGCAACAGGGCCTGAGCTGGCATCCGGTCATCGACGCGGTGCGGGCGCAGGGCCAGCAGATCTGGCAGGCCTTGCCGCTCGTCGAGCGCCGCCGCATTGCGCGGCTGGCGCGATCCTATTGGGACGTGCATCGGTTTCGCATAGCGCCGCAGGTCGAAACCGTTCTGGACAAGGCGATCGAGGAAGGCCGACTGGAAATTGTTGCTGCCTCCATCGCATCGGCGGCGATCGAGGACGGGGAGATCCGGGTCGATCTCCGGCAGCGCGGCCGCGACGCGCCGCGGCGGATCGTCGTCGATGCGATCGTGGTAACCACCGGCCCCGCCCATGGCGAGATCCTGAAGTCTCAGCCCTTCCTGGCGGGACTTGCGAGGGACGGCGTGCTCGCTCCTTGCGAAACCGGTCTCGGGATTGCATGTGATCTTCGTTCTCGCGCCGTTGGCGCGGACGGCCGGGTGCAGCCGAACCTCTTCATCGCCGGACCGCTGGCGCGCGGCACCTTCGGCGAATTGATGGGTCTTCCCCAGGTGACGGAGCATGCGGTTTTCGTCGCCCGAGAAATCCAGGCGCTGCTCACGATGAACGAAGCGAACGGCTTCACCCCGTCTCCGGCCTGAGAATTCTCCCACCGACTCGGAGAAAATATTATTTTGATTAAAAACAGCGGCTTGATCGTAATTTCGGGCGTGCGCAGACGCCTTTCACGGTGAAATTTGGTTTTGCCATTGCATATCTCGAAGCAGCATCTATATATACCCCGTCGAACATTGCTTGTGACCTTTGTCTACGCGCTGATGCGCTTCGCCAGATTTCCTTTCAAATATCGATCAAATCGGGCGAATACTCGCCCGTAATCTCTACCATGAAAGGAAATCGTTATGAGTTCAGGCACCGTAAAGTGGTTTAACAGCACCAAGGGCTTTGGCTTCATCCAGCCCGACGACGGCTCCACGGACGTGTTCGTCCATATCTCCGCCGTCGAGCGGGCCGGGCTGCGCTCGCTGGCCGAGGGCCAGAAGGTGACCTACGACATCGTCCGCGACAACAGGTCCGGCAAGAGCTCGGCAGACAATCTGCGAGCTGCTTAAATTGTCATTCGCCTCCGCTGACCACGGATGTACTGGCAGGGAGCGTTTGAATGACAGGGCGCCGTTGCGCGTCTGAAAAGATGCGCGGCGTTCAAGAGGAGGTCGGGGTAATGCCCGGCCTTTTTTGCTTGTGCCACCTAAAGGGCACAGACGAAGGAGATGGCCATGAGCCGGAACACCTACAATGTTGGCGATACGGTCGTGCTGAAGTCCGACCTGATGCGGATGTTGGCGGCCGACAGGACCTGCCGTATCGTCGGCATCCTGCCTGCAGCCGAACACGGAGAAGCACAGTATCGCGTCCGGCTCGGGACCGAGACCTTTGAACGTCGAATTTTCGAACACGATATCGATCCTGCGGAAAGCGCCCTGCCGGTCAGTGAACGCGTTCCGGCGGCAACGGTCAGTGGCAGTCCTTGGCTTAAGCCGTTGAGCATCAGGACCGCCAAGTGAATAAGGGCTGGAGCGCGCACGCGCCTCTTATCCCCCCGCAAGGAAGCACTCGGAATTTCCCGCCCTCTGGTTCTGATCGAAGGAACCATGTAGCAACTCATCAAACGGAAAGGATGTATTTTGCAGGTACTTGTCAGAGACAATAACGTCGACCAGGCTCTCCGCGTTCTCAAGAAGAAGATGCAACGTGAAGGCGTCTTCCGCGAAATGAAGATGCGCAGCGCGTATGAAAAGCCCTCCGAAAAACGTGCTCGCGAAAAGGCCGAGGCCGTTCGCCGCACCCGCAAGCTTGCGCGCAAGAAACTGCAGCGCGAAGGCCTTCTGCCCTCGCCGAAAAGAGTGGCGCGCACGCGCTGAGCATGTCTGTGCGGGTCAGGGGCGAGAGCGTCGGCTCTATTTGCCCTCCCGCGCAGCCCTTCCGTCAGGCGACTGTCACGACGCGTACATGTCCGCGGCGCTCTAGCACGTCGATGACGACGCTGGTGCCGGAGTGGTTTGCCGCCACGTCGACGGAGCCGGAGCCGATTTGCAGGTTCCGGATCTCGAGCTCCTCGATGAAGCCGGGCAAATAGGGAGTATCGAAGGTGATCTGCATCTGCTTCGTAAAGAATTCTATTCCGAGGCACGACTGAAGCAGCGATAGCGGCGCTGCCGCCGCCCAAGCCTGGGGAATGCAGGCGACCGGGTAGAAGGTCGGGCCCTGGGCGCGCTGGCGCGGAAAACCGCAAAAGAGCTCCGGTAGACGCCGCAGATCGATATAGGTCGAGGCTGCAAACAGTCCCTCGAAGATCCGCGCCGCCTGCAGACGAAAGCCGTAGCGCGCCAGACCGAGCGCGATCAAGGCATTGTCGTGCGGCCATACCGAACCGTTGTGGTAACTCATCGGGTTGTAGCGGCTTTCGGTGACCGGGATGGTTCGTATCCCCCAGCCCGAAAACGAGGCGCCCGACATCAGCGTCTTTGCGACAACTTCGGCTCGCTCGGGAATCGCAAGTCCGGTGAGCAGGGCATGCCCTGCATTTGAGGAGCGGACCCGGCAGGGCTGCTTGTCGCCGTCAAGCGCCAGCACATAGGTGCCGAGTTCCGCATCGAAGAAGATCGCGTCGAAGCGATGCCGCAAGTCATCGGCGCGGCGCGAGAACTCGACCGCCCGGTCCTCGTGGCCGAGAACCCTGAGCATCCTCGATGCCGCCTCCCAAGCGCCATAGACATAGGCCTGCACTTCCGCGATGGCGATCGGCCCCCTGGCGAGCGTACCGTCGGCGTGGAAGACGGAGTCGTGGCTGTCCTTCCAGCCCTGGTTGGCGAGCCCTTCCTCGGTCCGGCGACCGTATTCGACGAAGCCGTCGCCGTCGCGATCGCCGTGGACACTGATCCATTTCAACGCGGCCTCGATATTCGGCCAGATCGTCCGGATCGTCGAAACGTCGCCGGTGCGTTGCAAGTACTGCCCGGCCAGCATCACGAAAAGCGGCGTCGAGTCGACGCTGCCGTAATAGCGGCGGAATGGAACTTCCCGCAATTCGGCCATCTCGCCGAAGCGCACCTCGTGCAGGATCTTGCCGGGTTCGGCATCCGACAGGGGATCGAAATCGGTCGCCTGGTTGGCGGCGAGATGCGCAAGCACGCCGCGGGCGATCTCCGGATCGAGCCACAGGGTTTCGATCGCGGCAATGATCGCGTCGCGGCCGAAAACCGTGCTGAACCAGGGGATCCCCGCATAGGGGTAAGGTCCTTCATTGGTCTCGGTGATGAGCATGTAGAGGTCGGATATGCTGCGGCGCACGACCTCGTTGAAGACCTCGTTCGAACTGACGATCGCCGCCGCCCGCCCCGAAGAGGTGCGCAACGCACGACGCGCATCCCGGAGCGCAAAGAAGAACGACCTGTGACCGATGGTGATCGCCGGCTCCCGCTGGCAATTGACCTCAAGGAAAAGCGTTCGGCTTTGACCGGGTGCAAGACCGATCTCGAAAACGGCTTCGGTTGCAGAAAGGCGCGAGGGCGGCGGATCGAAGCCAAGCCGGGTCGTCCGCTTCTGAGCGTCCAGTCCGGTATAGGAAAGATGCACCTCGCTGGCCTTTGCCGTCGGCGGATGCATCTGGCCGCGCTTTTTGCGCTGCTTGCCGCGCACCTCGAACAAATCCGCGAAATCGGCTGCAAAGGCCAGCCTGATTTCTATCTGATGCGGCCTCTCATGAAAATTGCGCACCAGGATCCGTTCATAGCAGGTGCCGTTCCAGAGAAAGCGGGACCGCCTGAGATGGATCGAATCATGGGGAAGCGCCAGTGCGCCGCTCTCGTCCAGGAAGTCAGGATTGGTCAGGTCGCAGGTCAGCGTCGCGTTGTCGTCTCTCAAGGTGGAGGAGAGGAGCAAGGGTCGAGCGCCGTTGATGGTCACGGCGAGATGGGAGAGATGCCGTGTGTCGCGGTGGAACAACCCTTCGGGGCTGCCGGAACCCGAATAGGCGTCGCCGTTGTGGTCGAAGACGGCGAAGGTATCGCCGTGCTTCAAGGTGTTCGGACGTCGTTCCTGCAGGGAGGTGGCTGCAGCAACCGCATATTCGGGCGGCTCGGTGACCGGAGAGTCGACGTTCTCAGGGGACATGGCGCTTCCCTTGGCACGCACCGCGGGGCGCCCCGCGAAGATGTCCGTTAACAACACCCTGCTGATTTTGTTCCCAGTTTGAGGAAATAAGTGGGCAGCGGATGGACAATTGCGCAGGAGCCAACCGGCGTTGACGAGGCACGGCTTGGCAACCTCACCCGCCTCCATGGAACAAGGCTGCAAGTGGCTGGTTTGAATGACATAACCAGTCGCGTTCCACGACGGGAGGAGCCAAGATGAGCAATGACACGAGCGGACGCAACCTCGGGGACCAGCCCGGTTCCCCCGCAACGACGCCGGACCGTGCGGGCAACCAGCCGGAAGCCGGAACAAGGGAAGGCGAAGGCGGCATGGACCGTTCCCTGCAGCAAGCCGTCCGCGAGGACCTCGACGAACTTCGGCAATTTGCCGATGAGCGGACGGAAGAAGCCAAGGAAGCCGTCAGCCGCGCTGCGGAGGACGAGAAGAATGTGGCCGCACGCCAGCTTGGCGGCATCGCGACGGCGCTTGAGAAAGTCGGCGGCGAACTCGAACAGTCGGATCAACGCGCGCTCGGCCGCTATGCCAAGCAGATGGGCAGTTCGCTGCAAGACTTGGCACGCGACATCGAGGGCCGCGAGCTCGGCGAAATTGCCGCCATGGCGGAGGATTTCGGCCGGAAGCAGCCGCTGGCCTTCCTGGGCATGGCGGCCATTGCCGGGTTGGCCGCCAGCCGTTTCCTGACGGCCTCGGCTCATCGCCGCAGCAGGCGGAGCGTTTCCCAACCGTCCTCGCCAACGCCATCGGGAAGCAGCCGACCAAGTGAAGGCGGGTGGAATTTTACGGAGGATCGGCGCAATGCTTAACCATCGGGACGACCGCCCCCTATCGGAACTGATGACCGGGCTGGTGGCGGATATATCGGGACTTTTCCGCAAGGAAATCGATCTCGCCAAGGCGGAGGCGTCGGAGAATGTCAACCGGGCGATAGGCAGCCTGGAGACGCTACTAATCGGCCTGATCTTCGCCATCGGTGCCATTGGCGTGCTGTTGAGCGCGGCCGTCCAGGGACTGGCCGCCTTTCTCATCGCGCGGGGCATGATCGAGCCGAACGCCGACGCCCTGTCGGCCGTCATCATAGGCGTCGTAGTCGCGCTTCTCGCCTGGGCGATGATTTCCCGCAGTCTCTCGAACTTGCGCGGCAACAGCCTCAAGTTCGATAAGACGGCCAGCTCCCTGCAGCGCGACCTGGACGTCGTGAAGGAGAGAGTGCAATGAACGACTATTCCCACACGCACTCGGCTGCCGAACTGCAGCGCGAGATCGAGGCCGATCGCCAGCGGATCGAGGAAAAGCTCCACGCCATCCAGGAACGGATGTCGCCGGGCCAACTGATGGACGAGATGCTTGAATATGCCAAATCGAGCGGCGGCGCCGAATATATGGGCAATCTCGGCGCCGCGCTCAAGGCGAATCCCATTCCGGTCGCATTGATGGGAGTAAGCCTCGCCTGGCTCCTCGCCAATCCGGGCTCACGCGCGCCGAAATACCCGGATAACACCGCGGACGAGTATCCGCTCGCCACCGTGACCGGCCCGGTGAAACGCACCGGCCCGATCGAGGAGAGCTTCGGCGAGCGCTACAGCCACTTCGCGGACGAAAGCGGCAATCGCTTCCGGGCGATGACGGATGCCGCCGGGCGCCGCGCCGGCCACTTCATCGACCAGAGCGGCAAGATCTATCGCGGTTTTGCCGACGCAGCCGGCCAGCAGATCGAGGATATAAGGGACGAGACCGGTGCCCTGTTCGACGAGGCCTCCGGTTGGGCGTCGAGAACCTGGCGGCAGGTGAGCGCTTCGGCGAGCCGCATGTCCGAGAGCCTTGCGGACACCGGCCGGTCGCTCGCGGGAAGCGTGCAGTCGGCGGGAAGGTCGCTGGAAGACCAGGGCGCGCGATTGAATGCCGCGATCCTCCAGCATTTCCGCGATCAGCCGCTGGTCGGCGGCGCGCTCGCCTTTGCGGTCGGTGCGGCAATCGGCGCGACGCTCCCGCACACGGAGGCCGAAGACGAGGCCATGGGCGAGGCGGCGGACGAAATGCGCAGCAACCTCGCCGCGAAGGCAAATGCCGCAGTTGGCGAGGCGATCGGCACGGCACAGGAGGTGTTGGACAAGACGAGCAATGCCGCCTTGGAAGCCCACGACGCCGCCAGGGACCGTGTCCGCGAAACGCTTCGGGAGTGACGGCTCGCCTGCGGTGGCCCGATCGACGAGTGCCGCGATAAGCCGCTCCAATCGACGGGCGACAGTTTCCGCTGTCGCCCCTTGACCATGCTCGCCTCGCCGGCATCGAAGTTCTCGCCACCCCACCCCTCATAGTCTGATCCTCCCAGCCACACGGGGGCCGGCGGCGGGCCGCATTTGCCCTTCGACTGCGCTTCGGACGCCGGTCCACTTCCAGTCATCGTCATAACAGAGCCGCTGCAACCACCCCGTTGTTGACATTTTTTGCAGAACGTGAAATTTCTTTCAGTAGGCGATAAAAATATCATGCAATGCAAAAAGTCACGCGGCGCAGCATCGGACGGGAAGCGATGGCGATCATCGGGGGATTGGCGGTTCGGGATGATGAAGCCAGCATGGCGACGCGGGCGGCCTGGCTGCACTACGCCGGCGGCTTGACCCAGGCGGAAGTCGCCAAGCGCCTCGGCCTCACCTCGTTGAAGGCGCACCGGCTGATCATGAGGGCCAACCAGGAAGGCCTGGTGAAGGTCTATATCGACGGCGACGTCTCCGAATGCGTCGAGCTCGAACAGAAGCTTTCCGGCCGCTACGGCCTCGACTATTGCGAGGTCGTTCCGGATTTCGACAGCGACGATCTGCCGCTGAAGGCGCTCGGCATTTCGGGCGCGCAGTTCCTGAGGCGCGAGATCGAGCGGGGCGAGACGGCGCTGATCGGCGTCGGCCACGGGCGAACGCTTGCGGCGTGCGTCGAATACCTGCCGCGCACGCCCAGCAACAACACGCGCTTCGTCTCGCTGCTCGGCGGCCTGACGCGCAAGTTCTCAGCCAATCCGCACGACGTGATCCATCGGCTGGCGGAGCGTACCGGTGCCGAAGCCTTTGTGATGCCGGTGCCGTTCTTCGCCAACACGGTCGAGGACCGTGACGTGCTGTTCAGCCAGCGCGGCGTTCGCGAGGTCTTCGAGCTGGCGAAATCGGCCGATCTCCTGATGGTCGGCATCGGCACGGCCGAGCGCGAGGCATCCCTGGTTGCCACCGGCATGATCGAGATGAGCGAAATCGAGGCCATTCAGAAAAGCGGTGCCACGGGCGAGCTGCTCGGCCACTTCTTCGACGCAAAGGGCCGGCCGATCGAGACGACGCTTTCCAACCGCACCTTCACGCTCGGCCGCAAGGACCTGCGGGACCGCCGCACCGTGGCGGTCGCCGGCGGCAGGATCAAGACACGCGCGATCCGTGCGGTGCTCGAAAGCGGGCTCTTGAATGGGTTGATCACCGACGAGCGCACGGCGCAGGCGCTCGCTGCCTAGCGCATCGGCCCGAAAATCGGACCCGATTTTCGGAAAGCACGATGCGTAGGTTCAAAGACTTATAGCGTCCTCTGAGCGTCCAGAAGGACGCACGGCGCTGGAGAAACATTCGAGGCCGCGGCAGGGGGAGGAAACCACCGCGGCCGGGGAGGCAGTACCGGTCGGGTAGCCGGTCAGCTCGTTGGAGCATTCTTACCCGCAACGGAGGAGAAAACAGATGTATGAGAAGGAGAAAGACCTCATAAGCGCATTCCTGCGCGGCGAGGTGGACCGCCGCGGGATGCTGAAGGGCCTCGGTGCGGCAGGTCTGACGGCAGGCACCGCCGGCACGTTGTTCAACATGATGTCGACCCGGGCGCTTGCCGCCGATTTCGACTGGAAGGCGCATTCCGGCAAGTCGGTGAAGCTGCTCTTGAACAAGCATCCCTATGCCGATGCGATGATCGCCAACCTGCAGACCTTCAAGGATCTGACGGGCATGGAAGTCACCTACGACGTCTTCCCGGAGGACGTCTATTTCGACAAGGTGACGGCGGCGCTGTCCTCGAGTTCGTCGGAATACGACGCCTTCATGACCGGCGCCTACATGACCTGGACCTACGGCCCGGCCGGCTGGATCACCGATCTCAACGAATGGATCAAGGATACGACGAAGACCAACCCCCAATATG
Organism: Sinorhizobium sp. FG01; assembly: GCF_002531875.1. Taxonomy (NCBI): domain Bacteria; kingdom Pseudomonadati; phylum Pseudomonadota; class Alphaproteobacteria; order Hyphomicrobiales; family Rhizobiaceae; genus Sinorhizobium; species Sinorhizobium sp. FG01. The sequence continues at coordinate 402,754 of NZ_NWTB01000006.1, forward strand.
GCTGGGATGATTTCCTGCCGGGCGTCAAGGCGTCCTGCGCCTGGAACGGCCAGCCGGGTGGCGCGCTCGGTTCGGAAGACGCCAAGCAATGGTGCATTCCCTGGGGCTACGAGCAGAACAACCTCTCCTACAACAAGGAGATGTTCGACAAGGTCGGGGTCGGCGTTCCGAAGAACCTCGATGAACTACTGACGACGGCCGCAAAGCTCACCAAGGACGTCGGCGGCGGGGTCTACGGCATCGGCGTACGCGGCTCGCGCTCCTGGGCGACGATCCATCCGGGCTTCCTTTCGGGCTATGCGAACTTCGGCCAAAAGGATTTGAACGTCTCGGCCGACGGCAAGCTTTCGGCCGCTATGAACACGCCGGAATCGAAGGCCTTCCACGCCAAGTGGGTGCAGATGATCCAGGAGAGCGGCCCGAAGGACTGGTCGACCTATACCTGGTACCAGGTCGGCACCGACCTCGGCGCCGGCGCCTCGGCGATGATCTACGACGCCGACATCCTCGGCTACTTCATGAACGGCGGCGATAACAAGATGGCTGGCAAGCTTGCCTATGCGCCGTTTGCCGCCAATCCGGCCGCCTCCGCACCGACGCCGAACATCTGGATCTGGTCGCTGTCGATGTCCAACTTCTCCAAGGACAAGGACGCGACCTGGTACTTCCTGCAATGGGCGACGGGACTTGAGCACGCGATCTTCGGCGCGACGAAGATGGATTTCGTCAACCCGGTGCGGGCGACCGTCTGGAAGGACGAAATCTTCCGCGAGCGGCTGAAGAAGAGCTATCCGGGCTATGTGGAGATGCACGACATTTCCGCGCCGGGCGCCAAGATCCACTTCACCGCCCAGCCCCTGTTCTTCGACCTCACCACCGAATGGGCGGCAACGCTCCAGAAGATGGTGGCGAAGGAAGTGCCGGTCGACGAGGGGCTCGACAAGCTCGCCGAGAGCATCAATCGCCAGCTCGCGGAAGCAGGACTCGGCTGATCGCCGGCGGCGCCGGCCCGCACGCCGGGCCCGGCACACCGCAACGAATGCGCATACGAGGAGGGGGTCTGGCTGCGCCGGCCGCGGCCGGCCCCTTCATCGCCTTTCGAAATGGCATTTGAACGGAGCTGGCCATGGCTTCAGTGACGCAATCCGGGGCAACGCCCCGCGGTTTCAGGATCAGCAAGAAGGTTCTGCCCTATGTGCTTTCCCTGCCGGCGCTTCTCGTCTGCATCGGCATCCTGATCCCGTTTTTCTCGGCGGTGGTCTATTCCTTCCAGCGCTACCGGCTGAGCCAGCCCTGGGCGCGCCAGTTCAACTGGGGCGAGAACTACCTGAATTTCTTCACCGATTCCGGCTTCTGGAATACGCTCAGGGTCTCGCTCGTCTATGCCGGCACCACGGTGGTCCTCGAACTGCTGCTTGGCCTCGGCATTGCCCTGCTTTTGCAGCGACGCTCGACCGTCAACAATTTCATCTCGATCATGCTGCTCTTGCCGCTGATGACGGCGCCGGCGCTGGCGGCTCTGATGTGGAAGCTGATGACCAATCCGGGCTTCGGCATCCTCAGCTACTTCGCCAGCCTGATCGGCCTCGAGAATTTCCGCTGGGCCTCCTCGCCAGACACGGCGCTCCTGACGGTCGTGCTCGTCGACATCTGGGTCTACACGCCCTTCATCATGATCTTGCTGCTTGCAGGCTTGCGTTCCCTGCCGACCCAGCCCTTCGAGGCGGCGGCCCTCGACGGCGTGCCGCGCAGCTTCGTGTTCTTCCGCATCACCCTACCGATGCTGACGCCCTACATCCTGACGGCGACACTCTTCCGGCTGCTCGACTCGATCCAGCAATTCGACATCATCTATGCGATGACGCAGGGCGGCCCGGGCGATACGCTGACCGTCTTCCAGGTCGAGGCCTATCTCAATTTCTTCCAGTCGACCAATGTCGGCCGTTCCGCCGCGCTGCTGATCATCCTGTGGGCGATCACCTACATTCTGTCGAACGTCTTCATCAAGAACTGGCTCCGGCTGCGCGAGCGCGCCCGCGGCGAGGCGTAGAGAGGTCAAGATGGAAGCCATGTCTCCGCTCGAACGGCTCCTGCGCGGCGTTGCCCTGACGCTGGTCGTCGTCTTCTTCATGTTCCCGATCGTCTGGATTTTCCTGATGTCCTTCCAGACAAACGAGACGATCCTCAGGATACCGCCATCGGTGGTCTTCACGCCGACATTGGACAACTATGCGGCGCTGATCACCGGAAAGCTGCAGACCGCCGCCGGCACGCTCGACATCGCCTTCATGCGCAATCTTGGGAACTCGGTGTTCTTGTCGGTCGTATCCGTCGCCGTGGCGCTCGCCCTCGGCGTCCCCGCCGCCTACGCCTTCGCGCGGCACAAGTTCCGGGGTTCGGAGGATATCGCCTTCACGCTGCTCTCCTTCCGCTTCGCGCCGCCCCTGCTGGTGCTGCTGCCGCTGACCCAATATTTCCAGTGGCTCGGCCTTGCGAACACCTATTTCGGCCTCATCTGGGTGTATCAGCTGATCTGCCTGCCGCTCATCCTGTGGATCGTGCGCGGCTATTTCGAGGACATCTCGGCCGATGTCGAATATGCCTATCGCATTGCCGGCCATTCCTGGTTCTCGACCTTCCGCAAGATCGCCCTGCCGCTGGCAGGGCCGGGCATTGCGGCGGCCGGCCTGCTCGCCTTCATCTTCGCCTGGAACAACTTCGTCTTCGCGCTGGTGCTGGCCTCGGCCGACAAGCAGCCGGTGACGGTCGGCGCGCTTGCCTTCGTCACGGCCTCAGGCATCCAATACGGCCAGATCGCCGCGGCGATCGTGCTGTCAATCACGCCGACGCTCGCTCTCGCACTCTACGCCCAGCGCTACCTCGTCGAAGGCCTGTCGCTCGGTGCGGTGAAGGGATAATCGCTGATGACGACTCTGCAGTTGAAGAACATCGTCAAAAGGTACAAGGGCCAGACAGTCCTTGATGATCTGTCGCTCGATGTGACCGATGGCGAACGGCTGGTGCTCTTCGGCCCGTCGGGCGCCGGCAAGACGGTGCTGCTGAGGCTCGTTGCCGGCGTGATCGATCCGGACGAGGGCCGCGTGCTGATCGGTGGCGACGACCTGACCGACGTCGATGCGGAGCATCGCGGCGTCGGCATGGCCTTCCAGAATTTCGCCCTGTTCCCGCATATGAGCGCCTTCGACAATATCGCCAGCGCGCTGACAGCCCGCAGGTTCTCGAAGGAGGCGATCGCCGCCGGGGTCGAGAAGGTGGCAAAGCTCCTGAAGATCGACCATGTGCTCAGCCACCATCCGAAGGCGCTTTCCAATGGGCAGAAGCAGCGCACGGCGCTTGCCCGGGCGCTGGTCGGCTCGCCGCCGCTGCTCCTGCTCGACGACCCCTTGCGCAACGTCGATGCCAAGCTGCGCTTCGAGATGCGTCTGGAACTGCCGCGTCTTCTTGCCGCCCAGGGTGCGACCGTCGTCTACGTCACCCAGGACTATAAGGAGGCGATGGCGCTCGGCGACCGGATCGCCGTAATGTTCGAGGGACAGCTTCGCCAGATCGGCACGCCGGCCGACATCTACGACACGCCAGCGGAACTCGAGATCGCCCGGCTGTTCGGCGACCCGACGATCAACCTGCTCGACGTCGTGCCGCAGCGCGGGCCGGACGGCGCCTTTGCCGAACTGTCCGGCGTTCGCCTTAGGCTGCCGGGGTTCGGGCCCGAAATCGTCGGGAAGGCCTGCGTTCTCGGCATCCGGCCGGAAAACATCACCTTCACCGAGGCGTCCGCGCCCGGGGCAATCCCCGTCACGGTCGAGGCCGAAACGCCGCTCAACGAGAAAACCGTTACCCTGACGCTAACGGCGCGCCGCCGGGAAATCCTCGTTTCGCGCCCGGCGGGCACACCAGGCCCGCAGGCCGGGCCGGCGCACCTTGCGGTCAACAGCCGGGCGACCCTGCTGTTCGACAAGGGCAGCGGCCGGCTGATGCGGCCGTCGGAGCCTGCCTCCAAGCGGAATGGAGAAGCGGCATGACCGACATTGCGCTCCTGCTGAAGGATGTCGACAAGTTCTACGGGCCGATCGACTACGGCGTCCATGCCGTGAAGAAACTCAGCATGGATGTCAGGAAGGGCGAGATCATCGCGCTCCTTGGCTCGTCTGGTTGCGGCAAGACCTCGACGCTCAGGATGATCGCCGGCTTCGAGGCGGTGTCTCGCGGCAAGATCTCGCTTGGCGGCCGCGAAATCCAGACATTCCCGCCGGTTCGCCGCAACGTGGCCATGGCCTTCGAAGGCTATTCGCTTTATCCGCCGCTGACGGTGCGGGAGAACATTGCCTTCGCGCTCAAGGCCTCGAAGCTGTCGCAGAGCACCGTCGACGAGAAGGTGGCCAGCATCGCCAGGCTGCTCGAGATCGAGGACATACTCGGCCGCTATCCAAGCTCGATCTCCGGCGGCCAGCAGCAGCGCGCCTCGCTCGGCCGGGCGCTGATCCGCGACGCCAGCCTGCATCTGCTCGACGAGCCGATGGGGCAGCTCGAGCCGCAATTGCGCGCCGTGCTGCGCGGCCGCATCAAGCACTACATCAAGGAACGCGGGCTGACCGCCATTCTCGTCACCCACGACCAGACCGAAGCAAATGCACTTGCCGACCGCATCGCCGTCATGGAGGGCGGCGTGCTGCAGCAGTTCGACACGCCGCAGCGGATCAAGGAGCGGCCGGCCAATCTCTTTACCGGCACCTTCGTCGGCGAGCCGCCGATGAACGTCTTCGAGGCGAGCGTCACCGCCTCCGAAAGCCGCCTGGCCTTCGGTCTCAAGGACGGTATCAGGCTGGAATATGCCGCTTCCGATTTTTCCCATGCGGTGCGCGATGCGCTGAGAAAGCGCCAGCGGGTGGTTCTCGGCGTCAGGCCCTATGCGGTGAAACGCAGCGCCGACGGCGTCACCGGCCGCGTCGCCGTCAACCAGTGGCTAGGCGACCAGACGCATATCGCTGCGGATTTCGCCGGCGGGACGCTGGTGTTGGTGGAGCACGATCGGGCAAGGCTCGAGGTGGGCCAGCCGATCGGCATCCGCCTCGAGCCGGCGAGCCTGCATGTCTTCGACGGCGAGAGCGGCGCGGCGATCTCGCATGGGGAGGAGCTCGCCTGATGCGCGACATCCTGATCGGCATCGATGCGGGGACGTCGGTCATCAAGTCGGTCGCCTTTGACCTCGGCGGCCGGCAGCTCGCCATGGCGGCCGTTCCGAACAGCTACGAGGCGGTGGGGCGAACCGGCAGCGTGCAGGACCTGCGCCGCACTTGGGCGGACACCGTGAAAACCCTGGTCGAGCTCTCGGCCAGGATCGAGAACCTCCCTGGCCGCGTTGCCGCGATCGCGGTGACCGGTCAGGGAGACGGCACGTGGTTGATCGACAGCGACGGCGAGCCGGTCGGCAGGGGCTGGCTCTGGCTCGATGCGCGGGCCAGCGAAACGGTCGAGCGGCTGCGCGGCGACAGCGGCGATGTCGAGCGTTTCGCGCATACCGGTTCGGGACTTGCCGCCTGCCAGCAGGGGCCGCAACTGCGCTGGATGCTGGAAAACGCGCCGGAGATGCTGGAGGGAGCCGCCACCGCCTTCCATTGCAAGGATTGGCTTTATTTCAACCTCACGGAAAGGCGCGCCACCGATCCGTCGGAGGCGAACTTCACCTACGGAGACTTCCGTACCCGGCAATATTGCGACGCGGTGATTTCCTTCCTCGATCTCGAGAGGCTGAGGCATCTGCTGCCGGAAATCGTTGACGGGGCGGCGTCGCATCATCCGCTGTCTAAGGCTGCCGCCTCGGCCACCGGCCTTCCGGCCGGGACGCCCGTGGTGCTCGGCTATGTCGACGTGGTCTGCACGGCGCTCGGCGCAGGGCTTTATGATCCGGGAACCGATGCAGGCTGTTCGATCATCGGCTCGACCGGCATGCACATGCGGCTGGCGAAGAGCGCCGACGACGTTCGGCTCAATCGCGACCTGACCGGCTACACCATGTGCATGCCGATCCCGAACACCTATACGCAGATGCAATCGAACATGGCGGCGACGCTCAACATCGACTGGATCCTTTCGATCGCCGGCGGCGTCCTAAAGGGGATGGGGGTCGAGAAATCGAAGGGCGAGTTGCTCGCCCATGTGGATGGCTGGCTTGAGGAGGCGAGGGGCACGCCGCTGCTCTTCGAGCCCTATATTTCCGAAGCCGGCGAGCGCGGTCCCTTCGTCGACGCTTCGGCGCGTGCCTCCTTCGTCGGCCTGTCGAGCACCCATGGTTTCGGCGACATGGTCCGGGCCGTCTTCGACGGCCTCGCCCTTGCCGCCCGCGACTGTTATGCCGAAATGGGGCCGCTGCCGGAGCGCATTCGGCTGACCGGCGGGGCGGCGCGCAGCGCCTCTTTGCGCCGCATCCTCGGCGGTGCGCTCGGCGCCAGTATCCAGACCAGCGAACGCGAGGAGGCGGGCGCCGCGGGCGCCGCGATGATCGCTGCCGTTTCGCTCGGCATCTACCCCTCGATGGCCGATTGCGCTGGCGATTGGGTGCGGCCGCAACTGCGCCCTGCCGAGCCGGCCGACGAGGAACTGGTCCGGCGCTATGACGCGCTTTTCCCCGCCTACCAGCAATCGCGCCTCGCACTCAGGCCCGTCTGGCACGCGCTCTCCCACGCGGCCGGCTCGGGAGATCAACAGGACAAACCGAAATGAAGAAGATTGCCATCATCGGCGACCGGTTCATGCTGCCGGAGGTGTTCCGCGACAAGATCGTCGCGGCCTGCGGCGACGGACATGAGATCCGCATCCTTGAACAGCCCTGGCCGGATGTGCCGATGGAGCATGGCTATGCGGTCGAGGGGATGGACGGGCTCAAGGAATATCTCGGCAAGCCCGCCGAGATCATCCGCTTCGTCGGCGACGCCGAAATCCTGGTGACGCAGCTTGCGCCCTTGTCGCGGGCGATGTTGTCCGAACTGCCGAACCTGAAGCTCGTCGCCGTCTCCCGCGGCGGGCCGGTCAATATCGACATGAGTGCCGCCCGCGATGCCGGTGTGCGGGTCGTCAACACGCCGGGACGAAATGCGAGCGCCGTCGCGGAGTTCACGATCGGCGCCATTCTCGCCGAGACGCGGCTGATCCGGGTGGGCCACGAGGCGTTGCGCAAGGGCGAATGGCGCGGCGATCTCTACCGCGCCGACCGCACCGGCCGCGAGCTTTCGGAATTGACTGTCGGCGTCGTCGGCTACGGCAATATCGGTGCCAAGGTCGTCCGGCTGCTGCGCGCCTTCGGCACCAAGGTGATCGTCCACGACCCCTATGTGCAGCTCAGCGCCGAAGACCGCAACGCCGGTGTCGAGCACGTCTCGCTCGACGACCTGCTGGCGCAATCGGACGTGGTGACGCTGCATCCACGCGTCACTGCCGAAACGCGAAACATGATGAATGCGGAGGCCTTCGCGAAGATGAAGCCGGCGGCGATCTTCGTGAACACCGCGCGCGGCCCGCTCTGCGATTATGAGGCGCTTTACGAAAACCTCGTCAGCGGTCACCTGTCGAGCGCCATGCTGGAGACATTCGCGGTCGAGCCGGTGCCGGACGACTGGCCGCTCTTGAAGTTGCCGAACGTGACTCTGACGCCCCATATCGCCGGCGCCTCGGTCCGGACCGTTACCTATGCAGCCGAAATGGCGGCGGAGGAGGTGCGCCGCTACATCGCCGGCCTGCCGCCGGTCAATCCGTGCTGAGGGGAGGGCGATGAGCGAGCCCGGGACATACGACCTATTCGTCATCGGCGGCGGCATCAACGGCGCGGGCATTGCCCGCGATGCAGCCGGCCGCGGCCTTTCCGTGCTGCTCTGCGAGAAGGACGATCTTGCCCAGGGCACGAGTTCGCGGTCCGGAAAGCTCATTCATGGGGGCTTGCGCTATCTCGAATATTACGAGTTCCGGCTGGTCCGCGAGGCACTGATCGAGCGCGAGGTGCTGCTCCGATCGGCGCCGCACATCATCTGGCCGATGCGCTTCGTGCTGCCGCACAACCCGGCCGACCGACCGGCTTGGCTTGTCCGCCTCGGCCTTTTTCTCTACGACCATCTCGGCGGCCGCAAGCGCCTGCCGGGCACGCGGACGCTCGACCTCAGGACGGCGCCGGAAGGCGCGCCGATCAAAACGTCCTATCGCAAGGCGTTCGAATATTCCGACTGTTGGGTGGACGACGCCCGGCTGGTCGTCCTGAGCGCCCTTGATGCGGAGCAGCGAGGCGCCCGAGTCCTCACCCGCACCGCCTGCACGAGCATCCGCCGCCGCGGCGAGCTCTGGCAGGTCGAGATGACTGATGCCGGGACCGGTGCGAGGACGGAGGCGCGGGCGCGCTGCGTCGTCAACACCGCCGGCCCCTGGGTCAACGACATGATCGGCCGGGTCGCCGGGCTCAGCTCCCGCCGCAGCGTCCGGCTCGTCAAGGGCAGCCATATCGTTGTGCCGAAGTTCTGGGAGGGGAGGCAGGCCTATCTCGTCCAGAATCCCGACAAACGGGTCATCTTCATCAATCCCTATCAGAACGATCTGGCGCTGATCGGTACCACCGACATTCCCTACGAGGGACGGCCGGAGGACGTTGCCGCCGATGCCAACGAGATCGCCTATCTGATGAAATCGGTGAACCGCTATTTCAAGCAACAGCTCAGCGAGGCAGACATCATCCAGAGCTTCTCCGGGGTCCGGCCGCTCTATGACGACAATGCCGAGAATCCTTCGGCGGTGACGCGCGACTACATTTTCGAGTTGGATGCGGCGAACGGCGAGGCGCCGCTGCTTTCCGTCTTCGGCGGCAAGATCACCACCTTCCGCAAGCTTTCCGAACATGCACTGGAGCGGTTGAAATCTTTCTTTCCGAAAATTGGTCCGGCCTGGACCGCGGGTGCCCACCTGCCGGGCGGCGATATGGCGAATGCGGATTTCGACCAATTCCTTGGAGAGCTGCGCGCCTGCTATCGCTGGCTGCCGGCCGATCTCTTGAAGCATTATGCCAGGCTTTACGGCACGCGGACCCACGCGCTGATCGACGGGGCAACGTCGCTCGACGAGCTCGGCACCGGCTTCAGCCGGCTCTTCCGCGAACGCGAAGCCCGCTTCCTAATCGAAACCGAATGGGCACGGACGGCGGAGGATCTGCTCGAGCGTCGCACCAAGCATGGCCTGCATATGAGCGAAGCCGAGAAGCGGGCCTTCGGCGGCTGGCTCAAGGGTCAGCAGGCGGCCGCATGAGAAAGGGGCAGGCGATGTTGCGAAGCTCCGAATTCGAAGCGCTTCTAGATCTGTCGGCGAGGATCGGCGCCGATCCGGAGCTCGTCCAGGGCGCCGGCGGCAATACCTCGATCAAGGAGGGCGATACCCTCTGGATCAAGGCTTCAGGACTTTGGCTCGCCGAGGCTCGGGCGCGCGATATCATGGTGCCGGTCGCGCTCGATCCGCTGATCGACGCACTGGAGCGCGACGATCCGGCGGCGGAGAGGGCCCAGGACTTCGTCATCGAGGAGCTCAACCCATCCGGCCTCCGGCCGTCGATCGAAACCACGGTGCACGCGCTGATGCCGCAGAAGGTGGTCATCCATGTGCATTGCGTGGCGACGATCGCAGCCGCCGTGCAGACCAATGCGGCGGCCATCGCGGCCGAAAGGCTTGCCGGCATTCCCCATGCCTTCGTTCCCTATGCCCGCCCCGGCCTGCCGCTCGCCAGAGCGATCGGCGAACGGATCGATGCCGATACGGCCGTGCTGGTGTTCGGCAATCACGGGCTGGCGGTCGCCGGCGATACGATCGAAGATGCGGCGCTTCTCCTCGTCGACGTCTCCGAGCGGTTTGCCGGCCTCGTGCGCCAGGCTCCGCCCGCGGACCTGTCGGCGCTGTCGCGCCTCGCCGTCAACAGCGCCTATCGTCTTCCGGAGGAAGGAAGACTGCATGACGCCGCAACTGATCTCGAAAGCTGCAGGATCGCCGCCGGCGGCAGCCTCTATCCCGACCATGTGATCTTTCTCGGCAAGGGTTCGGTGATCGCCGCGCCGGAGGATACGGCTCTTGCGATCGAGGCGCGCTTTCTTGAAGCGCGAGAGCCTTTGCCGCCGGTTCTCCTTTTTCCGGGCAAGGGGGTGCTGGTCCTCAAGGATATAACCGCCGGGGCGCTTGCGATGGCCCGCTGCCTTTCCGATGTGGCGGCGCGCATTCCGGCGAGCGCGCGGCTGCGCTACCTGACGGATGCCGAGAATGCCGAGCTTCTCGGCTGGGATGCGGAAAAATACCGTCAGCAGCTGAACCGCGCCGGGCAGGTGCTGCAATGAGCGGTGGAGACGGGCTCGTCCTCGGCATCGATATGGGCACGTCCGGTGCCCGCGCCGTGGCAATGGACGAAGCCGGGAACGTCGCCTCCTCGGGCGCCGCCAAGCTCGGCGCCTTTTCCGAGGACCATCGCGATCCGATCGGCTGGTGGAAGGCGGTACAGGCCGCACTTCTGGAGGCGCTTGCGGCAATCGATCCGGTGCGCGTGCGTGCAATCAGCATCGACGGCACGTCCGGGACGATGTTGCCGGTTGCGGCCGACGGAGAGCCGCTTGCGGCGCCGCTGATGTACAATGATCCGGTCGGCGACCCGGCCATTGTCGACCGCATCGCCGCACATGCGCCGCTGGAAAGCGCCGCGCACGGCGCGACCTCCGGTCTCGCTAGGCTGCTGGCGTTTCAATTGTATCCCGGTGTCTTCCGCGTGGTCCACCAGGCCGATTGGCTCGCAGGGCATTTGACCGGCCTCTACGACGTCGCCGATGAGAACAACGCGCTGAAGACCGGCTACGATCCCGTCCAACGGTGCTGGCCGGACTGGTTGGCGCGGACCGGTGCGCGGGTCGAGCTGCTGCCGGACGTCCAGCCGGCCGGAGCGCCCATCGCGACGATTTCACCGGCGGCGGCGGACGCCTTCGGCCTGCCGCGCGATACGGTCGTCGTCGCCGGCACGACGGACGGCTGCGCCTCGTTCCTCGCCACCGGCGCCGACGGGCCGGGCGATGGGGTCAGCGCGCTGGGCACGACCCTGACGGTGAAGATGCTGTCGGATCGGCCGCTGTTCGCTCCGGAATTCGGACTCTACAGCCACCGGATCGGCGACATGTGGCTTGCCGGCGGTGCCTCCAACACCGGCGGTGCGGTGCTTGCCGCGCATTTCAGCGCCGAGCGGATCGGCGAACTTTCGGCGGAGATCGATCCGGCAACCGAGACGGGTCTCGATTTCTATCCGTTGACGAGACCGGGCGAACGCTTTCCGATCGCCGATCCCGCGCTGATGCCGCGCATGACGCCGCGCCCGGCAGATGACGCGGAGTTCCTGAAGGCGATCTTCGAGGGGATCGCGGCCGTCGAGAGCCTCGCCTATCAGCGGCTCGCCTCACTCGGCAGCCCACCGCTTCGGACGGTCCGCAGCGTCGGTGGCGGCGCCGGGAACAGGGCCTGGAAGGCCATCCGCGCCCGCAAACTCCGCGTGCCCTTTCTGCCGCCGCGCTCCCAGGAAGCGGCCGCCGGCACGGCGCGGTTGGCACTGTCCGGTGCAAAACAAGCGGGGGTGCTATGAGTGCCGTCCGGACAATCCCCGGCCTCTCGGTGATCGCCGAGGCCTATGATGCCTTCCTCATCGACCAGTTCGGCGTCTTAAGAGACGGGCGCGGGCCATATCCGGGTTCCGCCGAGGCGCTTGTCCGCCTCAGGCAGGCCGGCAAACGCATTATCATCCTTTCGAATTCCGGCAAGCGCTCGGCGGAAAACGACCGCCGGTTGGCAGCGCTCGGCTTCGAGCCGGGCAGCTGGGACTGGTTCCTGACCTCGGGCGAGGTTGCCTGGCAGCTGCTGAAGCGGGAAGAGGCAGCCCCAGCGGGAGGGATGCGCAAATGCCTGCTGATCAGCCGCGACGGCGATCTGTCGCCGCTGAATGGCCTGGATCTCCTTCGGACGGAGAGCGGCGAGGAGGCCGACATCGTGCTGCTCGCGGCAAGCGAGGGCGACGTCCATCCGCTTGGCTATTACGAGGATCTGCTTCGGCCCGCGGCGCAGCGCGGTGTCCCCTGCCTCTGCACCAATCCGGATAAGGTGATGCTGACGCGGACCGGGCATGCCTTCGGCGCCGGACGTATTGCTGAGCTCTATGAGGAACTCGGCGGTAGGGTGCGCTGGATCGGCAAGCCGTTCCGCGACATCTACGATTTCGCGCTCGATTTCCTCGGCAAGCCCGATCCCACGCGGGTCTGCGCGGTGGGTGACAGCGTCGAGCATGACATTGCCGGCGCCGCAAACGCCGGGCTCGGCTCTGTGCTGGTCACGACCGGCATTCTCGAACGGCAGTCGGAGGAGGGGCGCCACAGCCTGTTCGCGGCACACGGCGCCACGCCCGATTTCCTCCTGCCGAAATTTCTCTGGTAGCCAGGAGCCCGGCCATGCCCTTCACCCTGTCGCTCAACACCAATCCCCTGGTCAACCGCTTTGCCGAGCCGGACGATCTGATCGACGCGATCGCCGAGAGGATCCGGATCGGCCACGTGCAGCTCACCCACGAATTCGTCAATCCGAGCTGGCCGGCGGCGACCATCAGCAAGGTGACCCGGCGGTTCCAGGCGGCGCTTGCCCGCACCGGCGTGAAGATCACCTCCGGCATGACCGGACCCTATGGGCGGCTCAACCATTTCGGCCATCCTGACCCGGATGTGCGCCGCTATTATGTCGACTGGTTCAAGACCTTCGCCGATATCTCGGCGGAACTCGGCGCCTCCGCCATCGGCACGCAATTCGCGATCTTCACGCTGAAGGACTATGACGACCCGGTGCGGCGCGAGGAGCTGATGGCGATCGCCATCGACTGCTGGCGCGAAGTGGCGGAGCACGCTAAGGCGGCGGGGCTCTCCTATCTCTTCTGGGAGCCGATGTCGGTCGGCCGCGAATTTGGCCACACGATCGCGGCGTGCCGGGAACTGGACGGTCGCCTCGCGCGGGCCGAGTTGCCGATCCCGTTGAAGATGATGGTCGATATCGATCATGGCGACGTGACGTCCGACAACCCGGCCGACATCGATCCCTACGCCTGGGCGAAAGCCTTTCCGCGGCGATCGCCGATCATTCACGTCAAGCAGTCGTCGATGAACAAGGGAGGCCATTGGCCCTTTACCGCCGCTTACAACAAGGATGGCCGCATTACGCCCGAGCGCCTGCTCGATGCGGTGAGGAGCGGCGGGGGAACGGACAACGAGATCTGCCTCGAACTGTCGTTCCGCGAGCGCGAGCCCACCGATCACCAGGTGGTCCAGATGATCCGCGAGTCCGTGGAATACTGGGAGCCTCATATCGATACCGGGCTGAATGATGAGGAAGATCACACATCAACATAACAAAATATCGCAAACAAGTTGAAAAATCACAAAATCATGTTATCTCTCTGTTGAGATGCGTAGCGAAAGACCGCGGCGCCGAGAGGATGATGGCAGTGAAACCGGAAGACAGGCGACAGGCGATCATGGACGTCCTGATGGAGGCGGGCACGGCCTGGGTCGAGGACCTTTCCATTCGCTTCGGCGTCAGCAAGATGACCGTGCATCGCGATCTCGACGACCTGGAGCAGGCTGGCCTCTTGCGCAAGGTCCACGGCGGCGCGTCGATCCAGTCGAGCCCGCAATTCGAGAGCGACTTCCGCTATCGCGAAAAGATCGCCACGGCGGAGAAGCGACGGATTGCCGAACATGCCGCGACGCTGATCGAGCCGGGCCAGAGCATCATCATTGACGACAGTTCCACCGCCGGTGCAATTGCCGCATGCCTCAAGGACATTCGTCCGCTCACCGTCATCACCAACAATCTCGGCGTCATTGCCGAGCTATCGGGCGCACCGGGCATCAACCTGATCGCGCTCGGTGGCCAGTACAGCAAGAAATTCAACGGCTTCTTCGGCATCGTCACGGAGGAAGCACTGCGATCGCTCAGAGCCGACGTCGCCTTCCTGTCGAGTTCGGCAATCGAGGGCGCCACGGCGTTCCACCAGGACCAGGAGGTCGTGCAGACAAAGCGGCAGATGGTGAAATCGGCGACGCGCAAATACCTGCTCGTCGATCACGGCAAGTTCGGCCGCTCCGCCCTGCATTTCCTGACCGGGCTCGACGTTTTCGATGCGGTTCTGACCGGCAGCGAGGTTTCGAAGGACCATGCCGCCACCCTCGGCGAGGCCGGCATCAAGCTCATCGCTGTCAGTGATCAGAAAATAGCGGAGAAGGCATGAGCAAGTCGCAGGTCTGGGTCGGCACCAGCTGGAAGATGAACAAGACGCTGTCGCAGGCGACGGCCTTCGCCGAGGGCCTGGCGGCTGCCGATGCGGAGCGCGACCCGCGCATCCAGCGCTTCGTCATACCACCGTTTACGGCGGTCCGCGAGGTGAAGGAGAGGCTGAAGGAGACGAGCGTCAAGGTCGGCGCCCAGAACATGCATTGGGACGATGCCGGCGCCTGGACCGGCGAGATTTCTCCCTTGATGCTGAAGGATTGCGGGCTCGATCTCGTCGAGCTCGGCCATAGCGAACGCCGCGAACATTTCGGCGAGACCGACCGCACCGTCGGGCTGAAGACGGCAGCGGCCGTCAGCCATGGTCTCGTCCCGCTGATCTGCATCGGCGAAACGCTTGCCGAACGGGAGGCGGGCGAGGCCGATGCCGTTTTGAAGCGTCAGGTGGTAGGGGCGTTCGCGCTTCTCGAAGGCGACGCCAGAAGGGCGCCGGTCCTGCTCGCCTACGAGCCCGTCTGGGCGATCGGCGTGAACGGCATACCGGCGACCGCCGACTATGCCGACGCCCGCCACCGGCGGATAGCTGAGGCGGCCGCGGCGGCGCTCGGCGTCGCGGTGCCGGTGCTCTACGGCGGCAGCGTCAATCCCGAAAACTGCGAGGAGCTGGTCGCCCAACCGCATATCGACGGCCTCTTCATCGGCCGCTCCGCCTGGGAGGTCGGCGGCTATCTCGACATTCTGAAGCGTGTCGCCGGCGCGATCTGACCGGCAAAGGTTTGGAACAAGTGCGGAAAGGAAGCCCCATGAAAATCGCAATCGGTGCAGATAGTGCAGGCAAACCGTTGCTCGATGTCATTGCCGCTCATCTCGCCGGCCGGAGCGACGTCGAGGTCAAGGATCTGAGCCAGGCAGGCTTCTACGCCGAACTCTCGGAGCATCTGGCAAAGACGATCACGGCCGGCGAGAACGATCGCGGCATCCTGATCTGCGGCACCGGCATCGGCGTCTGCATCTCGGCCAACAAGGTGCCCGGTATCCGCGCGGCGCTCACCCACGACACCTATTCGGCCGAGCGAGCGGCGAAATCCAACAACGCCCAGATCATCACCATGGGCGCGCGGGTCATCGGTCCGGAATTGGCGAAATCGATCGTCGATACCTGGCTCGCATCCGAGTTCGATCCGCAAGGTCCGTCGGCCGGCAATGTCCAGGCGATCGATCGTCTGGATGCAGGCAAATAAAGCTCCGTTTCCGCATCGCCCCGTGATCCTCCCTCGGGAAGTGCGGCGTTGACGCCCGGCAGCAGTGCCGGGTGTCTTCGTTGCGGACTTACTTTTCACTGCGAATACCCATCCCGGGCTCCTCGGCGCCCGGTAGTCGCTCGGCGGAGCGCCGATGACGCGCTTGAAGGCGCGGCTGAAAGCCGCCTCCGAATCATACCCTCACGGCTTATCTAAGAGAACTCGGATCGTTGGAGATTGCTTTGATGACAAAGCATGCATGCTCCCCTTGTGGCCACTGAGATCGAAGGACGCAGCGAGCCGGCCTGGGCCGGCGTCATCTCGCTAGCGCTCGGCGTGTTCGGCCTCGTCACCGCGGAGTTCCTTCCCGCAAGCGTGCTGACTCCGATGGCGGCCGATCTCGCTATCAGCGACGGTACCGCAGGGCAGGCGGTCACGGCGACCGCCGTGGTCGGCGCCATCGCTGCGCCGACGATCGCGATCGTCACCCGCGGATTTGACCGCCGGCTTGTGCTCTGGGGTTTTACCCTTGCTCTGATCCTCTCCAACTTGCTCGCCGCCATGGCCACCAACCTCACCATGCTGCTTGCCCGCGTCATCCTCGGGATCGGGCTCGGCGGCTTCTGGTCGATGATGGCGGCGATTGCGCTGCGCCTCGTTCCGACGCGTCTCGTGCCGCGCGCCATGTTGATCATCTTCACCGGCGTCTCGCTCGCGACCGTCTGCGCAGCGCCCGTCGGCGCCTATATTGGCGATCTTTGGGCTGGCGCGTCACTTTCCTGGTGGCTGCCGTGCTCGGCGTCGTCACGCTCGCGGTGCAGATGACAAGCGTGCCGCGCCTGCCGCCGCAATCGGTGCCGAGCATCAGGCTGCTGTTCGATCTAGTACGCCGCCCGAGCATCAGCATCGGCATCATCACCGTCCAGCTCTTTGTCTCGGGTCATTTCGCCGGCTTCACCTATGTCCGGCCGTTCTTGGAAAAGATACCCGCCTTTGGCATCGAAGCGATCTCGCTGACCCTGCTCGCCTACGGCGTCGGCGGCTTCTTCGGCAATCTGGCCGGCGGCTTCGTCATCGAGCGCAGCATCACGGCCGCCGTCAGTCTCGGCACGCTTCTCATCGCCGCGACGGCGCTGGCGCTGGTGGCCTTCGGTGCGAACGATCTTGTTTCGGCGGGCGCCGTCACCCTCTGGGGCTTCGCCTTCGGAGCCCTGCCGGTTGCGGTCCAGACATGGATGGTCCGGGCGGCACCGGACCACGCGGAAAGCACCGGCGGACTGATCGTCGCCACGTTCCAGTTGGCGATTGCCGGCGGCGCGGTTCTAGGCGGCCTCTTCGTCGACGGCTTTGGACCGCTCGGCGCCATCAGTTATTGCGCCGCCGCAACGCTCGCCAGCGCGCTCTTCGTTCTGGCTCCCGGCGCAGCATAGGGGTGTGAACATTGACTCCGCCGGAGCAATTCCTATCTGCCCCCTAAGTTTCAAAGGTCCTTGGGAGTATTGCGTGGCTGGTAGGTCCTTCCGCGCGGCAATGGCGCAGGTAATGAACGATGCGGATGTCGACGCGATCGCAGCGTCGGCAGCCGCAGAAGGCGCCGACATCATCGTCTTCCCGGAGATGTTTTCGAACGGTTACAGCCGCTTCGATCCTGAAGATCCGGTCGCCCGGCAGGCCTGGATCGATGCGGCGGTGCCGATCGACGGCGCCTTTGTGAAAGGCTTTCGGGAGGCGGCGCGCAGGCACGGACTGGCGATGGTGGCGACCTTTCTCGAGGGCGGCAGCCCCAAGCCTTTCAATGCCGCAGTCCTGATCGACAGTCGAGGCGAGGTTGTCCTCCACCAGCGCAAGCGGCACGTCTGCTTCTTCGACGCTCCGGAAGAAGCCTGCGCCGCCGGCGAGACTTCCAGCGTGGCGCGGCTCAGGACTGAGGCGGGCGAGGTCATGATCGGCATCATGATCTGCATGGACCGAGAATTTCCCGACGTCACGTCAGACCTCGTGCGGGACGGCGCCGAAGTCATTCTCGTTCCGAACAGCTGTCCCTTGGTTGATGATCCCGCGGTCGGGGACGTCCGGATCGCAGGCGTGCGGGCACTGGCGTTTCAATCTGTCCTCGGCGTGGCGGTAGCGAACTATCCGGCGCCGAAGGACGACGGGCGGTCCTTTGCGGTCGATGCTCTGGGGAGGATCCTCTCCATGGGCGGACCGCAGCCGGAACTCGTGTTCGCGGATTTTGATCTGGACCGGATCAGAGTTTTGCAAACAGAGGACTGGTTCCGGCGGGTCCGTTGAGGAGCAGCACCCGGGTCATTCCGGAACAAGGAACGCGACCGGGAAGCCGTGGAAAACCTCCGAGATCACAATGCGTCGCTGCGAGTCGACGGTCGCGCCCGTTGCGAGGTTTCGCAATCGCCTCGGTTCGCACTCCTCCGGCCACAACAGGTAGGTGTCACGCCAAAGGTCGGAACGAACGGACAGCCCCTCTCCAAGATGCCTGAAGACGAGCCGTGGGACGAGGGTGACCGAAAGCTGATCCTCCCTGCGGCGCATGAATGCGGCGGCGTGTCGGGAGGCAGGGCCTTGGATATCCAAGGGGAGGTATTCGCCGCTCGCCAGCAGCGCCGCGCCTCGGCCTTGGCGATGGTTCAGGCAGAGCCTGATCAGCCACTGTTTGCAGTCTTCGAAGTCGCCGGCTGTCGGCTGACGCCGCAGGTCGCGCAGCGAGGGCCGCGGTGAGAAGCCGCGGCGGTTGTCCGGATCCACCAGCGAGAGGTCGAGGCGCTCGCTGCCCTGATAGATGTCCGGAATGCCCGGCGCGGTGAGTTTCACCAGCGTTTGCGAGAGGCTGTTGATCAGGCCGGCGCGGATGAAGGGCGCGGTCGTATTCTCGAAGTCGTCGAGAAAGGCTCGATTTTGCCAGTCGAGGATGCCGCGAAGAAATCCGGTGACCGCCGCTTCATAGGGCTCGTCCGGGGCATCCCAGCTTGTCCGGAGCTTCGCCTCGCGCAGCGCCTTCACGGCGAAGTCTTCCATACGCTCGCGCAGGGAAAGCAGATCCTTCTCGTCAGCGTGGGGTTTGATCGGCCAAGCGCCGAGCAGGCTCTGATAGAGAAACTGCTCGACGGAGGTTTCCGGGGCAAAGGCGCCAGGCTGGAGGCCAGCCCGGTTCATGTCGCGCCAGCGGTGGACTGCCGCCGCCCAGAGCTCCAGTGCCTCGCTGATCACGTAGAGGCGGGCGCGGGCGTCCTCGCCCCGTTTCGTGTCGTGGGTCGCGGTTGTCGACAGGCCGGCCAGGCTTCTGCTTCCCCGTTCCCGCATCCCCTCGTGGAACCGGGGGACGCCACACGGCGCCCAGGAGGGCGCAGCACCCACCTCATTGGCGGCGAGATAGTCGCCGCGGCGGTAGAAAAACGTATCTTCGACCGCCTTGGCCATGACCGCGCCGCTCAATTGCTGAAAGCGCGCCCGCAATTCGGTCGCCGCCTGTCGATCCGTTTCGGCATCGTTCGACCTCAGGCAAGCCGTGATCGTCGCGATCTCGGCGCCGACCTCCGGTGCGGCAGCGCGTGACCGGGACTCGATCCCGTCGAGCATCCGCCGATCGTGCTCGCTTGCGCCACGGTCGCTGAGATAGGTGCGGTAAACCGGCATTGCTGCGATCAGATGGCGAATGGCCTCGGCGATTTGCTCGCTTCCGGCCGGTGCGTTGTCATAGCCCTGCGCGCGCCCCGCCAATGCGGCGAGCCGTCGGACTTCAGCGTTGAAATTGTGGCTCAGCACCTGCAGCTTGCTTTCGGTAACGTCCCTCTCCGTCGCGGATCGGTGATCTTCTTTCCAAAGCCCGGAAGATTCGTCGGAGAGCAGATCGGCAAGTGTCGAGATGAACTCGTAGCCCGTGGTGCCATCGACCGGCCATTCCTCCGGCAGCACCTCGTTCGCCTCGAGTATTTTCTCGACGATGATATAGGTGTGCTCGCCGGCGCGTTCCCGCAGCCTGTGAAGATAAACCTCCGGATCGGCAAGGCCGTCAATGTGATCGACGCGCAGTCCGTCGACCAATCCTTCCTCGACAAGGCCGAGGACAAGCCTGTGGGTGGCCTCGAAGACCGCTGGATCTTCGACGCGAAGGCCGACGAGGCCGGCGATCTCGAAGAACCTCCGATAGCTGAGGTGGTCCCGCGCCGCTTTCCAGCTCATCAGCCGCCAGCTTTGCATGTCGTGAAGTCGCTGCAGCAACGGCTTGTCGGCGGAGACCCGCTGAAGATGCGCGTCGAGAGCGGCGGCAACAGGGGGCGTCTTTAGGAGAGAAGCCACTTCGGAGTGAAAGCCTACGGCATTGTTCGCTTCCGCTTTCTTGGCGACGCCGATCAGCCTGTCGAGAGCGAGGTTGCAACCTTCAAGGGCCGCCGGGTAGGAGGCGGGGTTGAGAGGGTAGAGGGCGTCGTAATAGGCAAAGGCCAGGCAGTTTCGGTCATGATCGAATGTCAGCCGTATGCTGCCGTCCGCCAGTTCCTCTTCGAACTGCCGGCCAAGAAACGGAAGTGTGAGCGGCGCACGCCAGTCGATGTCGAAATGGCCGGCGAACGCACTCGCCTGTCCCCATTCGACGACGCTGTGCCACCAACGGTTCTCGAGATGCGCGGCCATGTGGTTCGGCACGATATCGAGGATGATCCCGAGTCCATGCGCTCTCAGTTCTCGGACGAGCCGGCGTAACCCGTCGATACCGCCCAAGGCTGGGTCGATCTCGTTGAAGTCGACTATGTCATAGCCATGCGTCGAGCCGCCGACCGCGGAAAAAATCGGCGAGGCATAAAGGTGTGAAATGCCGAGATCGACGAGATGCGGGATCAACTCCGCGGCTTTTTCGAAGTCCATCCCGTTTCGAAATTGCAGTCGGTAAGTCGCTTTGGGCAGGGGCATGGCAGGTCGGTTTGACATCTATGCGGGCACAACACGCTGCGGCCGAGCTTTGTTCCGCGGGCGTAGCGGGAACAATCTCGGTTGAAATGGATTTTTTTGCAGTCGCCACCCACGGGAAAAGAAGCTTGGCCTGGAAGACCGTTTTCACTGGCACCCCGCCCAGCCGATTGCGCCGGGCACGCCGACCGATCATCAAAGAAGCCGAGAATATCTGGCGCAGCGCGCCGGCCGAGCGGGTGTCCTTCCTCGTGGACGGGGCGGCCTATTATGCCTGCCTCGATCGGGTGCTCGAACAGGCCGAAGAGCAGGTCTGGATCACCGGATGGGATTTCGATCCGCGCATCAAGCTGCGGCCGGACGATCCGGACGCAAAGGCGCTCGGCACCAAGCTCGAGGCGCTGGTCGCGCAAAAGCCGAATCTCAGGATCCGCATTTTGATCTGGGCGATGGGGCCGATCTATTCGGGAAAGTCGTTGCGACTGTTTCGCGGCCAGCAATGGGCTTCCCATCCGCAGGTCGAGCTCCGTTTCGCCAGCCACCACGCGTTGCGCGGTTCTCATCACCAGAAACTCGTCTCCATCGACGACCGGATCGCTTTCGTCGGCGGCATCGATCTGACCGCCCGGCGCTGGGACACGCCGGACCACCTGGCCGAGAATGACCTGCGCCGCGATCCGGACGGAAATCCTTATGATCCGGTCCATGACATCCAGGTGGTGCTGGAGGGCGAGGCGAGCCGGGCGATCGGCGATCTCTGCCGCTCCCGCTGGAAGTCTTCGGTCGGCGAAGGTATCGGCGCTCCAGGCTCGTCGGCGGTCGCCTGGCCGCCCGGCATCGAACCTCTCCTGACCAATTGCCGGATCGGGATCGCCCGCACCGAGCCAGGCTTCGGCAAGAGGCGTGGGCGGCAGGAAGCGCTGCGGCTCACCCTCGACGCTTTGCGAAGTGCCCGGCGCCACATCTATATCGAGAACCAGTATTTCGCCTCGCATCGGATCGGCAAGGTTCTGTGCGAGCGGCTGCAGGAGCCCGACGGACCCGAGATCGTGGTCATCACGACGCGCAGTTCGCACGGGTTTCTCGAAAGGGTGGTGATGGGGGGCAATCGCGACCGCCTTATCCGGCGGCTGAAGCGGACGGATCGCTACGGCAGGCTGCGGGTCGCCTATCCCGTCGTCCCTGCGGCGGACGGCTCCGAACAGGAGGTGATCATCCATTCCAAGGTGGTCGCTATCGACGAGCGGTTTCTTCGGGTCGGGTCGTCGAATTTCAACCACCGTTCGGAAGGGTTCGATACCGAGTGCGACGTTGCGGTGGAGGCGGCGAACGAGGAGCAAAGTGCCGCGATCGCAGGCTTTCGCAACGCGCTTCTGGCGGAGCATCTGGACGTCGAGCCGGCGAAGATCGAGAGCATGCTGCAGGAAACAGGCTCCCTCGTCGCCGTCGTCGAACGGTTGAACACGCGTCGGCGTGGTCTGCGGACCTTCGACGGGATCGAAGGCCACGGCGCGACCGCGCTGGTCTGGGCAACCGACATCGTCGATCCGCGCGGGCCGTTCAGGCCCTTCCGCCGCACAGGCGCTCTGCTGCGGCGATGGATCGGTCAGCTTTTCGCCTTGCTATCCAGGCTTCTCGCATTATCCCAGCGGCGGACTTCCGCGATCGACAGCGAAATCAAGCCGAGCGGCAGCGGCAGGAAGAAATAGATCGCCCTGAAGGCGATGAGGGCGCCGATGCTCGCCGACTGCCCGAGCAGGAAGGCGATCGTTGCCTCGAGCACACCGATGCCGCCCGGAACGTGGCTGACGAGAGCGGTCAGGTTGGCGCCGACATAGGCCGTCGCGGTTTCGAAGAAGCCAGGAGTTCCGAACGCCAACACCAATTGATGCAGGCAGGCGCTGACGCAGAGGAAGTTGGCCGTGCCGACCAGGACCTGGCCGGCGGCGATCCGCAGCGGCGGCATTTCGAACGACCATCGGAATAGGCGAAGCGAACCGCGCAAGAACCCGGCGAGCACGATATAGCCAGCCGAGGCGGCAAGGCAGGTGATGCCGAGAAGACGGGCGCCGCCTTCCGACAGGCCGATGATCGGCGCGGCGCTCTCCGGCATGATCAGACAACAAAGGCCGGCAAGGGTCAGGAGGCCGACGCCGACGGTGACGCCGCAGAAGAGGATGATTTTGGCGATCTGCTCGACACTCAATCCCCAGCGCGAATAGAACCGATACCGGACCGCGCCGCTGCTCAAGGCCGCCATGCCGACATTGTGGCCGATCGACAGGCTGGTGAAGGAGGCAAGCGCCACCTGACGATAGGGAAGCTTGTGGCCGACATAGCGCACCGCGAGCGTGTCGAACAGCGTCAGGCAGAGATAGGAGAGGACGACGAAGCCGATCCCCGCCAGCAGATGTGCAAATGGGATCTGCAGGATGGAGCCGACGATCTCCTCGAACGTGTATTGACGAAGCGTTCGGTAGATCAGCCAGGCGGCGACGCCGATGGCGGCGAATATGAATAGTCTGGCAATGATTTTCTTCGGCATCGGCCTCGTTCCTTTGCGCGTCCACCGGAACGAAATGCAGGTCCCGTGTGTTCCCGAACGCAGGACCTGCAGCGACGCGCTGCCCTATCGAACGCGCAAAGGTCGCTGCAGCACTTTGATCTCTGCCCGAAAAAGCACCATGGCTCGACCGCTTCGCTTCCTCACCTACAATGTCCATGCCTGCTTCGGGACCGACCGAAGGCTCGACCCGGCGCGCATAGCCGCGGTGATCGGCGAATGCCGGCCCGACATCATCGCCCTGCAGGAGGTGGACGTCGGACGTGCCCGCAGCGGCGGCACAGACCAGGCGCATATGATCGCCACCCACCTCAACATGGCCGCGCATTTTCATCCGGCTCTGCACCTGAAGGACGAGCGGTACGGCGACGCGGTGCTGACGGCGCTGCCGATGCGGCTCGTGAAGGCGGATGTGCTGCCGTCGACCGGGGAGCCGCGCGGAGCGCTCTGGGTGGAGATCGATCTCGCTCATGCCAAGCTTCAAGTCATCGTCACCCATCTCGGGCTGCGCGGTTCGGAGCGGGTCCGCCAGGCGACGGCTTTGCTCGGTCCCGGCTGGCTCGGCGGCATAGGGCGGGGAGACGCGCGTGTGATCCTTGCGGGCGACCTCAACGCCATCGCCCGCTCGGCCGCTTACAGGCTGCTGGCGACACATCTCAAGGATGTACAGGTCCAATCGAATGCCAAGCCGCGCCCGACCTTTCCCTCCCGCTTGCCGCTGCTGCGGATCGACCATGTCTTCGTCGGCGACGGGATAAGTGTCCGCGATTGCAAGGTGCATAGCAGCGTCCTTGCGCGGGTTGCTTCCGATCATCTGCCGATCCTGGTCGAATTAGACATCGAGCCGACTGCCAAAGGGTGCCTGACCGAGGCGGACGATCGCCTGGAAGGGACGCAACGCCGGTGACGGATCTAGAGTGGGGGAGGCGGCGATGAACTGTCGCTTTCCCGGTTGTGGGCACGCCATGTATCGAGCAGCAGCAAAGTCACCGTGAAAGTCACCGGTCCGATCACCAGCCCTGCCGGTCCGAAGACGATGACGCCGCCGATCATGCTCATGAATGCCACGACGGTGTGCAGCTTCAGCCGTTCCCCGACGAACATCGGATAGAGCAGGTTGTCGACGGTTGCCACCACGCCGGCGCCCCAGACAGTCAGGATCAGCGCCTTGCCCCATTCGCCGGTCAGCGCAAGCGACAGAGCGGCCGGAATCCAGATGATGAAGGCGCCGAGAACCGGCACCATCGCCAGCAGGCCCATTGCAAGACCCCAGAGGAGCGGCGACGGCAGACCAAGCAGCCAGAACATCAGGCCGCCCAAGGTGCCCTGCACCAGCGCGACAGCGAAGGTCCCGAAGACGATCGCGTGCACCGTTTCGCTGACGCGCAGGAACAGCCTGTTCATCTCTGGGGATGTCAGCGGAGAGAAGTTCTTGAGCATGGCCAGGGCTTCGCGGCCGTCGCGCAGGAAATAGAACAGGAAATAGAAGGTTAGCACGAGGTCGATAATCTGCACCACCGATCGGCGGACCAGGATTGCGCTGAAATTGGTGAGCAAGGTCGCGGCGTTGCCTGCAAGCCCAGCGAGGTCGAGCTGGGTCTCGATCCACAGCAGAACCAGCCCGATACGCGGATAGCTGGCAATGGCGTCGCGCCAGCTTCCCGTCCTCAGCCCTTCCGCGATGATCTGGGCGCCCTTGGCTGCCTCGTTGACCAGCCGCTCGGCAATCAGCATGAGCGGCACGGCGACGATGAAGGCGGCAATCGCCACCGTCGCCGCAGCGGCGATTTCCGGGTAGCGGAGGTCCTTTGCGATCCGGCGGTGGAGCGGGTGGAACATGATCGCGAGGACCAGCGCCCAGGTCAGCGCCGGCAGAAAAGGCACGGCCAGCAGGTAGCAAACGACGATTCCAGCTGCGATTGCGATCAGGATCACCAATGACCGCGAACGTCGCGCGGTCAGCAATCGATCTGGAGCTTCCTGTTCTGCCTCGGCCGAAACGTTCCTCGCCACGTGAAAATCGCTCCTTTGCGAACAATCTGGCGCCACCCGAACAGACTTGTCACAAGATAGGTTCCACCTCCGATACGCCCGGCCACGTCAAGGAACCTTCGGACGAGCCGAGGGTTCGATCCTTGGAGCTGGAAAAGGATCGTGACGATGAGCAATCCCAAGGACGAAGCCCTCAAGAATCAACCCATGCCGTCTCCTACCTGGAAGCCCGATCCGAAGGAGATGAATATGGATCCGAAGCCCTTGCCGGATCAAGCTCGCCCAGCCGGCGAGGAGGCCGACGAACCGCCGGCAAGGAGCGGAACGTCGGAGCGGCGCGAGAAGCCGACCGAAGCAGCCGGAAAGGACAATCCGGTCCATCATACGGGCCGCGTTCCGCCGAAGGTGACGGACGACGAGCTCTGATGTGCTGAGGAGGGATTGATATTCGCGGCATTCCTTCGTCGGACACTGCACATGACCGTGCGCACCTTTGGTCTCGGGGATGCTTCTCCCTCCTCATCTCTTGTGCTCGTCACAGGAATGAGGGAGAAGAGTACACGCTGGTGACACACCGTCACCGCATCATCTTGATTTTCGCTTCCTTGACCGCAGCGACAAAAGCTTGGCGCGCTTGATCCTCTGGGGCCGTTCCGAGCATGGCGTCGGTGCAGGCATTGAGGGCGGCGTTGTAGGCGTTGCCATGGGAGACTGGCCAATGTTCGCTAAGCAACCTTGCCGCTTCGGCCGGCTCCAGACGATCTGGACACCGTCGAGATCGGGCAAGTCCACGATGACGCATTCGTTCCATGACTTGAACATGTCGGCGTCCCTTGGCTTCTGGCCCACCTAACTGCCTCTGAACCCTTTCGTTCCCGTGCTTTCCATCTTGGCTTGCATCATTGATGCGGGAACGCGGCAATGATGGATCACTTGTTGCTGTGGGCGGCTCGGCCCGGTCCGGGACCGGGGCCGGTGGGGTCGGGTTTCATGGCGGAACTCCCTTGATACGTCCGGACAGTCCACTGGTGTGACGATTGTTCCTGCTGACGAGGCTGAGGCAACATTAAGACTGCGGACCGCTCGCCTCCTCACAAGTCGCGAATGCGGGCGTCAGCCGGCGCGTTCGGCCGATCAGCGCTGCCCCGCCGAGTCGGCGACCTGCGGCGTATAGACGACCGTGTCTGCTCCGCCATCCAAAAAGCCGCCGCCGATCGTCAGGTAGACGAAAATGGCGCAACAGCAGGACCGCGACCGGGAAGGTGGCTGAGGCCTGCTTCTCGGGCGCCAGGCGCTCATTTCTTCGGGCGAACATAGCCATTACTCCCTTGATCATAGGAGAACGAAATCGCGTCGCCGGGGTTCCCTGACACGCCTGGATGCGGCGCTAGCGGCCGGCTATCATTCGAGGTTTGAAAGTCACTCTCGGAAAAACTGACTCTTCACTCAAGGAAATATTGATGGTCCTGCGCCCCACGCTCGTCCATTTCCTTGCGCATGACCACCGAGACCGACCTCGGCGCGTCCGAACCGGAGAAGCACACGCCGGTGATAGGGCCATGCAACTCAGTTTGATTGAACAATATATCAATCTTGCTGCATTGCGGCAGGGGGCGCCACGGCGCTGCAGCCGCTGACGATCTCGGGCGGCAGGGGACAGAAAAAGGACGGCGAGACGGTCACGGCGAAGAGCAGTTCCGGTGCCAGTAAGATCAAAACGCCGCTGATCGTAACGACGATCGGCGACTACAAGGGCGGCCTTCGTCAGCCCTATATTACGGCACCTTTCGGCCTACGGCCGGTTGCTCGCCTTCGGCATCGTTTTCGGCCTGCTGCAGACGCTTTGCGATTTCGTGGCGATCGCCCAGGGCAACAGTCGCTTCTCGATGACGGTGAGGTCGACTATATAGACGGTACGGACACGGATCGTATGATCGCTGCAGGAACTGCCGGCGATCACCAAGGCCTCCCGCGACCACGGCGTCCTGACGATCGTCGCGCGCTTTGGCGTCAGCGACCGCACGATCCGGCTGAATGTCGGCCTCCACAGGCGGAAGAGGTGATTGCGGACCTTCGCCAGGCGTTCTTCGTGGCGGCGCGCTAACGGCCAGCTTGGCGCCACGGCTGGATCTTGCAATGTGATCCGGCTAAGGGGCAGCGGTGTTGCCGCTGCCCCTTAGCCGGATCGCCGGCCCGCTCAGCGCATCTCCCGCGCGGCCCTACGTCCAAGAGGCCGTCTACCCGTTGCGGATAAATCGCCATCGGACATGCCCATTGTTTCATCAGGCCTACCCCGGCAGGCTAATTTTTGGTCACCTGCCCAGCGAGACGGTAGAGCTTCTTCGAGCAAGCCACTGCTTTTGCAGCGCTTATGGCAAATCGCTTTAGTTGGCATGTCCCTTGCTTCTCATCTGGCGAGCCCGAGCTGACCGCCGGCGGTGCCCAATGTCGCGCACCAGGAGCAAGGTTGCTTAAGCAGGATGGAAGCGGCGATCGCTGAGAAGCGACGCGCGTTGTTCGGGGCATTTCCAGGATCAACGATCGAATGGCGCCTTTGCGCCGGGAGAAGCTATGTCCGCTGTTCACCAGTCACAGAAGATCACTGCCGGGGAGCAGGGCCGCGCCCTGTGGATCTCGACGACCGCTTTCACCATCTGTTTTGCCGTGTGGACGATCTTTTCGATCATCGGCGTGCGCATCAAGCAGGAACTGGGACTAAGCGAAGCGCAGTTCGGCCTGCTGATCGGCATGCCGATCCTCACCGGCTCGCTGATCCGCATCGTGCTCGGCATCTGGACCAACCGCTACGGCGGCCGGCTCGTCTATACGGTCACCATGCTGGCGGCCGCGCTTTCGACCTTTCTCCTCGCCTACGCCACCACCTTCCCTGAAATGCTGCTCGCCGGCCTCGGCGTCGGCATTGCCGGCGGCTCCTTCGCCGTCGGTGTCGCCTATGTCTCCCCCTTCTTCCCGCCGGAAAAGCAGGGGACGGCGCTTGGCATCTTCGGTGCCGGCAATGTCGGCGCGGCGGTTACCAAGTTCCTGGCGCCGTTCGTTCTCGTCGCCTATGGCTGGCAGACGGTCGCGCAGGTCTGGGCGGCCGGGTTGTTGCTGACGGCCATCGTCTTCTGGTTCACGACTGACGACGATCCGAAGTTCCGTGCCCGCCGCGAGGTGAGCCAGCCGCGCAAGAGCTTCCTCGCCGAATTCGCGCCCCTCAGGAACGTTCAGGTCTGGCGCTTCTCGCTCTACTATTTCTTCGCCTTCGGCGGCTTCGTCGCGCTAGCGCTGTGGCTGCCGCGTTACCTCGTCGGCGTCTACGGTTTCAATCTCGAGACGGCGGGCATGATCGCCGCGGCCTACTCCATTCCCGGCAGCATTTTCCGTGCCTATGGCGGCGCTCTTTCCGACAGGATCGGCGCGCGCAAGATCATGTATGCGATGTTCGCCGTGTCGGCCGTCGCAACGCTCATCCTCTCCGTGCCCGAGGGCGGCGCGTTCCAGATTACCCCGGTCGTGTTCGTCGCCGTTACCTTCGTGCTCGGCTTCGTGATGAGCCTCGGCAAGGCGGCCGTCTACAAGCACATTCCCGCCTATTATCCTGAGCATGTCGGCGCTGTCGGCGGCGTCGTCGGCATGATGGGCGGCCTTGGCGGCTTCATCCTGCCCGTCGCCTTCGGTTTCCTCAAGGACTGGACCGGCCTCTGGTCAAGCTGTTTCATGCTGCTCTTCGTGATCGTCGCCGTCTCGATAGTCTGGATGAACGCCTCGATCCGCCAGTTCAAGCGGCGTGCCGACGAGGGCGCGCCGGCCGGTGCCTACGGGCAATAGAAGGACGGCACGGCTGCAGCATCGATACTGAATGCAGCCGCGCGGCACATCCGATCCCCCGACATACCACTTCCCCGCAGGGATTGCCAAAACCCTGCTTCCTGCCCGGCACTTAAGTGCCGGGCTTTTTCGTTCCTCTTTCGAAGCCCTGAACTCAGAAGGAAAGATCGAGGACCTTGCCCTCGAAGAGCCGGTCGCGCGAACCTTCGAGGTGCTTGCGCATCAGGTCGCGGGCCTCTTCGGCGCGGCCCTCCTGAACGGCGCGGTAGATCTGCCGGTGTTCCTCGTAGACCTGTTCCAGGCCTGGCCGCGGGCCCATCAGCGAAAGGCCGTGAAGGTGCATGCCGACGGCGATATGGGCGCGCAGGGCCTCGAGCGAGGCGGTGTAGTAGTGGTTGTTGGCCGCTTCGGCGACCGCCTTGTGGAAGAGGAAATCGGCATCGGTGCGGTGCAACTGATGGCTTGTCGCTTCGCGCAGTTCGGCAAGCGCCGCGGCGATCCGAGCGATCGCCGCCTCGTCGCGTCGCTGGGCGGCGTAATAGGCGGCGGCGGGCTCGATCGTCAGGCGGAATTCATAGCAGCGCTGAATGTCGGCGATCGACTTGACCGGCGAATAGGCGAGCTGCGCGGCGGCCGAGACCTGGGCGCTGACGAAGGTGCCCGCACCCTGGCGCGAATAGATCAGGCCCTGCTCGCGCAGCCTCCCGAGCGCATCGCGCACGACGGGGCGGGAGACGCCCAGCATCGAGGCGAGCTCATGCTCGCCCGGAAGCCTCGAATCCGGTGCGTAGTTGCCGGTGCGGATCCGCTCGTGCAACTGGTTGAAGACCCGATCGACGAGCTTTACCGATTTGCCGCGTTCGCTTTTCGCTTCGGCTGCCGCCTCATGGCCAAGGCCGCCATTCTCCGCCATTCGCTTACCCATCCTGTTCATCGGCCGCATGCCGTAATTCTGGCGCGTCTCGCAGAACCTTTAGCAGAGATTGCGCATTGCCGAAGCCCCCCGACTTCATCGCTGACCGCATCCTCCCGCCGCCCCGGCGCTCCGTCTCGAACCAGGGGATTCCCGCCTCGATCTCGCCCCTCGGCAACAGCACGCGAGCCCCCAGCGTATGCAGGATAGCATAGGCCGTATCACCGCCGCCCATCATCAGCATGTCGGGCGCCATGGCGGCGACGAGACGGGCAACGCCTGCGGCGAAGCGTTCCGCCACAATCTCCGGTGCCTCGGCCAACGTCCCGGTGCATCTCAACAGTGCCGGCAGCCGCGCCGGTCCGCGCTCACCAGGCACTTCGCCGGCCGGTGCATCGACGTGACTGGCGATGTGACCGCTTTCGAGCAGCACCGCCATCTGCGTCTCGGTGATCGGATCACGCGAACCGAAAGCAAAGAGCGTGCACGGCGACGGCGCGAAAGGTGCCGGCGACGAAGGCCGGGCGAGCCGCCGGGCAAGCGCACGCCCGAGGCCGCGCGCTCCAACGCCGATGCTGGTCGACCAGTCGAGGCTTTCGACTAGCGCGTCGAGATCCTCGTCTGAGGCCGCGTCGGCGATCCGAACGTCGATGGCGCTGCCGGAAAAGAGCGGCTCGATCGGCAGGGGTTCGCCGACGCCGAAACCGGCGACACGGGCTTCGCGGGTGTAGCGTCCCTGGTCGGGCACGGCAGGAGCGACAGCCAAGCGCCGGCGGCCGACGGCAAAGGCCAGCGCTTCGCTCTCCGCCCCGACATTGCCCTTGAGGCGCGAGTCGATCTTCTTCAGCACGAATACGGGCGAGGTTCGGCACAGGGCGGCGGCGGCCCGCCTGACGCGATCCGCAGCCCGGACGGAATCGAGCGCGCGCGACACCGTATTGACCACGACGACCTCCGCGCCCGTCGCAATCGCGGCCTCGACTGCCTCGACGTCGAGCGCCACGGCGACGCTCAGGCCTGCATCGACGAAGGGCGTTCCGGTATCGAGGGCGCCCGTCAGATCATCGGCGATGATGGCGACTTTGAGGGTCATGCTATTCGCCGTTTACGGCGTGGCAGGCGACGAGATGCCCCGGCCGCGCCTCCTTCCACTTCGGAACCACCCGGCGGCAGACCTCCATGGCGATCGGGCAGCGGGTGTGGAAGCGGCAGCCGGAGGGCGGGGCAAGCGGGCTCGGCACGTCGCCTTCGAGGATCTGCCGCTTGCGGCTGCGCTCATGTTCGGGATCGGTTTCAGGCACCGCCGAGAGCAGCGCCTTGGTATAGGGATGCAATGGCGTCTCGAAGAGCGCGTCGCGGCTGGCAAGCTCGGCGAGCCGACCGAGATACATGACGCCGACGCGGGTCGAGATGTGGCGTACGACCGCCAGGTCGTGGGCGATGAACAGGTAGGTGAGGCGGTACTTCTCCTGCAGATCGAGCAGCAGATTGATGATCTGCGCCTGGATCGAGACATCAAGAGCCGAGATCGCTTCGTCGCAGACGATGAACTTCGGCTGGCAGGCGAGCGCCCGGGCAATTGCCACACGCTGGCGTTGGCCGCCGGAAAGCTCGTGCGGATAGCGTGAGGCGAAGCGCGGCGGCAGGCCGACATCGGTGAGCAGTGCCGCAACCTTTGCTTCGAGTTCCGCCTTGCTGGCGAGCTTGTGGAACAGGATGGGTTCGCCGATCGCCTCGCCGACGGTCATACGCGGGTTGAGCGTCGAATAGGGATCCTGGAAGACGATCTGCAGGTCGCGCCGGAAGGGCCGCATCCGCTTCTCGTCAAGCGCCGTCAGGTTCTGGCCCTTGTAGAGAACCTTGCCGGAGGTCGCCCGATGGAGGTTCAGGATGGTGAAGCCGGTCGTCGACTTGCCGCAACCGGACTCGCCGACGAGGCTGAGCGTCTCGCCTTCGACGATATCGAGGCTGACATCGTCGAGCGCGTGCACTGTCGCCGCCCGTTCGCCGAAGGCGCCGAGCCGCACATGGAAGTGCTTGACGAGGTTTTCGATCTTCAGCAGCGGTTCTGCACCCATCAGGCGGCCTCCAGCGCTTTTTCGACGGCGAAGCAGGCGGCGCGGTGGCTTCCTGCAGCGGAAACGGGCTCGAGCTTCGGCACATGCGAGCGACAGATGTCCATCGCCAGCGGACAGCGCGGCGCGAAGGGACAGCCCTCAGGCCTGCGGCCCGGTTCCGGCGGCGTGCCGCCGATCGAGTTCAGCCGCGAGGCCGGAGCATCGGAGAGTTTCGGAATCGAGGCGAGCAGCCCGCGCGTATAGGGGTGGCGCGGATTGGCGTAGAGCGCGTCGACCGGGGCATCCTCGACGACGGTGCCGGCGTAAAGCACCACAACGCGGTCGACGAGGCCGGCGATCAGCGCCAGGTCATGGGTGATCCAGACCACCGACATGCCGAGCTTTTCGCGCAAGCCCTTCACCAGGTCGACGATCTGCGCCTGGATCGTCACGTCGAGCGCCGTTGTCGGCTCGTCGGCGATCAACAGCTTCGGCTCGCAGGCAAGCCCGATGGCGATCATGACGCGCTGGCGCATGCCGCCGGAGAGTTCGTGCGGATAAGCCTGAATGCGGTCCTCGGGCCCCGGAATGCCGACGAGGCGGAGTAGCTCGATGGCACGTTCGCGGGCTTGTTTCCTGTTCATGCCGCGATGGTAGATCAACGGCTCGGCGAGCTGGTCGCCGATCCGCATTACCGGGTTGAGCGAGGTCATCGGATCCTGGAAGACGAAGCCGATGTCGCCGCCGCGCACCTTTCTCAGCTCCCGATTCGACATCTTCTGCAGGTCGTGGCCGTCGAAATGCGCCTCGCCCTTGGCGACGCGGATCTTGTTGGGCAAAAGCCGCATCAGGCTCAGCATGGTGAGGCTCTTGCCGCAGCCGGATTCGCCGACGACGCCGAGCGTCTCGCCCTTGTCGACATGCAGGTCGATGCCGTCGACGATGACCGCGGGGCCGCTACGCGTTTCGATTTCGACCGTCAGTCCCTTGACGTCGAGCAGGCGATATTCCGTGTTCGCGTTCATCATTTGCTACCTCGCGGGTTCAGGGCATGACGGATGCGAGGCCGAGGACGGCCGCCGGTGCGGCGAGCAGATGCGGGTAGTGTTGCCAGACGCGCAGTCCGTCCGAGATCATGTTGCCCCAGCTGGGCGTCGGCGGATTGACGCCGACGCCGAGGAAGGAGAAGGCGCTCTCGAGCACCATCGCGGTGCCGAGGCCGGCACTGACGGCAACGATCAGCGGC
The DNA here is from genome assembly GCF_002531875.1 of Sinorhizobium sp. FG01. Classification (NCBI taxonomy): domain Bacteria; kingdom Pseudomonadati; phylum Pseudomonadota; class Alphaproteobacteria; order Hyphomicrobiales; family Rhizobiaceae; genus Sinorhizobium; species Sinorhizobium sp. FG01. The sequence continues at coordinate 435,845 of NZ_NWTB01000006.1, forward strand.
CCGAGCGCGTTCGGTATCACATAGCGCATTAGGATGATGCGGTTCGACAGGCCGAGCGCCTGGGCGGCGGTGATATAGGGCCGGCTGCGGATGGAGAGCACCTGGGCTCGCACCAGACGCGCATAGGGGGGCCAGGAAATCAGCGCCATGGAGCCGAAGACGAGCAGGAAATCGATCCAGACCGTCTCGCGGTAGAACGGATTCAGCGTTTCGAGATAGCGCGCCTCCATCCATTGCGCGATCGGCGTCTTCAGCGATGCGTTGATGACGACGACGAGAAGCAGGTTCGGCACCGACATGGTGATGTCGGTCAGCCACATGATCACCCGGTCGAAGGGGTTGCCGAAGAAGCCGGCGACCGCGCCGAGAACCGTACCGATGACAAGCGCGATTGCCGTCACCACGACGGCGACGACAAAGGCGGTCCGCGTGCCGTAAACGACGCGGCTGAAGACGTCGCGGCCGAGATCGTCGGTACCGAAGAGGTGGGCGAGGGACGGCGCCTGGTTGCGGGCCTCGAGATCCTGGCTGAGGAAGTCGTAAGGCGTCAGATAGGGGCCGAACAGCGCGACGAAGGCGAGCAGGATGATGATGCCGAGGCCGAAGATCGCCAGGCGGTTTCGCTTCAGTCGGTACCAGGCATCGCGCCACAGGCTGACCGGCGCTTCATCCATAAGAGGGGCGGGCTGGGCTTGAACGCTAGACATGTCAGCGGCTCCTCTTGGCATCGACGGCGCGCGGATCGAGGAACGGATAGAGGATGTCGACCAGGAGGTTCGAGATCATCACCAGGAACGAGCCGATAAGGGTGATCGCCAGGATCACCGGATAGTCGGAATTGGTCAGCGCCTTGACGGTCAGCCGGCCGAGGCCCGGCAGGCCGAAGACGAGTTCCACGAAGATCGCGCCATTGACGATGGTGATCATGATGAGGCCGAGTTGGGTGACGACCGGGGTCAGCACCGGCCGCAGGATATGCTTGAGCGCCACGACGATCTCGGGCACGCCCTTCGCCCGGGCGGTCCGGACGAAATCCTCGGAAAGCACCTCGATCACCGCGGCGCGCGTCTGGCGAATGATGAGGGCGATCGGCTGGAAGGACAGCACGACCAGCGGCAGGAGGATGCGGATGTCGAAGACACCGCCCCAGCCGTAGGGCACGTTGACGCCCGGCAGAAGAACGATAAGGGCGACCATCAAGAGCGGCCCCGCGACATAGGCCGGGATCGCCCAGAGGAAGAGCGCCGAGCCGAGGATGATGTAGTCGAGGCGGCGGTTCTGGTTGAGCGCCGCGATCATCCCGAGCGGAATGGCAATGAGCGCGGTGAGAATGATCGAGCAGAGCGCCAGCTTGAAGGAGACGGGTGCGGCCGCCTTGACCATCGCCCAGACGGAGCGCCCGGAGTTCAGCGAGTTGCCGAAATCGCCCTGGAGCAGGTTCCAAACATAGTAGCCGAACTGCTCGATGAAGGGCTTGTTGAGCCCGGCGCCTTCGCGGATCGCCTCGATGCGTTCCGGATTATAGGCGACGTCTCCCGGCGCACGCAGGAAGATCAGCTTAATCGGGTCGCCGGCGCCGTAAAAGGCGAGGGCATAGACAGCCATCATCACCAAGAGAACCGATGGTATCCAGATGGCAAATCGTGTCGCGACGTAACGCAGCATGTCGCTCATTCCTCCCGCATGGTGCCGGCCAACCCGCCATGGCGATCTCCGGGCGTCATGCTTTGCCTGAGCCGCCCTGGGTCCGTAAAGGGCGCTGGCGTGCCGGCCGTTATGGGCGCCAGGACCGCCACGGAAGCCGAAGCTTGCGTTCCATGCGCCTATTTGAGCGCGAAGGCCCGGAAGCCTTCGCGCGACTCGTCCTGTTTAAGGTCGACAGCAGCCGGCCGTATCAGCCGACCGAAATCTCCCAGGGCTTGGCAACCTGCCAGTCGAGGTTCTTGTCGATGCCCTTGACCTCGGCGGTCGCCCAGCGCGACATCGCCTGAGCATACCAGGGGATGAAGGTCCAGTCGTCGCGGAAGGCCTTTTGCGCCTCCTGGGCGAGCGCCACGCGCTGCGGATCGTCGGCCGCCTTCGTTGAGGCTTCCTTCAGCAGGCTGTCGACCTTGTCGTTCTTATAGCCGCCGAGCTTGTTCTGGGCATTCGAGGAGGTCGAAGCGATGGAACCCTGCAGGTAGGAGACGGCATCCGGCACGCGGGTGCCGACGTCGTCGCGGAAGATCTGTACGGCATTCTGGTCGGGGCCGGCATAGGCGTCCTGCTGCGGCTTCATGTCGACGGCGGAAATACCGAGATTCTGGCGCCATTGTTCGGCGATGAACTGCGCAGCCGCCTCAATCGCCGGGCCGGATACACCGACGAAGAGAAGCTTCGGCAGCTTCTCCGGTCCGCCATAGCTCGACTCGGCAAGCAGCTTCTTGGCGCCTTCCGGATCGTAAGGGTAGGGCTCGAAGCCGGAATTGTCGGCGCCCGGCACGGAGTTCAGGATCTGGTCCGTCTTCTTGTGCGGACCGTCGGGGAAGGAGGCCTTCATCAGCCCTTCGCGATCGACGGCGCGGATCAACGCCTCGCGCACCTTCGGATCGTCCATCGGCTTGCGCGCCGTGTTGAACCAGAAATGCTGGCTGGTCGGGATGATTGGGCCGGAGGCGAAGTCCGCTCCGAGGTCCTGGATGATCGTCGAGGTGACAAGTTCCGTATGGGCGTTGAATTCGCCGGATTTCAACAGTGACGTCGCGGTGACGTTGTCCTCGATCGAGCCGATCTCGATTCGCGCCAGCTTCGGCTTCGGGCCGAAGAAATTCTCGTTGGGCTCGAAGGTGAGCGTGCCGGCATCGATGTCGATCGCCGTCAACTTGAACGGACCGGAATAGACGGCGCCGCTGTCCGGTGTGTACCAATCGGCGATCTCCTCGCCGTCTTCACCGCGCGACTGCTCGGCCTTGGTGATCGGCGCGATATGGTTGGCAAGGCGCATGAAGAAGATCGGGTCGGCCTCGCTCAGCGTCACGACGACGGTGCCTTCGTCCGGCGTGGCGATGCCGGAAATCTCTTTGGCGCTGCCGCCGCTTAACTCCGCATAGCCGGCGACCTTGCTCAACACTTGGTCGGCGCGCTGGTTCTTGGTGTTCGGCATCGCCGAGACGTTCCACGATCCCTTGACGTCCTCGGCGGTGATCTTGCTGCCATCGGAGAAAGTGGCATTCGGATCAATCTTGAAGGTCCAGACCTTATCGCCCTCGGAGGACTCCCAGCTCGTGAAGACATAAGGATTGATCTTGCCTTCGCTGTCGAAGAACATCGGCGAGGCCCACCAGATGGAGTTCCAGCGATAGGGGACGCCGCCGCCGCGCAGCGGCGACCAGTCCTGGTTGAAGGCCGGATTGGCCACCTTCAGCACCTGGCCTTCCTGGGCCATCACGATGCGCGCGTTCATGCCGGCGATCGTCAGCGCCACCGTGGCGCCGAGACCGAGCTTCAGCGCCTCCCGCCGCGAGATGCCCGCCGTTGCGGAGTCGAGGTCATTCCGTCTGGTCATTTCTTCCTCCCGTGCGTGAAATCGAGCGCCTCCGCTCTCCCCGGATCATGGTGCTCTGATTGGCCCTACACTGGACAATATTGTAAATATGTCAACTAAAATTGCACGTCCGTTCAACAGCGAGGTCGGCGTTGTTGAAAAAATCACGTATAATCAATTGGTTGCAGATGCGCGAAAATTGGAGCTCCGTTTTTCATATTGACAACATGGGTCATGTTGAACCAAACAGGAGCGATGAAGCGCATCGGGAAGCGGCGAAAAGCGGTCCGGAAGGCCGCATCTGACAAGTTCGTCAACCGTTTGCGGGACCGCGGAGGAGGCGCAGATGAACGGACGACATGTGGTGACCGGCGTTTATTGCGCCGCTGCGACGCCGCTTAAGGCCAGCGGCGATCCCGACCTCGCGCTCTTTTCCGATCATTGCGGCAGGCTGCTGGCGGAGGGGTGCCATGGAATCGCCCTCCTCGGCACGACCGGCGAGGCCAATTCGTTTTCGCAGGACGAGCGCAGGGCAATCCTGGAGAGCGCCCTCGGAACCGGCATTGCCGCCGACCGGCTGATGCCCGGCACCGGGGTTGCCGCCATACCGGAAACGGTTGCGCTGACGAAGCATGCGCTCTCGCTCGGGGTGACGAAGGTCGTGATGCTTCCGCCCTTCTACTACAAAGGCGTCAGCGACGAGGGGCTCTACGCAGCCTATTCGCAAATCGTTGAAAAGATCGCCGACAACCGGCTGAAGGTGATCCTCTATCATATTCCGCAGGTCTCCGGGATTCCGCTCTCGATCCCGCTGGTCAAGCGGCTCGCGGCGGCCTTTCCCGAGACCATCGTCGGCATCAAGGATTCCGCCGGCGACTTTGCCAACATGCAGGCGCTGGTGGCGGAGCTGCCGGGCTTTTCCGTGCTGGCCGGCGCCGATCCCTTGCTTCTGCCGCTCCTGCAGGTCGGAGGCGCGGGCTGCATCACCGCTACGTCCAATCTCGTCGCCGATTCCCTGCGGCTGATTTTCGACCATGTTTCGGATCCGGCAAAGGCGGCCGAGGTCCAGGCGGCGCAGGCGCGCATCAACGCCTATCGGACTCTGTCGAATTCCTATGTGCAGATCCCGACGATCAAGGCGATGGTCGCCCTGAGGCGCGGGGAGGATGCCTGGCGCCAGACGCGCGCGCCGCTCGTGCCGCTGAACGACAGCGAGCGCGCCGATCTCGCCGAAAAATTCGCGGCTTTGGACTGAGGAGGATCGGATGACCTATTCCGCCCTGGAGCCGCACGAGGTTCCGTCCCGGATGACGGGCGAGCTCGTGCCGACCCCGGCCGAGCCCGGCCGCTGCGACGCCTATCTTCCATCCCCTTGCGTGCAGAACCACGCGGCCAATCTTGCCTTTCTGCCGGATGGCACCCTGACTTGCGTCTGGTTCGGCGGAACGATGGAGGGCATGGGCGATATCTCGGTTTACATGTCGCGGCTGGAGCCCGGCCAGCGCCGCTGGTCCAATCCGGAAAAGATGTCGGACGACCCGGCGAAGTCCGAGCAGAATCCATTGATCTTCACGGCGCCGGACGGCCGCGTCTGGCTGCTCTTTACCTCGCAGACCTCCGGCAACCAGGATGGAGCGGTGGTCAAACGGCGCATTTCCGATGACCGCGGCAAGTCTTTCGGTCCGACGGAAGTGCTTTGCGACATTCCCGGCACCTTCGTGCGCCAGCCGATCATCGTCAATGACGCCGGCGCCTGGCTTCTGCCGGTGTTTCGCTGCATCGGGAAAGCGGGCCGGCGCTGGACCGGCGACGTCGATCGCGCCGCCGTGCTGATTTCGCGCGACGAGGGCAGGAGCTGGACGATGTCCGACGTGCCCGACAGCATCGGCGCGGTTCACATGAACATCGTTCCGGCCGACGGTGCCACGATGATCGCCTTCTATCGCAACCGTTTTGCGACCCATGTGCTCAGAAGCCAGTCGGACGATGCGGGGCTCAACTGGACGGCGCCGGAAGCGGTCGACCTGCCGAACAACAATTCGTCGATCCAGGCCATTCGCACAAAAAACGGCGCCATTACAATGGTTTACAACCATAGCAATGCGTCCATGTCGGATGCGCGCCGGCACTCGCTTTATGACGAGATCGACGGCGGCGAGGAGGGCGCTTCCGCCAATGAGGTCGTCTCCGCCCGTCCGGCCGTCTGGGGCGTGCCGCGCGCGCCGTTAAGCCTGGCTTTTTCGACGGACGGCGGCCGAACCTTCCCGCGCCGCATCGATCTCGACACGGGCGATGGCTATTGCCTCAGCAACAACTCGAAGGATTCGCTCAATCGCGAATTCTCCTATCCGTCGATCGTTGAGGACGCCGAGGGCCGGCTGCACGTCGCCTACACCTACTTTCGTCGGGCGATCAAATACGTCCGGTTGGAGCCGGGCTTCCTCGAAAATGCCGGGTGAACTGGCGTCCGGCTGACCGGCCGCGGCCCAGAATTGACAAGTGGAGCTGCTGCCATCGCATCGCCGGCTTGCCAGGGTCAATCGCTGTGCGCTGGCGGAAGCCGCAGCGCGCGAACAGGAATTGCGTTTGGTTTACAAAGCGATAGTGGTAACCGTCCGGCGTCGTCATCGGCCACGGTGAAGCAGCAAAGAACATGTCACGGACAAAAGAGCGGTCACGGCTCTTGCCATAGGGCGACATAAAGGATAACAACTTTACATCTTGTCGTACTTGCGGCGCCGGGTTCAGGGAGGATCGAGCGGATGAGCAATCTGGAAACGCCCATTTCCATGGTGAGACCAGACCTGATCGAATTCGGCACCGGTGTGGCGGCAAGGCTCGGCACATGGGCCGCCAGCAAGGGATACCGCCGTGTCCTCGTGATTTCCGATGCCTTCAACGCAACGCGGACTGAAGTTCTCGGGCTCGCTGGCGAGGTGACCGTCTATGGCGAGGTCAAGGCCGAGCCGGATACGAGCGATCTCGAGCGTGTGCTCTCGGCAGCGGAGGATGCCAGGGCCGATCTGATCGTCGGCTTCGGCGGCGGCAGCGCCATGGACCTCGCCAAGCTTGCGGCGGTTCTTGCCGGCTCGCCGCAGCGGCTTGCCGAAGTCGTCGGAGCCGGCAAGGTCGCGGGCCCGCGCAAAGCCGCGCTTGCCCAGGTGCCGACCACATCCGGAACCGGCAGCGAGGCGGGAATTCGCGCTCTCGTCACCGACCCGGAGACGACAGCCAAGCTCGCCGTCGAAAGCATCCATATGCTCGCCGATATCGCCGTCATCGACCCGGTGCTCACCTTCACAGTGCCGCCGAAGGTGACCGCGGCAACAGGCGTGGATGCGCTCGCCCATTGCGTCGAGGCCTTCACCAACCGCAAGGCCCATGCCGCCATCGACATCTATGCGATCGAAGGCGTGCGGCTTGTCGGCCGCTATCTCGCCCGCGCCGTCCGCGACGGCAATGATGCGGAGGCCCGCGCCGGGCTGTCGCTCGCCTCGCTTTACGGCGGCTATTGCCTCGGCCCGGTGAATACGGCCGGCGGGCATGCGCTTGCCTATCCGCTCGGCACGCGCTGGCACGTCGCCCATGGCGCCGCCAATGCGCTGATCTTCCCGCATGTGCTCGCCTTCAACACGCCGGCCGTGCCGGACAAGACGAGGGCGGTGCTCGAGGCGCTCGGCCTGCCTGCCTCGGAGCGCGTCGACTCGGTCTTCGATGCCGCGCATGGGTTCTGCGCCGCGCTCGGCATCGAAATGAAGCTCAGGCAGCTCGGCGTGCTTGCCAACGACCTCGGCACGATGGCCGACGATGCCTTCGCCATCCGGCGGCTGCTCGACAACAATCCGCGCGACCTGTCGCGCGCCGACATTCTCACAATCTATGAAGCGGCCTTCTAGGCGGGGCACAGGGAGAAAACCATGGGCAAGGACACCCGCGTCGCAATCACGCTCGGCGATCCGGCCGGCGTGGGGCCGGAGGTGATCGTCAAGGCGCTCGCCTCGCTGCCGCGCAAGGAGCTCGCGAGCTTTATCGTCGTCGGCAATATCGAGGCGCTGGAACGGGCGAATCGCGCCACATCCGCGGCTGTCGACTTCGCGTCGCACCCGACGGACGGCGCCGTTTTGGTCGAGGAGGTGCCGATCGACGCGCCCTTGCCGGAGATCGGCAAGGTGAACGCCACGGCCGGCGAGGCCTCGGTGCGCTATATCCGCCGCGCCGTTGAAATGGCGACGGCGGGCGAGGCCGATTGCATCGTGACGGCGCCGATCAACAAGGAGGCGATGAATCTCGCGGGCCATCATTTCGACGGCCACACCGGTCTTCTGGCGCACCTCACCGGCTCGAAAAGCTCCTTCATGCTGCTTGCTTCCGAGCGGCTCAACACCATCCACGTGTCGACTCACGTGTCGCTGCGCGGCGCCATCGCGCGCGCGACGGTCGAGCGGGTGCTGGCGACGATCGAGGCCGGCCACAATCATTTCCTGCGACTTGGTATGAAGCCGCGCATCGCCGTCGCCGGCCTTAACCCGCACTGCGGCGAGAATGGTCTCTTCGGCGACGAGGACACCCGCTTCCTGGCGCCCGCCGTCGAACTGGCCAGGGCCAGGGGCATCGACGTTTCCGGTCCGATCTCGGCCGATACCGTCTTCGCGCGCGCCTATAACGGCGCCTTCGACCTCGTCATCGCGCAATATCACGACCAGGGACACATCCCGATCAAGCTCGTCGCCTTCGATACGGCGGTGAACGTCTCGCTCGGGTTGCCGATCGACCGCGTCTCCGTCGATCACGGAACTGCTTTCGACATCGCCGGCACCGGCAAGGCGAACCACGTCAACATGCTTTCGGCGATCGCCTATGCGCGGCTGATGGCAAGTTCGCCGAGGCGAGCGGTCGCGCAGTAGCGGCACTCGCAGGAGACGTCAGTCCCCGGACCATGGCGCATAATTGGCGGCATCGACGGCCGAAGGTCGTCCCTCGATATGCAGCTCACTTAGCCGTGGCGGCGTGCGGGCGATGACCTTGCCGCGACGGATCACGGCGAGCCGGTTCGGCCTCAGCCGCAGGGCCTCCAGCGTATCGCGTGCCTGGAGAATGACGAGGTCGGCGTTGCAGCCCTTGTCGAGACCATAGCCTTCGAGGCCCATCGTCTTCGCCGAATTGACGGTCAGCGCGTCGAAGATCTTCCGCTTGTCGTCAATCCCGGCCATCTGGGCGACGTGGATCGCCATATGCCCGACCTCCAGCATGTCGCCGGAGCCCATCGAGTACCAGGGGTCCATGACGCAATCGTGGCCAAAGGAGACGTTGAGGCCGGCCTCCATCAGCTCGCGCACGCGCGTCAGGCCGCGACGCTTCGGATAGGTGTCGTGCCGGCCCTGCAGCATGATGTTGATCAGCGGATTGGGAATGACGTTGATCTCGGCCTCCGCCATCAGCGGGACGAGTTTCGAAACGTAGTAGTTGTCCATCGAATGCATCGAGGTGAGGTGCGATCCCGCCACCCGGCCCTTCAGGCCGAAGCGGATCGTCTGCGCTGCCAGCGTTTCGATATGACGCGACATCGGATCATCGGTCTCGTCGCAATGCATGTCGACGGGCATTCCGCGCTCGGCGGCGAGCCGGCACAGCGCTTCCACCGACGCCGTCCCGTCGCTCATGGTGCGCTCGAAATGCGGAATGCCGCCGACGATGTCGACGCCCATGTCGAGCGCCCGGTTCAACGCGTCGACGGCGCCGGGCGAGCGGTAGTAGCCGTCCTGCGGGAAGGCGACGAGCTGCAGGTCGATATAGGGCGCGATCCTTTCGCGGACTTCGAGCAGCGCCTCGACGGTAACCAGCCGCGGATCGCTGATGTCCACGTGGCTGCGAATGGCGAGGAGCCCTTGCGAGACCGCCAGGTCGCAATAGCGCAGGGCCCTTTCGATCAGTGCCTCGCGCGTCAGAGTGGGGCGCAGTTCGCCCCAGAGCGCGATGCCCTCGAGCAGCGTGCCGGAGCGGTTCATGCGCGGCAGCCCGAGCGACAGCGTCGCGTCCATGTGAAAGTGCGGATCGACGAAGGGCGGCGTGGCGAGCCGGCCGGTCGCGTCGATCTCCTCCTTGCCCGACGCTTCGATCTTCGCCGCCACCTCGGCGATCCTTTCGCCTTGGATGCCGATATCGATGCCGCTGCGCCCGTCCGGCAGATTGGCGTTACGAATGATCAGGTCGAACATGGCGGCTCCAGCGGATAAGATGAGAAACACCAGCGCCAGCTGCGGCGAGTCGGCGGCAGCATCATAGCTTGCACTACACTATCATTGTAGGCGAGGGGGCCACGCGCGATGAGGTGCTGCGAAGTCGCGCTTAGCGAGGCTGGCCTGCATCGGACGGTCGATGTCTTGCGTGCGGGGACGGGGTCGCCAGACCTCCGCTTGAGGCACAGGTAGGTCAATTCTCCTCGACCGAAATACCCTGCTCGCCAATCTTGATCTCGATGCCTGGCTGGTTTTCTTCGCGGTAGACGTAGATGCCCAGTCCGACAGCGACCACGGCGAGAAGAGTGATGATGAGATAGAGGCCATTCCGGCTCATTCAGTGCGTTTCCTTCAAAGCGTTGACATGTCCGTAGCTAGGAAACCTGGCGGGAAAGGCAACCGCTGCGTGCTGTGGCGTCAGAGCTGGCGCGGTTCAGGACGGGTCGCAGTTATCAGCCTTGTTGCTGAAGTGGGCGTTGCCGAGGCCGGTGCCGATCGTCAGAATTCCCCAGTCGGAAACGTCCTGCATGAAGGGTATCTGCGAGAGACCCTGAACAACGGCGTCGTTGTGCATGATGACGAAGGTTTCCTCCTCGCCGATTTGCGGAATGGCTCGCTTGAGCGCGACGGGCAGGTTGAAGTGCTCGCTCTCCCAGTTGCCGCCCGGCAAGTTCTGGCCGCCGCGCAGGATCGAGCCATCGGCATTGATGGCGCCGGGGCAGGCGACGCCGATCACCGGTGCCGGCGCGAGGCCGGCCTTGTCCGCCTTAGCGACGAGCTTGTCGATCATCGCTATGAGGCGTTCGATCGTGGCGCTCCTGGTGGGCTTGTCCTTCGCATGCCGCCAGATGTCCGATTTCCAGACTCTGGCCTTCGAGAGGTCGGTCTCTTCCTTCAAGCGCAGCTCGACGATGCCCACGCGCACATTGGTGCCGCCGATGTCGATGGCAAGTATGGCCCTGTGGCCCTTGAGCATCCAGCCGGGCATGAGATGAGCGGCACCGATGAGCCCCGCATCGTCCGGATGGTGGACAATGGGCGCGAGCTCGATCTTCAGACCTTCTGCCTTCAACAGCACCATTGCCCGGGCAATGGTGAGTTCACCGACGGCGCTCCCTCGGAAGCCGCCGCCGATCACCACGCGCTCGGTATTCTTCCAGCTCTTCTGCTGCAGGAATTTCCCGAGCACGCCGGAGAGTTCGCCGGCAAATTCGTCGACCGCTCCCATGACGAGGGCGGCCGCCTCCTTGTCGTCTCCGAGCAGGAATGCGTCGATCTGCTTTTTCGACAGGCCGTCGGTCGGGGTGTTGCCGAGCGGGTCTTCACCGCCCTTGCGCACGCGCTTGCGCCAGGCATCGAGTTTTTCCTGAAAGGCAAATTTGTTGGCCTTGTCCCCTAAGAAACCGTCGCCGGAACGAAGCCCCAGATTGTAATCGTCGACCATGACCGACGGCAGATCGCCGGCACCATGGATGAGCGGGGCCCCATTTCGTTTTTCGTTCACGGATCTGCCCACGCAACCTCCTCATGAAGCCTCGCCTGCAGTTGTGCGCTGGCGGCGTCACTTACAACGTGAGGGGCAGGGCGATGTTCCCGCGTTGCTTCACCTGTTTCCGATGCGCCCGCACGCAATTCGGCTCTCGGCGCAGAACTAGACCTAGCGGTCAGATATTCTCCGGCGTGTAGATGTCGAAGGGCAGGATGGTCTGCCCTGGAACGCCGGCGGTACCCCGGTCGATCGCACCGATCATCAGGTTGACCGTCTCTCGCGCCAGCGTCTGGACCGGTGTGGCGACCGCCATGATGACCGCCTCGTCGGCAAGGGCGCCGCGCGATTCCGGTGTCAGCTCGTTGACGACGACGAGCAGCTTGCCGACCAACTTCTCCTCGCGGATCGCCGAGATCGCCCCCTCCATGCCGCCGCCGCAGACGTAGAAACCGAGAAGGTCCGGGTGGCGTTTCAGGAGGTCGAGGGTCGCCTCATGGGTGATCTCGGCGGTATCGAGGTTGACCATCGTGTCCAGCACCTCGAACTCCGGCGCCTTTTCGCGAAAATAGGAGCGGAAGGCGATCTCGCGCAGTTCATGGCCGAGAAAGCGATGGCTGCCGATGAATGCGGCGACCTTGCCAGGTCGCTTGGCCGCCTTGGCGATCATCCAGGCGGCCGTTCGCCCGACCTTTTGGTTGTTCAGGCCGATATAGCCCTCGCGCACGCCGGACGCGAAATCGGAAAGCAGTGAGAAGGTCGGAATGCCGCGCTCTCTCAGTTCCTCGACCGCGGCAGTGACGGCCGGGTAGTCGGGGGCGACGAAGGCGATTGCCTGATTGCGTGCCGCCATTGTCTTAAGTTTCTCGGTAATCCCCGCCGGCGTCGAATTGGCGACGAAGTCGATCTGCGGGATGACCCGGACATTGGTCAGTGACAGCGCCGCACTCTCCATTTCCCGAGCGACCGCCTGATAGAAGGCTTGCTGCGGCTTCTGCAGGAGAAAACCCAGACGGTACTGCGGCAGGTCCTCGAAAACCCGCTGCCGCAGCAGCCCGACCGCATGGTAGCCGATTTCCTTTGCCGCGTCGTAGACGCGCCGCGCCGTCTCCTCGCGCACCGGGTGGCGTCCGTTCAGCACCCGGTCCACCGTCGCAACACTCACCCCCGCGGCCCGCGCCAGATCCGCTATCGTCGGCCTGCTGCTCATCTCCGCCTCCCTGACAGCATTACCTCATGAATGAGGCCACAGTTATGATGTGTTTTGATAGAATATATCATAGCTGCATTGAGAGCTGTCAAAAGTCAACTTATTCTCCTCGCATCAGATGAAGGCGCAATCCGGAGCGCTCTTCGGGAGGCAGGGATGACGACAGGTCCGACGAAACGAGATTACAGCCTGCTGGGCCGCGATGCCCAAGCCGCGGTGGCGAACGGCCTCGCCGCGGCCGAGTGGTACCATACGGAAATTCCGCGCAAGCAGATGAAGGAGCTGATGAAGCGCGAGGATGGTCCGGCCATTCGCGACACAGCGATCTGGCTCGGCAGCATGGCTGTCCTCGGTGGGCTCGGCACCTATTTCTGGGGCACCTGGTTCGCCGTGCCGTTCTTCCTTGCCTATGGCGTCCTTTACGGCTCGGCCTCCGACAGCCGCTGGCACGAATGCGGCCACGGCACCGCCTTCAAGACGATGTGGATGAACGACGCCGTCTACTTGATCGCCTGCTTCATGATCATGCGCAATCCGGTGACCTGGCGATGGAGCCACACGCGCCACCACACCGACACGGTCATCGTCGGCCGCGACCCGGAAATCGCCGTCATGCGGCCGCCGGATCTCATTCGTCTCGTCCTCAATTTCTTCGGCATCATCGATGTCTGGTATGCGGTCATCGACATGCTGCGCAACGCTTTCGGCGTGATCAGCGCAGCGGAAAAGACCTTCATTCCGGAAATGGAACGGTCGAAGGCGATTCTCGTCGCCCGCATCTGGCTTGCCATCTATCTGGCGACCACCGGTCTCTCGGTCTATCTCGGCTCGATACTGCCCTTGATGCTGATCGGCCTGCCGCGGCTTTACGGCGCCTGGCACCACGTGCTGACCGGCCTGCTGCAGCATGGCGGCCTTGCCGACAATGTCATCGACCACCGGCTGAACAGCCGCACCGTCTACATGAATCCGGTGAGCCGCTTCATCTACTGGAACATGAACTACCATGTGGAGCATCACATGTTCCCCATGGTGCCCTATCACGCGCTGCCGAGGCTGCACGCGATGATCAAGCACGACCTGCCGGCGGCCAACCCATCGATCCTCGACGGCTATCGCGAAATGATCCCGGCCTTCCTCCGGCAGCTGCGTAACGAGGATTATTTCCTGAAGCGCGAACTGCCGCCGACGGCAAAGCCCTATCGCGAAGAATTCCACAACGACCGGGAAGCCCAGGCCGCCGAGTGAGCGGCAGGCGATCCCGCAAATCAGAACAAACGACTGAATGGAGGAAACCCATGAGCTCGAACTGGGTCGAGGTCTGTGCCGCCGACGAAATCGACGAGGAAGACGTCATTCGTTTCGACCATGAAGGGCGCACCTTTGCCGTCTACCGCAGCCCCGATGACGAATATTTTGCCACCGATGGGCTCTGCACGCATGAGCAGATCCACCTCGCCGACGGGCTGGTGATGGAGGACATCATCGAATGTCCGAAGCACAACGGCCGCTTCAACTACAAGACCGGCCAGTCCAAGGGCGCGCCCGTCTGCGTCAATCTCACGACCTATCCGGTCAAGGTCGAGGCCGGCAGCGTCTTTATCGCGATTTCCTGACGCTTCAGGGGCGAGGGGAGGAGAACATGAGCCATATCGTTATCGTCGGCGCCGGCGAATGCGGGGCAAGGGCGGCCTTTGCTCTCAGGGAAAAGGGTTTCGAAGGCGAAATCACGCTGATCGGCGCCGAGCCGCATCTCCCCTATGAGCGTCCGCCGCTTTCCAAGGACGGGCTCGTCGGGGCCGAGCCGCCGAAATATGTGGCCGGCCTCGAGCGTTACGAAGAGGCGCGCATCACCGTGGTGACGGGCGTCGCGGTCGAGGCGATCGACCGACGGCGAAAGGCTGTGCGGCTCGAAGGCGGCCGTGCGATCGACTATGATCGGCTGCTGCTCGCGACCGGCGCCCGGCCACGCGCCCTTCCGGGCATGAGCGGAAACGCCGAGCGCATCCGGATGCTCCGGACGCACGCCGACGCTCTGGCGATCCGCAGGGCGCTGGTACCCGGCCGAAAGCTCGCCATCATCGGCGGCGGCTTCATAGGCCTCGAGCTTGCCGCGACGGCCCGCAAGCTCGGCGCCGACGTCGTGCTCATCGAGGGCCTGCCGCGCGTCCTATCGCGCGGCGTGCCGCAGGAAATCGCGGATGTCGTTGCCGAGCGACATCGGCAGGAAGGTGTCGAGATCGTATGCGGCGGGCGCATCGCCGCGCTCGAGGCGGATGACGGCGGCGCAAGGGTGCTCTTCGCCGAAGGCACCAGCAGGCTCGCCGACCTGATCGTCGTCGGCATTGGCGCGGTCCCGAATACCGAGCTTGCGGAAGCCGCCGGCATTCTGATCGAAAACGGCATCGCGGTCGATGAGACGCTGCGGACATCGGACCCCGACATCTATGCGGCCGGCGATTGCTGTTCCTTTCCCCTGTCGCACTATGACGGGCGGCGGGTGCGCCTCGAAGCCTGGCGAAACGCGCAGGATCAGGGGACGCTCGCTGCGGCCAATCTCATGGGTTTGGCCGAGCCTGTCGCGAGCGTGCCGTGGTTCTGGTCGGATCAATACGAGCTGACCCTGCAGATCGCCGGCCTTGCCGACGGCGCCGCGACGACAGTACGGCGCGATCTGACGGACGGCGGCTTCGTTCTCTTTCATCTCGATGGCGAAGGCCGGCTGATTGCCGCAAGCGGCATCGGGCCAGGCAACGCGGTCGCCCGCGACATTCGCCTCGCCGAAATGCTGATCGCCGCCGGCAGCAGGCCCGACCCGGCGGCGCTTTCCTCGCCCGAAACCAAGCTGAAGACGCTGCTGGCGGCCTGACGGCCGCTGCAGTTCGCCCCCTTCCAAGCATTCACCGGAGATTTCCATGAAACACCGTCGCCCGACCGTTGCCGATCTCTTGTCGATCAAGGGCAAGCGACAACTCACCATGCTGCGCGTCGTGACGCTGGAGGAGGCCGAAGCCGCCGAGAAGGCCGGCATCGACCTCGTATCCGTTCCGCCGGCGCTGCTGGGACCGGAATTCCGCGAGGCGGCGCCGACGGTCTTTGCCTTTCCCGGCCTCGAATATGGCGACTTTGTCACCGCCGAAGACTATCTGCGCGGCGCGTTCCAGGCGATGCGGGCGGGCGGCGATGCCGTTTATTGTGCGGCCGGCCTTTCGACGGTCAAGCGGCTGCGCGAGGAAGGCATCCCGGTCTGCGGCCATGTCGGGCTGATCCCGTCAAAGGCCACCTGGACCGGCGGCTTCCGCGCTGTCGGCAAGACGGCGGCGAGCGCGCTCGAGATCTGGCGCCAGGTGAAGGCGCTCGAAGAGGCGGGCGCCTTTTCGGCCGAGATGGAGGTTGTGCCGGGAGAAGTGGCGGCCGCGATTTCTGAGCGCACCTCGCTGCTGATGCTTTCGATGGGAGCGGGCACCGGATGCGATGCCCAGTATCTCTTTGCCGAAGACGTGCTCGGGCAGAACCGCGGCCATTATCCCCGCCATGCCAAGGTCTATCGCAACTTTGCCGCCGAATTCGAGCGGCTGCAGCGGGAGCGTATCGCCGCCTTCCGAGAATATGCCGAGGATGTCCGCTCCGGCGCCTACCCGGAGAAGGCACATCTGGTCGGTATCGAGCCGGCGGAGTTGAAGGAATTCCTCGGCAAGATCGATAAGCAGGAGCACGCGGCGTTCCGCGTAAGATGATCGTGACAGCGCCGTTGCGTCGTTTCAGACGCAAAAGGTCGCTGCAGCACTTTCAATTGCTGCAGGAATTATCCTTTAATTGGCTCCGGTTTACAGCACCGCGCGTGTTATCAGACGCGCAAAGGTCGCTAGCACCTTGAGTTGCTGCATGTCTTTGTCCTTGAATCGAGATCGATTTAAGGAACATGCAGTAGGGAAGCAAATGGGCGCAACGCCCAATGATGCGACAGCTAAGGACAAATGATGAACAGCTATGTCTTGACGGTAACCTGCAAATCCACCCGCGGCATCGTCGCGGCGCTTTCCGCCTATCTCGCCGAGCAGGGCTGCAACATCATCGACAGCTCGCAATTCGACGATCTTGAAACCGGCCTGTTCTTCATGCGCATTTCCTTCATTTCGGAAGAGGGCGTCGGCCGTGCCGCACTCGAGGAGGGGTTGAAGCCAATCGCCGAAAAGTTCGCCATGGAAACGGCGCTCTATGACCAGGCGGAACGCACCAAGGTGCTGCTGATGGTGTCGCGTTTCGGCCATTGCCTGAACGACCTGCTCTACCGCTGGAAGATCGGCGCGCTGCC
>NZ_NWTB01000063.1:0-934 GCF_002531875.1 Sinorhizobium sp. FG01
CCGGTCGGAATGACGAGGCCGACGACCGAGCGCTTGCAACCGGCCTTTTCCATCTTGTTCATCAGGCCCGGCAGTGCGGCTTCCGAGGAAGACGTTCCGAGCACCAGCAGAAGTTCCTCCTTGATGTAGCGGATCAGCGCCACGATCGAGAAGCCGTTGTAGCGGGCCACCGCGCCAAGCACGACGAAGACGAACAGGAAGGAGGTCAGGTAGAAGGTGCCGATGAGCATGGCGAGGTTGGCGATCGAGGCGACGCCGTATTTGCCGATGGTGAACGCCATCGCGCCGAAGGCGCCGATCGGAGCGGCCTTCATCAGGATCGCCACCAGCCGGAAGATCGGCAGCGTCAGCGCCTGCAGGAAGTCGACGACCGGCTCGGCCTTCTTGCCGACCATGGCGAGCGAGAGGCCGAAGAGCACCGAGATGAACAGCACCTGCAGGATGTCGCCCTCGGCAAAGGCGCCGACCAGCGTCGTCGGGATGATGTTCATCAGGAAGCCGGTGATCGACTGCTCATGCGCCTTCGCCGCATAGGAGGCGACCGCCTTCGCGTCGAGCGAGGCCGGGTCGATATGCATGCCCGCACCCGGCTGCACGACATTGGCGACGATGAGGCCGACGACGAGCGCAAGCGTGGAGAAGGTCAGGAAGTAGATCATTGCCTTGCCGGCGACGCGGCCGACCTTGGCGAGATCGGTCATCCCCGCAATGCCGGTCGCGACAGTCAGGAAGATCACCGGCGCGATGATCATTTTAACGAGCTTGATGAAGGCGTCGCCGAGCGGCTTCAGCTCAGTGCCGAGCTCGGGATAGAAATGGCCGAGCAGGATGCCCGCGGCGATCGCCGCCAGAACCTGGACATAGAGATGGCGGTAAAAGGGTGTCTTGCCGCGGACCTCCGCGGAATGCTCGATGATCATGTGATATCCTCCAC
>NZ_NWTB01000064.1:0-926 GCF_002531875.1 Sinorhizobium sp. FG01
ATGCCGCAGGCGATGTAGAGGTCGGGGGCGACCACCTTGCCGGTCTGGCCGACCTGCCAGTCGTTCGGCGCATAGCCGGCATCGACGGCGGCGCGCGAGGCGCCGACGGCGGCGCCGAGCTTGTCGGCGACCGGCAGGATCACCTCCTTGAACTTCTCCGAGGAGCCGAGCGCCCGGCCGCCGGAGATGATGATCTTCGCCGAGGTCAGCTCCGGCCGGTCGGAGGAGGACAGCGCGTCGGAGACATGACTGGAAAGCCCCGGATCGGCGGCGGCCGAGACGCTCTCGATGACCGCTGAACCGCCTTCACCGGCGGCGGCGAACGAGGCGGTCCTGACGGTGATCACCCGCTTGGCTTCGCTCGTCTGCACCGTCTGGATGGCATTGCCGGCATAGATCGGCCGCCGATAAGTGTCGGCAGAGACCACTTCGATGATCTCCGAGACCTGGGCGACGTCGAGGAGGGCGGCAACCCGCGGCATGACGTTCTTGCCGACCGAGGTGGCGGCGGCAATCAGCGTGTCGTAGGAACCGGCGAGCGAGACGATCAGCGCCGCCAGCGGCTCGGCCAGGTTGTTGGCGAGCGAGGCGTCGTCGGCGACCAGCACCTTGGCGACGCCGGAAAGCTTGGCCGCCTGCTCGGCGACCCCTTTAACGCCTGAGCCGGCAATGAGCACATGCACATCGCCGCCGATCTTCGTCGCGGCGGTCAGCGCCTTCGCCGTCTGGTCGGAAAGGTGTGTGGTGTCGTGGTCAGCCAGAAGCAGAATGGCCATGATGGAAATCTCCCTTTCCTTAAACTTAAAGCACGCCGGCTTCGGACTTGAGCTTGTCGACGAGCTCGGCGACCGACTTCACCTTGATGCCGGCCTTGCGGCCGGACGGCTCTTCGGTCTTCAAGACCTTCAGCCGCGGTGCGGTGTCGA
>NZ_NWTB01000065.1:0-913 GCF_002531875.1 Sinorhizobium sp. FG01
TCTCCGCCTTAACGACGGACAGGCGCTGCAAGTATTCACTCCTGGGGAACGCCTGTGGTCCTCTCGGCATCGCCATTGTCATCTCTCCGTGTCGCGTTTTGGCTGCGCGTAATGGGAAACGGGCAAGACGGTGCGCAGCCCCTCTTCGTCATCCTATGCTATAGGATCCTCTTTGAGCGTGCTGCACGGTCTGACATCAATTCTTCACACTGTTGAAGAGCCGATTAGATTCCGTCCAACGACTATCGAAGAATAATGTATGAGGGAGAGTAATTTATACCAAACCGTCGTGACCCCTGAAACGTGGATGATTCAAAGCGCTGCGGTATGAAATGCTGCCAGCTGTTGTGAGAACTTCGGGAGGTCGCCAGACGCGGACCTACTCCAGGTAGGGAATTGTCAAACGGGAAACGCCGACAACCAGCATGGCCATGCCTGAAGCAACGGTCAGCTCCGGGAAAAGGCTCTTAGGACGATATCGATCCGGCTTGGTTTTGAAGTGCACCCCACATTTGGGCCACCGGGAGCTGGAATTCTCAGGGTTAGGGCTCAGTTCGGCTGGGGAGCCGATGACCGTTCATGAGCGAAATCGGCACCTTTATGGCGATGGCACTGTGTAGCCGGAACTCGCTCACGACAGGATGACAGAACGCCGACGAACCAGAGGTCCGGGAGCTTTTGTGTCTGTGGCGTCCCTGGTTCGGGCGGTTCGTCTAGGTCCATGAGGCGCTGGCGAAAAGAAGGGCTATTTTCCGTCGCCGCCCACGCCTTCTGGCGCTTCTTTTAATCGGCTCGTTCAAGTCCCGGCGTGAATGTTCCACCGACCCGGAAGTGTAGTACCCATCCGGTGACGGCCGCCTTGCTGAGGCAGGCTGAAGGCTGCAAGTCCTAGTGCAAACACTAGGAGTAGTCC
>NZ_NWTB01000066.1:0-753 GCF_002531875.1 Sinorhizobium sp. FG01
AACTGCTTTTGCTATGACGTCCTCGATCTCGGCCACCGGTAAGGCCCCGCCTCTTGCAAGTATTGGCTCTGTCGACACGGTACGGCGCACGATTTCCTTGATCGTGGCATTTTCCTTTGTCAGCGCCATGATGGCTGCGTTGGTCTGTTGGCGCCGGAGATGGCCTTCGTATTGAAGGCGTTCGGCCGCGGTCAGCAGCTTGGGATTGACGCGCGTTGCTCCGAGTGTCTTGCGGATTTGCCGCATCGGTTTGCGGACGGCGTCCAGGAACGCACGGCTGGCGTTCTCCATCAAATGCCATCGATCAGTGACCTTGCACTGCATCGGGCAATGCTCTTGCGGCCGCCAACCCGTAATCGCCGCCACGATCGCGGGCAATGATTTGGGTTTGAGCGTTCTGCCGCAGCCAAGCTTCCGCCGTCGCCGGCTCACGATTCGCCAGCAGACGGAGCCTTCAGCCCGTAGCGTTCCGCGACTTCGTTAACCGTTACGCCAGGTCGCAGATCCTCAGACACAATCCGTGCCTTCACATCGTCAGGCCATTACCGATAAACCTCATGCCGCCGATGCCGAGTCGTGAGAACCTCCAGTGTAGACTCGATGGAGAAAAACTCCTTGCTCTTCGTCCATGGAACGTCGATCACAGATCAGGCCACGGCAGGCAACGTGGGAGCAAAACACCGCTCTGATGTCCGTTGTCAATGCTTTGGGCACGAGGAACCGACCGTCCAAACGAACGGCTGTTCATGATGA
>NZ_NWTB01000067.1:0-450 GCF_002531875.1 Sinorhizobium sp. FG01
TGCCAGGTTTCGCCGATGGTCACCGCACTGCGCAACGAGGTGGAGGCGCTCGGCCTCGCCGACCGTATTCGCGTCGAGCGGCTTGACCTCACCGACCCCTACGACGTCCGCCAGGCCCAGAGCTGGGATTTCGACATTCTGTGGAACAATGCCGGTCAGGGTGAGCCCGGCCCGGTCTGGGAAATTCCGGTCGACATCGTGCGTCGCAATTTCGAGATCAACGTCTTCCTGCCACTGACGTTGACGCAGGGCGTCGTTCAGAAGTGGGTGCGCGAGGGCAAGAGTCAGGGCAAGAAGGTGGTCTTCACCTCCTCGATGGGCGGCCTGTTCACCCCGGCCAACTGGGGCACCTACGTCTCGACCAAGCATGCGCTGGAGTCGATCGCCGAAGCGTTGCAGCAGGAACTGGCCGCATACGGAATCAAGATCCAGACGATCAATCCGGGCGCC
>NZ_NWTB01000068.1:0-266 GCF_002531875.1 Sinorhizobium sp. FG01
CTACTACACCGGCTACAACGAAACCATGGCCGACAATCCGTTCCGTTGGCTGGACGACAGCAAGAACATCACCAAGCGCGCCGACCTGCGCAAGGGCTTCGACGATTTCTTCGCCACGCCCGAGGGTCGGATGGACCCCGCCGAGATGATCGAGCGCATGATCGAGGTCGTCCCGGCCGACACCGGCAAGTTCCGCAACGTCTGCCCCAAGGTGATCGAGGACATGCTGAAGGAACACCAACTCGCCGCCTGGGAGAACCAGATCT
>NZ_NWTB01000069.1:0-698 GCF_002531875.1 Sinorhizobium sp. FG01
ACGATCTTCGGCACGTCGGTGCGGCCGCGGGCGCCGCCGAAGGCGGTGCCCATCCATTGGCGGCCGGTGACCAGCTGGAACGGCCGGGTGGAAATCTCCTGGCCGGCGCCGGCGACGCCGATCACCACCGACTTGCCCCAGCCGCGATGCGAGGCTTCGAGCGCCTGGCGCATCACCTTCACATTGCCGGTGCAGTCGAAGGTGTAGTCGGCGCCGCCGATCTGGTCGGCGCCGCGCTTCGTCATGTTGACCAGATGGGCGACGATGTCGCCGTCGATCTCCGTCGGGTTGACGAAGTGGGTCATGCCGAACTTCTCGCCCCAGGCCTTCTTGTCGTTGTTCAGATCGACGCCGATGATCATGTCGGCGCCGGCAAGCCGCAGCCCCTGGATGACGTTCAAACCGATGCCGCCGAGACCGAAGACGATCGCGGTCGAGCCCATCTCCACTCGTGCCGTGTTGACCACCGCGCCGATGCCGGTGGTGACGCCGCAGCCGATATAGCAGATCTTGTCGAACGGAGCGTCCGGATTGACCTTGGCGAGCGCGATCTCCGGCAGCACGGTGAAGTTGGCGAAGGTCGAGCAGCCCATATAGTGGTGGATCTTGTCCTTGCCGATCGAGAACCGCGAGGTGCCGTCCGGCATGACGCCTTGCCCCTGGGTGGCGCGGATGGCGGTGCAGAGATTGGTCTTGCG
>NZ_NWTB01000070.1:0-697 GCF_002531875.1 Sinorhizobium sp. FG01
TGGCGATCGTCAGGTTTCGTTTCTGCTCGGTCCTCGAGTATTCACACAAGCAAAGCGCCCGCTGATCAGCAGCACGGGCGGCTTCATCGTGCGCCCAGCCGCCCAAGATCGCGATCAGTCCAAGTACAGCCGTCGCCAGTATCGACCGCAATTCTCGCCTCCGCTCTCTGCTTCGTGTCGCGAGCACTCCTCCTGTTGGCGCCGGATGCAAGGCGCTTGTTGACCTGGATCTGCTCCACGTGCACTGCCGCCCTCGCCTGCCTGTCTTCAGTAGGGCGGACGACCAGTCCTTCCGTTGCAGCAGCCCCGACCGAGCAACTGCCACGCAGCATCGCACAACTCCCCCTGCCCTACCTGACCTCAAAGGGACTTTAGTCTGGTGCCGGCAGCATGCTGAGGCGGTCAAAGGTCTGACGCGCCACCAATTCTTTTGCTCTAAGAGAGACCGCCGTTGAGTGGCTACACTCCTAACTCCGTTTCCCGGCGAGCTGAAGCCAGCTTCGTTGAGGCGACGTGCGCAGCGCATCCATTCACCTTGCAGGGAGAACTGATTGCTCAGCCGTCCACTGGAGAACAGAAAACCAGACCCGATTGATCTTCAAGTTGGCCGAAGAATCCGAGCGCGGCGTCTCTTGACGGGCATGACACAGAGCGCGCTCGCGATGGCCGTTAGCGTGACATATCAACAGATACAGAA
>NZ_NWTB01000071.1:0-636 GCF_002531875.1 Sinorhizobium sp. FG01
CGTCGACGGCGGCGACCGAATCCTCGCAATCCATGATCGTGGTGATCGCCGATTCGAGGATGATGTCGGAAATCCCGGCCGCATCGGTCTGGCCGATCGGCGTCTTCGCATCGACGGCGATGACGATGTGCAGATTGTTCTGGGTGAGAGCGATCTCGGAGGGCGCCGCTGCGGTGCCGGAATAGCCGGCGAACTGCGCCGTATTGCGAAGCGTCGTCCGGACGCCGGTCGTCAAGGTCAGCGAGAGAGTCGACCCGTCGACCGCAAGCGCGGCGACGTCGCTCCAGCGGCCTGTCGCGAGCGGCGCGCTCGCATCGAGAAAGTCCCGGGCCCAGGCGATGACCTTGGCACCGCGCGCCGGATTATAGCCCTTGCCGCGCTCGGCCCCGTCCGTTTCGGCAATGGCGTCGGTGCCGTAAAGTGCGTCATAGAGCGAGCCCCAGCGCGCATTGGCGGCGTTCAGCGCATAGCGGGCATTCATCACCGGCACGACGAGCTGCGGACCGGCAATGGTCGCGATCTCGGCATCGACATTGGCAGTCGAGACGGAGAAATCCGGTCCCTCCGGCAGGAGATAGCCGATCTCTTTGAGGAAGTTCTGGTAGGCCTCCATATCGACCGGCGCGCCATGCTCGC
>NZ_NWTB01000072.1:0-628 GCF_002531875.1 Sinorhizobium sp. FG01
AAGGTGCTGCTGATGGTGTCGCGTTTCGGCCATTGCCTGAACGACCTGCTCTACCGCTGGAAGATCGGCGCGCTGCCGATCGACATCGTCGGCGTCGTCTCCAACCACTTCGATTACCAGAAGGTGGTCGTCAACCACGACATTCCCTTCCACTGCATCAAAGTGACGAAGGAGAACAAGCCAAAGGCCGAAGCCCAGCTTCTGGAGATCGTCGAGCAGACCGGCGCCGAGCTGATCGTTTTGGCCCGCTACATGCAGGTTCTGTCCGACGCGCTCTGCAAGAAGATGTCGGGGAAGATTATCAACATCCACCACTCCTTCCTGCCGTCCTTCAAGGGCGCCAATCCCTACAAGCAGGCCTATGAGCGCGGCGTCAAGCTGATCGGCGCGACGGCGCACTACGTCACCGCCGATCTCGACGAGGGCCCGATCATCGAGCAGGACATCGCCCGCATCACCCATGCGCAGTCGGCCGAGGACTATGTGTCGATCGGCCGTGACGTCGAGAGCCAGGTGCTGGCGCGCGCCGTGCACGCCCATATCCATCACCGCACCTTCATCAACGGCAACCGCGTCGTGGTGTTTCCGCCGAGCCCTGGGAGCTATGCGTCCGAGCGAATGGGCTGAC
>NZ_NWTB01000073.1:0-580 GCF_002531875.1 Sinorhizobium sp. FG01
CTCACATCAGGTTTTTTGTCAATGGTTCATTTTGATGGCATCACAAAGCCTCCTTTGTTCGCGGATCCACGGTCTGAGCCCATCGCTTTACCGGCTCGTTATCGAGCCTGTACAACCTCACATCCGGTCGCCGCTTCAACGGCGGGCACCAATTTCCCGCTTTCGCGGGCGCGGGCTCAGGAGAACGGGACCAATCTCAAGACCGGCAGTTGAAGCCAAAAGGAATCCCGGTCCGTTCACCTGGATCCGTCAGGGCTGATCACACCCTGAGGATTGGAATTTGCTTTTCGATGCTGTTTTGCGCGTCAGGCGGCTTTCATGATTGCACCTTCGATCACGACGCCGGAGCTCACGTATTTCCAGAGTGCAACGAGCAGCTTGCGCGCCAAAGCCACAATCATCGGCTTTTTCAGACGGCCGCTATTGCGAGCGATGCGCTCCTTAAACCAGCAGGTCAGTGCCGATTTTGGTTGATGCCGCAACCACAGCCAGGCGAGCTCGACCATGGTCGCTCGCAAACGCGGATTTCCCGCCTTTGAGACACCTTGTTCGCGGTTAACGTTGCCGCTTTGCCAAGGAG